>JAYFOG010000001.1:0-7431 GCA_034932965.1 Methanocorpusculum sp.
ATCTCCGCGAATTCACGCGAATCGCATTTTTCTTGCGTTCGGGTGCTCTGCTTCGGCTGATGCGTGCAAATCGAAGATTTGCGTGCCGCCTCAAATGGGCTTTGCCCATTTGGGCTTCGCCTACGCAGAATCGCACCCTCTCTGGAAAAATGCTGAGGAAAAACCCGCTTGCGGGTTTTTCTTATCTTGCATGTCTTTTTTTCTGCAAAAAATAGATGAACAATCCCTTTTCTTGATCTGGGGGTGCGGGGCCGCGACTCCGGCGCGAAGGCGGATCGACGGCATAGCCGGCGATCTCAGCTGAGCAAGTCGTTAGACTTGCGAGTCGGCCCGCGGCGGGATATCCTATTTGCTGAGGGGCCAATACGATTCCCGGTAGTTCATCTGGAGGGAAGTATTCAGATGGGAAATATGTAACGATTGTTGAGGATACAATTCGTGGAGTATATCGCTGGGTGTGGAAGCATGAGAAAGCACACCGCGTAACTCCTATTCAGAAAAACAGGAACGGTAAAAAAAATAGGCTGGCGGCATAAGCCGCGGGTATGACCGGTTTAGAAGTCGGTCATGATACGGAACTGATCGATCTCTTCTGAGTCGAGTTCCTCAAGGAAGCTTTCTGCTGCATTCTTGATATCCTTGCTTGCGGTGATCGCTCTGCCGACGACAACGATATCTGCTCCTGCCGCGAGTGCTTTCTTCACGACCGGCTGACGGATACCGCCTGCAGTTGCGACAAGGATCTTTGCATTGTAGTTCTTTGCAACTTCCTTGATCTTCCTGATATCTCCCCAGCTGTAATCGCCGGTTGCTTCCTTATCGATAGCACGGTGCATCTCGACATACTGCGGGAGAAGTGCTGCGCCGCCCATCTGACCGAGGGACTCGATAAGTTTTGCAGGCTCTTCGACATTCAGCATATCGATGATCGCGTAGATTCCGCACTTCTTTGCCTCTTTGATGAAAGCTGCGATGGTCTCTACCGGAGCAAGACCGGAAACGACTGCGGCATCTCCGCCTGCGTTCGAGACCATGCGTGCCTCAAGGTTGCCTGTATCCAGGGTCTTCAAGTCGGCTACGATGAAACAGTTCGGGCGGATCTTTCTGATCTCGCCGATAACGCTAAGACCGAACTGTTTGATCAGCGGGGTGCCTGCCTCGAAGATGACGTGATCGTTCTGCGGGACGCCGGTCAAAACACGCTCGACCTGCTTCATATCGACAAGATCCATGGCGACCTGGAGATACGGCGGGTTCCACAGGCGCTGGACCTTGAATCCCATAACACCGTGGGCTGCTCTGTCCTTCTCTTTCAGGACCGTGGCTACATCCGGGAACTTATCGAGCGCGCGGGAGAGTGCGAGGCGCGTTGCTCCGTAGTTGAAACGGTAGAGTTTATTGAAGTCTTTTGCCGAGGGGTCGATGAAAACACTTGCAACAATGACGTTTTCCTCAACATCCATACCCTCAAAGACGCCGTCTTCCAATGCATCTGCTATTGCTTTGGAAACCGCGGCCTGTGCGGGACCAAAGATCTGGGTGACCTGCTCGGTGTGTTTGAGCGTTACTTTCGGAACGATCAGAACTGCCGGTTTTGGCAGGAGGTTGGGGCGGATAACGCCGAGAAGTGGAGTGTGACCGGCAGAAAGCTGCGTCAGACCGTTTGCGAATGACATGCCGACCGGTCCGTTTTTATCTCCGATCATAAGGTCGATGTGAGCGAGTTCCGCTCCATCGCCAACGAGTGCTTCACCAATTAAGAACATAGGTATAATCTCTGCAGTAGTGTTTGCGCCGGGAGGGTATAAAGACTTCATTCAACAGCCAATAGGGGATATAGCTTTCCTATATTTCATATATGATAACCTTGATGTAAGATGCCAAACGAATGTATGGGTAATCAGGGGTAACTGATGGGTCTAAAAAGCATAATCGTACCGCAGGACAAGATTTTTTTTGAACTGTTTGAAGAACAGGCATCCGTTGTCTGCACCGCGGCTGAGCTGCTGGTCGATATATTTGCCGACTATACGAATATCGAAGAAAAATACCGGAAGATGAAGGAGATCGAGCATCAGGGAGATGCGATCGCCCACAGAGCCTATGATGAACTGAACCGGACGTTCATCACTCCTTTTGAACCCGAAGAGATCTCCCGGCTTGTTACCGCGCTGGATGATGTGATCGACTACATCGATGACGGGGCACGCATGCTTCTAATCTATGAAGTGAAAAAGACCGATCAGTTCATGATCGAGTTTGCAAAATGCATCAGGCAGGCGGCAGATGAGATCAAAACCGGAATAAGCGGTCTTCGCACGCTCAAAGATACGGAGACGATCAAAGGCTGCTGTATCGAGATCAACCGGCTTGAGAACGTGGCGGATGAGATCCTTTCCAATGCGATCAGAAATCTGTTCAAATCCAATGATCCCGTCGACATCATCAAACTCAAGGATATCTATGAACACCTGGAGATCGCAACCGACAAATGCGAAGATGTTTCCGTTGTATTTTCCGCGATCCTGATTCGTCACACGTGAGTGAAGTATGGATACCGTCACGTTTATTGTTGTTATTCTCGGGATCATCATCGCGCTCGCATTCAACTTTTCGAACGGGCGAAACGATGCGTCCAATGTTGTTGCGACCGTAGTTGCGACTAGGGCGCTTTCACCGAGATATGCGATCCTTCTCGCTTCTGTCTGCTGTTTTGCAGGCCCGTTCATTTTCTCGACCGCAGTTGCCAAAACTATTGGGAAAGGGATCGTAAATCCGGAGATCTTCACCCCCATTCTTCTTTTGATCGGCCTTTGCGGAGCTGTTTTCTGGGTGAACTTCTGTTCGAACTACGGTATCCCGGTCTCATCTTCGCATTCTCTTGTGGGCGGTCTGATGGGAGCTGGCATGGCGGCAGGCGGTCTTTCAGTCGTGAACTGGCCGACTGCGGAAATGGCGATCGGGATGGTCTATTATCTGATCATTGGAGCGATCGTTGGAGGTGGCCTGATGACGGTGATCGCACTGATCTTTAAGGATTCGGTAAAACTGTTTCTGATGATCGGTGCGGGCGTCGGAGCTATAATCGCAGTTCCGATTGCGATGATGCTGGGAATTTTTGTTTTTTCGGGGCTGATTGCGATCCTTTTGTTCATCTGTGTATCACCGATCCTCGGGCTGCTCGTATCGTATGCATTCACAACGATCTTAACACGGATCACGGCGAAGCGTTCCTCGCACCCTATGCTGCTGAACAAATGGTTTCAGCGGGCGCAGGTTCTGGCGTCCGGGTTCCAGGCGGCAAGTCTTGGAGGTAACGATGCCCAGAATGCAATGGGTATCATTCTCGCTATTTTGATCTCGACGGGTCTTGTTGCGTCGAACGGCGAGCTCCCCCTCTGGGTGATCCTTCTTTCGGGTTTTGCGATCGCCGCAGGGATCATGTCAGGGGGCTGGCGTGTCATTAAAAAGATGGGATCGGGGATCACGAGGATCCTGCCTTATCAGGGTTTTTCCGCGGCAGTTTCGGGAGGAGCCGTTTTGTCTTTTATGACATCGTTTGGAGTTCCTGTCTCGACGACGCATGTGGCGAGCGGAACGATCATGGGTACCGGGATGACCCGCGGTATCGGAGCGGTGAACTGGGGCACTGTTCGTCAGATGGTGACGGCCTGGATCATCACGATCCCGTGTGCCGCGGCGGTTTCATTCCTGGCATATATTATTTTGTCACTGGTGTTCGGGTTCTGAACATCAGGACTTTTTTTCCAGGTTTTTTGAAAGATCCGCTCCTGTACGGAACTTGAAAAATAGAGGAGGGGGGGTTTCAGTAGTTGGTTTTTCTGATCTCGAAGTATGCCTGCGGGTGTTTGCAGACCGGACACTCCTCAGGAGCTTTTTCACCGGTGTGGATATGACCGCAGTTTGCACAGTGCCACTGCTGTTTCTCCGGGCGGGCGAATACTTTGCCGAGCTCGATGTTGGCAAGAAGTTTTCTGTACCGTTCTTCATGGGATTTTTCGATTATGGCGACCCCGGCGAACAGTTTTGCAAGTTCCGGGAAGCCTTCCTGCGCGGCATCTTTGGCAAATCCTGCATACATGTCGGACCATTCATACTTTTCACCGTCTGCCGCATCTTTGAGATTTGCGATCGTGTCGGGGACTTCGCCGCCGTGGAGGAGTTTGAACCAGAGTTTTGCGTGCTCTTTTTCGTTGTTGGCGGTCTCGTCAAAGATGTCGGCGATCTGATTATAGCCTTCTTTTCTGGCCTGGGAGGCATAATAGTTGTACTTGTTTCGTGCCTGGGACTCTCCGGCAAACGCGGTCTGGAGGTTTGCTTCGGTTTTGGTACCTTTTACGTTACACATACTTTGTATTTAGGCAGAAAAGGTAAAAAGGGTTTCCGTCAGGGGCTTTTTGGAAAAAAAAGGAGCGGAAGGATCTAAATAGATCTGCGGACAGGGAAGCTGACAAATCTTATTTTCTCTCTGCTTCCAGAAGCTTACGAATCGCCGTGACCTCGGCGAGAAGCGCCTGCATATCCGCAGGAGCAGAACGTCTGCCGAAATCGACACCGGTCGCCGCAGGGCTCGGGGCATTGCCGCGGACAAAATCCATGATCATGGCACGCAGCGGCTCGGGATCGGCGATGCCTTCGAGCTGGATCTCGGCCGAACTCTTCCCTGCGTTTCCGCCGGCGGTCTCGATCTTTAAATTCGAGATCCCGAACATCCGCATCACGGGGCCCTGAACGATATCCACGTTCGTGATGCGGTTGTAGGGAACGATCCCGGTTTTTCTAAACCAGACACCGCGTTTCCAGGTCATCTCCGTATCATTCAGATGATATACGACCGAAGCGTAATACAGACGCGACCAGATCAGAACGAAAATCAGGATCGCTGCGAGAACGCCGAGAGATATCTGACCGATCAGAACGAAAACCGGCTCGCCCAATGCTACGAAATAGACCCATCCGACACAGCATGCCCAGATAAGAACCACTGCCGCTACGCTTGCAAGCGCCAGATACGAAGTGTACTTCGCCTCCGGCTTAAAATTTTCACCGAGTTTAACCATCAAAATCAGATAGACCAGCAGATACAATAAGGTTTGTGAGAGACAATTACATAATCGTGAACGAGAAGCTGGAACCTGAGCCGGATTTCACCGAAGAAGAGCGTGCCGAGTTCGAACAGCTCGAAAGGGAACATCCTTACAAAGAGATCGACGAGGAGATCATCCGCGTGCCTGTTCAGCAGAAAGCGGCTGCCGACACAAAACACGATCTCCTCTACCTTCTGATCTTCATAATCATAATGGCTGTTTTCCTCGTCATCATCTTCATCACCCAAATCTAAGGCTCCGATCAGGAAACACAACGCTTAAATCAGTATACGCTGAATTTGTATAAGAAAGCTGGCGGGGTCGTGGCCTAGTCCGGAATGGCGACGGGCTCCAGCGGTCTTAGCGTATGATGAACTATCGGGTCTACTGATTTGATGATGACCCGCTGGAGCACTGATCTAACTCACTGCTCCCGAACATGTTCGCTTGTCGGAGAGACCCGTCGATCGTGAGTTCAAATCTCACCGACCCCACGTTTTTCGAAACTCTTTTCCCTGCACTTGTCATAAAATAGCGCATGCGACCACTCCTTCTGCTGATCATCGGCCTTATTGTATTCACCGCAGTCATCTCCGCAGGCTGTGTCGATACAAAAGACACATCACAGGAAAAAGCCGTTTCAGAAGCATTATCCCTGACAAACCATTCGCTGAGCGAAAACGCAGCATACATGATCCAGGCGGCCGGAGAGATCGCCGCCGGCAAAACCGGTGCGGACACCTCAAAACAGGTGCTTGCCGATCTGTATCAGAGATCCCCGCTCGCCCAGACGATCCTGTACACAGACGAGAATATGATCGTCGTCTCCGTTTATCCCGATATCATCCTCTCGTCTGTCGGTTCAGATCAGAGTTCCTACGGAACAGACGAAGCTTACTTTAGCGGAAAAACGATCGCCCTTACTGAATATGTCCATCTGGACGACGGAACAAACTCCTCGGTCCTCTCAGCACCGGTCTGCGCCGATGGAAAATGGAAAGGCTACATCTCCATGTCGTTTGACAGCTCGAAACTTTTTGGCGGCATCGAACGGCATATCTTCGAGACATACGGCTATCATCTCTGCGTCCTGCAGACCGACGGCCTTCAGGTATATGATTATGATCTGGGCGAACGAGGCAAAAATATCCTGACCGACCCGTCATACCCAATTGATGTAAAAACCGCGGTTGAGCACATCATAGCAGAACCCTCCGGGACAACGGGATATACCTATCATAAGACCGGATCGGATGAACTGGTCCAAAAGACCGTCGTCTGGGACACCCTCGAGTTCGGCGGACAGACCTGGCGCGTTCTGATCCTCTCGGAGTGATACTCCCGGTATATTTTTTTACGAGAATCAAAATTTCTCCCGCCCGCTGCCCCTTCAGGCCCTTTGAACACACACTACATATATGTCGGGAAGGAACACATAACTAGGACAATTTATGACGAGGGTTGTTATTTCTGTAGGAGGATCGGTCCTAGTACCGTCACTTGACGCACACCGCCTGAAAGAATGGGCTGAATCATTGATAAACCTCACCAAAGCCGGCATCCAGATCTTTGCCGTTGTCGGCGGAGGAGGAGAAGCCCGAAGATACATCGATGCCTGCAGGGATATCGGGCTGGACGAAGCCTCATCAGACGAGATCGGGATCCTGGTCACCCGGATCAATGCAGCGCTTCTTATCGGCGCTCTCAAAGAATATGCATATCCGGTCGTTGCCGAGTCCTACCGCGAAGCAAAGACCGCGGCCGTGTCCGGAAAGATCGTGATCATGGGCGGCGTTACGCCTGGTCAGACCACCGACGCCGTCGCTGCAGTACTTGCAGAGGAGATCGGGGCCTCCATGATGATCAATATGACCGCGATCGACGGAATATATACCGCGGACCCGAAGAAGGATAAAACAGCAAAGAAGCATGATCTCCTCAGCCCCCAGGGACTTATCGATCTGATCATGAAAGAAAAGATGTGCGCCGGATCGAATATGGTCATCGACCTCGTGGCTGCAAAGATCACCGAACGAAGCTGCATCCCTCTTGTTGTGATCGACGGACGCGAGCCCATACTTATCGAAAAAGCCCTCCTCAAAGGCGAGTTTGCCGGGACCATCGTCGGCCAGACGATGATCCGCTTCCCGATTGTATAAATACAATCATATCCGGATCGGCGAAGCACCATACACATCACTTTTTAAGGAAGAACACTAATAGTATTGGGCAACAGGGGGGTGGTAGGGTAGCCTGGTCCATCCTAGAGCGTTTGGGACGCTTTGACCCCAGTTCGAATCTGGGCCACCCCATTTTTTTATGA
>JAYFOG010000002.1:0-35026 GCA_034932965.1 Methanocorpusculum sp.
TGTCCGGAGTCGTCTCAGACCTGAGAAAACAGGGTGTTCTCTCAGGGAAAGACGGTAAGATTAAAAGCAGTTAACGTCATATAATACTGTTAGGTGGGGGATGTGGAGTACAAAGCAGTGTGGATACTGCTGCCCTCACCAATTGTTCAGTAAGCATTTTTTTTATATTTTTTCGCGTTGTTTTTCCATCCTGATTTTACCATGACGGAAAGATTAATCAATCTTGATTTCCATTGTTAGATTGTATCACGATTTTTTACATTTCACGGCGAGCTTCCGGCTTTGGCTTGGCGGTAAGAAGCAAAAAGGTGTGAAAAAGTCGGTGAATGGATGGCTTAATCGGGAAGCACAGGCTTCTATCGGCAGTCTGCAGGGGGAGAAGACAGCTGTATTATGAACAAACGACCCAGCTCCAGGATCAGGAAAGGAAAGACCATGACGTCCGCGACGATCATTCTGATAGCTCTGCTTATCCTGATAGTTATTGGTCTGGCGAGTACGGGGGTGCTGAGTACAAACCTGTTTGTACAGAATCCGATGCTGAAAAAGGATGTGGGGGCGGAGGTTTCTGTTGTCGGTGAGGATGTGGTGGTTTTTATCGCCTGCGGGGAGGATGCGGCGGATCTTTTGGAGGTCATCATCTGTATCGAGGGGTTGAGGCTTTCGGATGAGGAGGCACGTCAGGCCGTTGTCAATAATACATGTACATTTTCGGGAGCTGCCCGCGGGATTGCGGGGGAGCGGGATGTTTCGATGAAAGGCGTTTTTTCCGACGGGTCGGTTTCGTCGATCCGCTGCTCAAAACTGAACTGCGTGTGATGAACGGCCGGTGCAGGTGGACGAAAAACACGCATACAATCCTGCATCACTCGCTAAATACAGCTTAAAATCAAAAAATAATACATATTATGCATCAGACTGATGATGGGTTGCCCTTCACACCCTCACTCCTCTGTCCAGCATCCCCGGGATCTATCCTCACCCTGCCAAAAACAAGACATACCTATATGGGCATACCCGACCAACCTTATCCAGCAAAAGGTCAAAATCATGCATAAACATTGTAGCACCCAGGTCAAGCAGTTTATCCCACGCGGCGATATGACCGTAAATGAACTCGTCTGTGAGATGGGAAAAGCAGGAGCATACAACGGAGGAAGCCTCTTCCACGCCGTTGAAGTCTATGAAAAAATGCTCTCTGATCCTGACATGACCAAATTCTTCGCTCTTTCCGGGGCAATGGTCCCGGCCGGGATGGGAGGGATAGTATCAACGCTGATAGAAAAAGGTCACATCGATGTGCTGACCTCGACGGGGGCCAACCTCACTCATGACGTTATCGAGGCGATCGGCTGTCACCACTATCACGGCAAAGCCGAGTGCGATGACGTCGAACTCAGAAACGATGAAGTCAACCGGATCTACGACGTCTACCTGCCAAACGATGCGTTCGAGGATCTGGAAGAGTTCATTCAGGATGTCTACTGCGGACTTCCGGAAGCGCCGATCACGATCAGCAGCCTTCTGAAAACGATCGGTCAGGAGCTCGACACCGGAATTCTTGCAGCGGCGGCAAAACATGACGTTCCCATCTACTGCCCGGCATATCAGGACTCAGTGCTTGGTCTGCAGTACTGGATGTTCTCCCAGTTCCACAACAAGACGATCCTTGACGCGATCGGCGATATGCATGTTCTCATGAATCAGGTTTTCAATGTGAAAAAGGCCGGCGCGGTCTTAGTTGGCGGCGGCGTCCCGAAGAACTTCACGCTTCAGAGCATGTTGATGACTCCAAACGATTTCACCTATGTTATTCAGCTCACCGGAGACCGCCCCGACCTTGGCGGACTTTCCGGAGCGACCCTTGACGAGGCAAAATCCTGGGGCAAGATCGGAGAAGGAGGGACCGGCGTTACCGTATACGGCGATGCCACAATAACCCTCCCGATCCTTGCTGCAGCAACGCTGGAACGGCTGGAGGGAAAATAAATGGCTGAACTTCTGCTCGCCCTTGATGTGAAAGGGAGAGAAGAGGCGATCCGCGTAGCTTTGGCCTGCGAAGGGGAGCTGGATGCGATTAAAATCGGCTACCCCCTGATCCTTTCAACCGGCATGGGAATCGTAAAAGAGCTGGCAAAAGCCGATATCCCGGTGATTGCCGATTTCAAAGTTGCCGATATCCCGAACACCAACTCGCTTATCTGCGAAGAGGTGTTTGCGGCAGGATGTTCAGGGATCATTACCCATGCATTCTGCGGATCGGATTCTCTTCAGGCGGTCGTGGACGGAGCTCACGATCACGGGGGAAGCGCTTTTGCGGTCTGTGAGATGAGTCACCCGGGCGCTCTGGATTTTCTGAGCGGGGCAAATGCCGAAAGAATGGCAAAAATGGCAAAGGAGGCCGGAGCAGACGGGATCATCGCTCCGGCCACAAGACCGGACCGTACGGCGGTCCTGAGGTCGGTCATCGGCAGTTCGATGAAGATCTACTCGCCCGGGGTCGGTGCTCAGGGAGCACAGCCGGAAGATGTAAAGAAGTATGTTGACGGAATCATCGTCGGCCGCGCGATCTACGAAGCAGCCGATCCGGGAAAAGCTGCACACGGGTTCCGTGTGCGTGCTCTCTGATTTTTTTCAGGCTGACCCGCAGGGGCTGCCTCAGCCGGGGCGTGGTGAACCGACAGGTTCTCCCTTAGCTGAGCAAGTCGAAAGACTTGCGGGCAAATCTCCGATTTCCGACCTTCGTGTTATTTTATCGCGAGTCTCATCTATCCGCATCCAACCCTGCTGATTCCAGAATTGAATCCACACTGCCGCTTCCCTTTCTCCTTATTTTCTCGGGAAGTATGACAGCAGATCCCACGCCAGGGACTCCGCCTTCTTCTCATTCGTCATCATCGTATCCAGACGGTGAGCTCCCGGCACTTCAATTGCCGAATCCTTGATATCCTGAATAAACAGATCCACAACATCCTTATAGACCTGCCATGTCCCGTAGGATGTGGATTCATAGCCCCACGCTTTCATCAAAGCGGCGGCAGGCCCGCTGACCGGCCGGTTCCCGATAAACGGACTTACCGCCACTGTGAACTTTTTCTGCAGAGCTTCGCGAACACCTGCGCACTCAAGGATCGGGCCGATACTCGTCACCGGGTTTGACGGGCCGATAATAACGCCGTCACTTTCTTCGATCGCCGCGATCACTTCGGGAGTGGTTTTCAGCTGTGAACCGTCGGCAGTTTTTCTCACGACCCCCTTGATCTCCACATTCCCGCGTCTTTTCACCCAGTACTCCTGATAATGCATCAGGGAATCATCCTCGCAGACAACATAACTCGTCACCTCCTGATCCGACATCGGGAGGATCCTGGCTGAAACACCGTAGCCTTTCGCGATCTTCTCTGTAGCCTTGGTCAGACTCATTCCCTGCCGCAAAAACTCCGCACGGGCGATATTTGTTGCCCGGTCCCGGTCTCCAAGCGGCAGCATCTCCGTATACCCAAGTTTTTCCATTGCATGGAATGTTTCAAAAGAGTCCCCCCGGATCCCCCACCATGATTCGGTGTTCAAAAGTCCTGAAAACAGATATTGGACCGTATCGATATCAGGAGAAACATACAGCCCAGACATCCGGATATCCTCTGCAGTATTCACGACGACCGTGATCTCGTGATCGCGCAGGATCTGCCGAAGACCCCGGATAAGTTTGGGCGTTCCTGTACCGCCGGAAAAAACAGTAATCATGCTAAAGGGGATTGGACGGGGGAGGTTAAGAAAATTATGGATTCGAAGGGAGTTTTGCTTTCAGTGCGGAAACGAACTCATCCTTCCCGGCAGCCCCTGCAGGAATGATTGCTCCCTGCAGAGAATCCACATAGATATACACCGCCCCGTTTTCTGTCACGATATCCCTTACCGATGAATACGGCGATACAGAAGCATTTGGCCCGATCGAAAAATGCATCCCGTCCTCTTCGAGAGACAGCACGGCCTGCATCTCCCAGGGAGCGTTTGACCTGCCTTCACGCAGATACTTTCTCAGATTTTTGTCGATGATCTTCCAGTAGAATTTCGGGTAGATCCAGTAGATCAGAACGGCCGTGATCACCCCGCCGGCGACCCCTGCCCAGATGTAGGTGAATCCGGAAAAGGTCACGGCAAGCAGGACCGGCAGAAAAAAGAACACTCCCGCCATATACACGCGTGAACGTGCAAACTGGGATCTCATGGAAGGAGAACGGGCGTAATGGGATTTATTGAACGCGATATAATCGTTCTCGGTTAACGTATACTCCAGACGCATTACCATTCGGTGGGTTTTGGAGATACAAGAAGTTTCCCAAAAAAATTACTGATGTGCCGGTGAGATATGCCGGCAGCAGCAGGAGCATTCATTTTTGATATCAAGAGGGAACGTCCCGCCCGAACACGCCATACACAGATCCTCTGCAGGAATGCCGATAGAAGCCACGAGATCCTCGGTCGATACATACTTTAATGTCGTTGCATGGATCTTTTCGCGGATCGACTCCAGATCAAGACCCGCCGCGATCAATTCTTCCCGGGTCGGAAGATCGACCCCGAAGTAGCACGGGGCAACGATTGGCGGCGAACCGATCCGGAGATGGACCTCATCCGCGCCGAAGTCTTTGACCATATCAACGATCCGAAGGGATGTCGTTCCTCTGACGATACTGTCATCCACCAGAATGACCGACTTCCCGGTCACGTGACGGCGGACCGGGTTCATCTTCATCCTCACCGCATTTTCCCGGAGATTCTGTGCCGGCATAATGAAGGTCCTGCCGACGTATCTGTTTTTCAGCAGACCTTCGATATACGGGATCCCGGACTCGGATGCATAGCCGGTAGCAAACGCAATGCCTGAATCAGGCACCGGAGAGACAAGATCGGCTTTGGGCGGATTTTTTGCAAGACACGCCCCGATTTTTCTTCTGGCGTCATACACAAGCACCCCGTCGATGACCGAGTCGGGTCTGGCGATATACACATATTCAAAAACGCAGTATGCTTTATGATCCGACTCCATGACCTGACGATGGCTCACCCCGTCTTCTGTTATCGTCAGAAGTTCGCCTGGACAAACATCCGCCTCAAACACGGCTGAAAGGATATCGAGAGCCACACTCTCGGAAACTACGACGTGTCCAAATCCGGTCTTTCCAAAACACAGAGGTTTTGTGCCGAGAGGATCGCGGAACGCATACAAAACGCCGTCCAGGACCGCGACCCCGGCATAGGCGCCGGAAAGCCGTATCATGGTATTTACAAATGCATCCTCTGCAGATGCGCCGGATATCAGTTCATGGGCGATCATCGCGGCGATCAGTTCAGCATTGGTCGTTGTGGAAAAAATGTGTCCCTTCCCCTCATACTCATTTCGAAGCGTCTCACGGTTGATCAGGGCGGCAGAAACGGTAATGGAAAGTTTGTGGTTTTTGAAGGTAAAATTCAGAGGCTGGATATTTTCTGTCCTGCCCCGATGTGCTTTCTGAGTGTATAGCACCTGTCCCACTCCCACATTGCCGGCAAGTCTGCCCAGGATCTCTTCACAAAACACTTCGGAAAGTTGGCCGGGCCCTTTATGCATAGAAAATGCCTGCCCGTCAAAAGTAGATATGCCTGCTGCTTCCTGTCCTCTGTGCTGGAGGGCATGAAGAGCATAATAAAGGGGGTAAGCGACACCTCGGGAGTCGATGATGCCTGCAATACCGCTCATATTACAACCTTTTTAGTTATCTGCTGCTTTTTTCGTCCAGTTGTACCCGCGGATCTTTGAGCTTTTGCCAAAGCCGCATGATGAACATACACCGTGCCGTGCGTGCATAGACTGCTTGCCGCAGCGGCGACAGATGATATGGGAATGTTTATTTTTCAAACCCATTGATGGTGTGCCTTTTGTCATTGTTACTTCACCTCGATGTTATTCTACAGACGGAGAGATGTATATTACGTTGTCTCCGCGCACGATCAGTGTGCCGAGTTCAACGATACCGTTTTCTCCTTCTTCCTCTGCCTTGTCAAGAACCAGGTTCATGTGAACATCGTATCCCTGAAGAACTCCACGGATCTCCCGTCCACCTTTCAGTGAAATGATAACCGGCTGGCGGTTCAGAACCTGATCTAAAATTTCAAGTGGTCGCTTTGTCATTGGATTACCTCTCGTTAACTCTCAGGGAGAGAGTCCGAAACGAAAACCGCAGGCAGGATCTGCCGCGCAAACACAAAAGCCTCGGCTTTCATGCTGGTTTCGGACGTCACATAAGCCTAAGACTCATGGACGAGTGCTTAATGTATACGCCACTGAAACACATAAAGATAGCGGGAAACGAACCGTGAAGTCAGGCGCCCGGGAACAGAAAATATATGAAAAAATCTCCCGTCCGGGTTCTCAGGTCCCCCTCTGGTCAGGCACGGAGTCTATTTACTTTCACGCGCCAAATGATACAATAACCTATGGCAGACCTTATCATCAAAAAACGCCACGCCATCAAAAAAAGTCAGCTTGCAGCTTTGATGACTAAGCTTAAAGACAGTATCGGGGAAGATGCAGCATTGTATGAAGCTCCGATGATCGAGATCGCGGAAACTGCATCGAAGTTCAGCATTTACATCATCGACAAAAAACCGCTCATCATGGAAAAGGATGACTGGGCGTTCCCCACACTGCGCGGAGCTGTCTCCCGTCCGTTTGCCGGCAGACGGATCGTCGTCGATATGGGGGCGATCCCTTATATGATCAACGGCGCAGACGTGATGCGTCCAGGCATCGTTTCGGTCACGGATGATGTTAAAGCCGGTCAGCCGGCCCTCGCCGTTGACGAAAGCCATGACAAACCCCTCGCCGTCGTCCTTCCACTCTATGATGCAAAGGATATCATCGCGCTTGAGAAGGGAAAGGCGGCCAAAAATCTCCATTACATCGGCGATGAGCTCTGGAACATGGAGATCTAGAGGGCTCACACAGATAGAATTAAATAACCAACAACTAAACTATTTTTCATATGGGATTTCTTGACGGAGTATTTGGCTCAAAGGATAAAGCGATCGATGAAGATACCTACATGAAGCTTGACCTGCAGGCATACGAAGGGGCGGTCGGAGAGAACGAACCGGCAACGATGTATGTCAAGGTCGCAAGCGTCAGTGATATCAAAGATTGTCCGAAGATAAAAGACGAGATATATAATGGAAATATTGTCATCATCGATATCACCAAACTGAAACTCGACAAAATCATGTTCGACCGCGTGATGGGTGACCTTCGTGCCGTTTCCCGCGATGTGAACGGCGATATCATAGGACTTGGCGATCAGCGCTATGTGATCGTTGTTCCGACCGGTGTTCGTATCTCCCGCGAGAAACTCGGCGGGTACTAATACCCGATGCGCCAGGTAGTGCCATCCCCCTGTCCTGACTGCGGAGAGGAGATCGAATATATCTATGATACGGAAAACATTCCGTATTTCTCCGACATTCTCCTTATCTGCGGTGTCTGCAGCTGCGGCTTTAAGATCGTCGACACGATGGTTTTGAACGATCATGAACCGAGCTGCTGGGAACTGAAGGTCGAGACGCCGGCAGATCTCGACGCCCGCGTCGTCAGGAGCATGCAGGGAGAGATCGATATCCCCGAGTTCGGCATAAATATCCATCCGGGTCCGGCATGCTTCGGTTTTGTCTCAAACATCGAAGGTGTTCTTGAACGTGCAGAGGATGCCGTAAGACGTGCCGCGATCTCCTGCGAAGGAGATGAGATATGCCGTGCGGCCGAACTTATGAAAGAGATCGAAAAAGCACGAAGATCCGAGTTCCCATTTACCGTCGTCATCACTGATCCGAGCGGAAACTCAGGCATCGTTTCCTCTAAAGCAAAAAAGACCAAACTCGATATTGAGCCGGAACAGAACGGATATTCCGTCAAACCGCTCGCATAACCCAACATGGATAATCCCCGATACATCCCGAACGCTGAGGAGATGAAACGCCTCAGCGCTTTTTTAAAGATACGCAGCATTCCCGAACTTGAAAAACAGACAGTCTCCTACATCGAAAAGGTGACCGGCAAATCATGGAACGATGAGACGGTCCTTGAAAAGATCCGAAATGCGGTCCTTGCCCAGAAGGAGTCATACTGGAAAGAGGGGGGCAAAAAAAGTGTTTCCTACAAAGGAGCATACAGTGTTCTCGGCTATATGGCTTATCAGATGCCGGGCTATGTGCAGGAGTTCACCGAGTTTTTTGCAGGACTCGTTACTTCTGGTCTGATTCGAAAACATGTGAAGATCTTAGATATCGGATCAGGACCCGGGACCGTTTCGATCGGGATCGGCCGTGTTCTGTCCTGTCTGGATGATATGACGGCCGAGATCACGTCTGTTGAGTATTTCGAGACCCATATCGAGGCATATCAGGCTGTCGTGCCCGCTTTTCTGGCAAACGCAGGCGGGAAAGTCACCGCAAACAAACCGCTTGCCCTGGATATCACAAAAGATATCCCCGAAGGCGAGTTTGACCTGATCGTCTGCTCGAATGTTATCAACGAAATGAGCGGGCTTGACCCGGAGCAGAAAGCTGATCTTGTTTTAGCCCTGTCGAAGCGTCTTGTCTCTGACGGAAATCTTGTGATACTCGAACCCGCTGATCTGACGAATGCATCGATGCTTCGCGATCTCTCCCGCGATGTGAAGAGGAAGGGTCTTACGATCTATGCTCCCTGTAATGATCTGCGGGGCGTGTATTGTACGGTCTCTCCCTGCTGGTCGTTTCGGTCTTATGCCGATATCAAACCAACGGAGCTGATGTTTGCTCTCGGCGGTGCTGATGAGAAGTTCAGGTTCGTGAACACGGATGTGAAGTTTTCGTATGCGGTCCTTCGAACGGATGGTCACAGGAAATGCGGATATAAGGTCCCTGCGGAGGCGAAGCGGGCGAGACTTTCCCAGCTGAAGAAGCATCTGGAAAAACGGATCCATATCACGGTTTCCGTTATGTCGGCCGACATCGGCGATTCGAAAAATTATCTGTTTCTTGTCTGCGACGGGACGGGGACGACGCCGACGTATCTGGCGCTGCCGGCATTCCACCGGACGCCGGAGCATGAAGCGCTGCTTACGGCGTCGTATGGTTCGGTGGTTGCAGTCGATTCGGTGCTTGTCAGATTCAACAAGCAGCAGAATGCCTATAATCTGCTGATGGGCAGGGAGAGTTTTACGCGAATGATCGCGGGGACCCCGACGGGAAATAAAGCGCCGGATAAGATCGCCCTTCTCAAAGAGAAGTACGGGAAGAAGCCTTCGCCGAATTACCGCGGGAAGAAGACGGGGAAGCCTGCGAATAAGAGATAGGGTTTTCTCTCCCGTATTTTCCGATTTTTTTCTCTGAGGATACTGCAGCCTCGGCAAATTGAAGTGTGATGGTTGCATACTATTTGGGTATGAGAAATATTGTCATCGTCGGGATGTTCCTTTTCGCCGTTGTTTTTGCGGCCGGATGTATGATTCCCGCAGCAACGCCTGATCCGCTTGTCGGAACTTGGAGTGCGGATGATCCGGAGCAGTTCAACTCAACCAGTTTCATCTATGATTTCCATGCGGACGGTACCGGGAATGCCTTCGAGACGTATGAAGATCCTGAAGAGATCACTGATGTGTACAATCTTACCTGGAAATCTACCGGGAACGGGACCTATGAGGCGGTTACTCAATCTCAGCTGATTTTCTCAGCAGATGGGAAGGTCTTTACCATTTTAGGCGACGGGTCCGGCACCCGGTTCATTGGAGACGGTTTTATCGGTGTCTGGACGATGGATACGCCGGATGAGTCTGACGGCGTGCTCTATGAGGGGAAGTTTACCTTTTATGAAAATAAGTCCGGATCTTTTTCCTGGTATTATCAGAATAATGCCACTCTGGAGTCCAGTTATCCGCTCGTGTGGTCGGTAGAAAACGGTGTTTACTATTATTCGTATCCAGATGATCTTTTCACGCTGACGCTTGGAGCAGACGGGGTCCTTACGGAGAAATGGGGTAATAGCTTCTATACCTATACCAGGGTATAGGAACCACTTTTTTTTGATTTTTTCTGAGGAGTTACGCGGCGTGATCCCAACCGAAAAAACTGACGTACGGGTAAGATGTACTGCGATTTCGTGTAGGGTATTCATGGGGATACACGAGAATTCCGCCGCGGTTATTTCCGGTTGTTTTTTTCTCATGTATCCACACCAAGTCATCTCCCTTCCGAATTGAATCGAGACTAACAATGCGTAAGTCCTATTAATATTGGAAATAGGTATGCCCTATAAAAAAAAGTAAAAATCAGGTGATCTCCACGCCTTTCAGCGTGACTTTGTGTTCCTCGATCACACTGCCGACGACCTTTGCTCCTTCCACCATAGAAAGGACCGTCTCCACGCTCTCTTTCGGCACGATGAACGCAAAACCCATACCCATATTGAAGGTCCGGTAAAGCTCGTTCATCTCAAGTTCGCCTTTTTCGGCGATCCATGCTAAGATCTCCGGGACCTCGAGCGGATCTTCGAATGCAAAACCATAGCTGGAGATCCGCAGGAAGTTCAGCAGACCTCCGCCGGTCACATGGCACATCCCGTGAACGACCGCTTTGCTGCAGACATCCAGAACTTCCGAGTAGATCCTTGTCGGAACAAGCAGCGCCTCGCCGACGGTCCTCCCGGACGGAAGGACCGCTGCATAGCCGCCGTTTTCCTCAGCGACTTTGCGTGCGAGCGTATAGCCGTTCGAATGGACCCCGGTGCTTGCAACACCGATGATGACATCTCCCGGAGCGACCTTCTCGCCCGTAACGACCTTATCCTTCTCCTGAACGCCAAGACAGGTTCCGGCAAGATCAAGCCCGTTGATCATTCCCTTCAGCGTCGCGGTCTCTCCGCCCACGATATTCACGTTCGAAAGGCGTGCTCCCTCGTTCAGACCGACCCCGATCTGGATCATCTGCTCGGTATCGATGCCTTCGGTCGCGATATAATCGACGAACGCGATCGGCTCGATGTTCATCACATACATATCGTTCACGTTCATCGCCATACAGTCGATCCCGACCGTTGTCCAGTCGCGAAGATCGTCAGCGATCCGCATCTTGGTTCCGACCCCGTCGGTGCAGAGCGAAAGGACCCTGCTGCCGAAATCGATCATCCCGGCAAAGTGTCCCACCCCGCCGACCATGCCGTGTTCACCGTTGCGTCTGAAACTCAGCTGACGGATCAGGGATTTCACCCCGTCGGCCTCAAGGTTGATGTCGACCCCGGCCTCTTTGTACGAATATTTTTTTGTCATAGGTCCTCTTTGTCAAGATCATACTCTTCATGGATCGCTCTTACTGCACGGATCCCGTCCGCCTCCTTAACCACAAACGAGACGTTCACCTCTGACCCCTGCGAAATCATCATAACATTGATCTTTGCAAGACCAAGGCCGTGGAAGATCCGGTAAAGCGTGCCGGGAGTTCCCGCCATTCCTGCGCCGACCACTGAAACCACGTTCACATCCTTTGCAAACATGTACTCGCGGATGAGTCCTCTGTTTTTGATCTGGATAAGAGCCTTATTTGCAGCATTTACCTGCTCTTCCGTGATGATCAAAGAGATGTTCATCTCAGACGAACCCTGACTGATGAGCATCACGTTCACGCCTGAAGCCGCAAGCGACGTGAAGATCTCGCCGGCCACTCCCGGTTTTCCGGCAGCAAATCCGCTGATGCTTATCATGCAGCTGTTTTTGATCAGGGAAACGGCCTTCACGATGCGTTTATCGGCATGGCTTTCCTTGATGACAACGGTTCCCGGATGGGTCGGGTTGAAGGTGTTTTTGACATAGACCGGGATGTTCTTCTCCATCGCCGGGAGCAGAGCACGCGGGTGGATGACTTTTGCGCCAAAGTAGGACATCTCCATCATCTCAAGGAACGAAAGCGAGTCGATCACGCGTGCCTCCGGGATCAGTCTCGGGTCGGTGGTCATAACGCCGTCGACATCCGTCCAGATGATGATCTCTTCAGCATCGATCCCCGCTCCGATGATAGCGCCGGAGTAGTCCGATCCGCTGCGTCCAAGGGTAGTTACCGCTCCTTCGCCTGAACATCCGGCAAATCCCTGGATCACCGGGACCTGAGCGCCGAGCTTTGACCCGATACGATCCATGATCCGGGGATAGCTTTCCGGAAGAGCCGTTGCTCCGCCGTGAACGCCGTCGGTGAGGATGCCCGCATCGCAGCCGCTGATCTGAAACGACGGGATCCCTGCCTGGCGCAGAGCCGCCGAGACGATCGGTGCCGAGAGTTTTTCACCAAAGGAGATGATATAGTCCCGGGAACGCGGAGTGAGCTCCCGAAGATTATTGACGGCGATGAGGATATTTCTGAGCCGCTCGAGCCGTATATCTATGTGGGCCGTGACTTCATCGATATAATCCGGAGCAACGGTCCGGAGTGCCGTCAGGTGCCGTTCTCTAAGAGAAGAGATGAACGTATCCAGATTTTTCTTGTCAGTACAGCTGACAATCCCTTCCGCCGCCGTGATTATCTGGTCGGTGACTTTCGTCATTGCTGAAACTACAACAGCGATTTCATTACCTTCCTCACGGGATTTTTTGATGAGATCAACGACTTTCGCGATACATTCCGCATCGCCAACCGATGTTCCACCGAATTTCATTACGAGCCGCATCTTATTGGTAGCACCTTTGAGTGATTGTGTAGATTATGGGTCGTAGCAAGAGATATACTCTGCGGGAGGGGGGTATCACCCCTGGTTTCCCCGCTACTCGTCAATGATTTTTCTGATAAGTCCCATCACGCTTTGCTTCTGTTTTCTTTTGACCCGGGAAAGCCGGTTGACTGCCGGAGGAGCATTCATCTCCTCCTCGAGCCGTGCGTTGATCTCGTCAAAGATCCGTTTGTAGGCGGTACAATGCGGGTCGACGCCCTCAAGCGTCCCTCCGGTGGGCGCGATCGCGTTATACGGGCATCCACCTCTGCAGTAGGAGATATGGGCGCAGTCTTTGCATGCGGTATCTACAAACTCCTTGAATGCGAGCATCCGTTTGCCTGCATGGCTCTCCATCAGGGTCTCGATCGACGGCGCATCTCTGACATGCCCCATCACCCACTCCGGCATGCCGATGAACCGGTAACAGGGATAGATCTCCCCGTCGGGTCCGACGGCAAACGTCGTCCCCATGCAGTCTGCATAGGTGCAGACGCTTCCCGCTCTGGTAAACACGCAGCGGCAGAGGTCGTTGATGTTCATGATCTCGATCTCGCTTGAATGTTCGATGGCTTCGTCCAGAAGATAGACCAGCAGCTCGCCGTACTCTTCGGGAGCGAGTGTCCATGCATTGGGGTTATCTCCTTTCAGTGAAGGGAGGGCCGGATGGAGTTTCATGACCCAGCCATTTTCTTTGAAGAAGTTGATGATCTCGTCCTTCTGCTTCACGGAAGAGTTGGTAAACGTGCAGATGAACCTGACCAAAAGTCCGTGATCCGCGGCGATCTTATAACCGGCAAGGCAGCGTTCATAGTATTCATCTCCCCGCTGGTAGTTGGTCAGCTCCCTTGGTCCGTCGATGGATGAACCGATCGGGACGCGGTATTCAGCAAATATCTCAGCGAGTTCATCGTTCATGAGCCAGAGGTTGGTCTGGATGGCGAACTCAGGGGAGAGGTGCGGGAGTTCTTCGGTTATTTTCCGAAGGGCTTTCCGGTAAAATTCTGCGCCGGCAAGCAGCGGTTCTCCGCCATGGAACGTGAAGGTGACTCTCTGATCATGAAGAGGTTTGAGCCATCGAACGATGTCATCTATCGTGTCAAGCGTCATCCGCGGCGATTTTTCATCCGAACTCCAGCAGTATTTACAGTGCCCGGGGCAGCCGAGTGTTGGAATGATCATGACATGGAATGGATTTTTCATTGGTGTCACTACGTTTGTCATGATACATGTTTATTATTTTTGTCTGCACACAACTAGATACATGACAGCACAAAAAGTACTTCTCTCCACGAATCACGGGGATATCGTTCTGGAACTCCGTGAGGATATGCCGGTGACGTCCGGGAACTTTGCAAAGCTTGTGAAGGAAGGATTCTATAACGGGGTCATTTTCCACAGGATCATCGACGGGTTCATGATTCAGGGCGGCGATCCGACGGGGACCGGATGCGGCGGACCGGGTTATAAGATCCCGGATGAGTTCATGCCTGATAATAAAAACAGCAAGGGCACTATCGCGATGGCAAATGCCGGACCAAATACCGGCGGCAGTCAGTTCTTTATCAATCTTGCAAACAATAACTATCTCGATAAAGCCCACCCGGCGTTCGGGAAAGTGGTTGAGGGTATGGATGTTGTGGAAAAGCTGGGCAAAGTCAAGACCAACTACTCGGACAAACCCGTAGAAGAGGTCAAAATCGTAAAAGCGACCCTTCTTTGATTTTTTGAGATTTTCTAACAACCCAATTTTTTTAAGTAGGAGTTACGCGGTTCTTTTTTTCATCCATCCGCACTCCGCCCCCGCTGATTTGAGTCAACACCAGAACCGCCTAACTCCAATCTCAATTTCGTGCCGTTACCTTCTCAAAAATTGCATCTAAAATCAGGATTATATACTTTGTGATGCGAAGTATCACCTATGAACACAAAAATACAGCCCAAAACTGTGTATCTCATGCTCGGTTTTATCATCCTGTCTCTTCTTGCAGGATTTCTCGGGACTCTCGTTACGATCACCGGTCCTGACTCCTGGTTTGCCGTTGAACTGATCAAACCCGCCTGGCAGCCGCCGAACTTCCTGTTCGCTCCTGTCTGGACCACGCTCTACATCCTGATGGGTCTTGCAGCCGGCTACATCTTCGCGCAGGGCTGGGAGAAAAAAGAAGTAAAGATCGCAACAGTCGTATTCCTCCTCCAGCTCGGACTCAATGTCCTGTGGTCCTATATGTTCTTCGGCTGGCACCTCCTTCTGGGCTCCACGATCGAGATCATTGTGCTTTGGGTAATGATCTGTGTAACGATGTATCTCTTTTACAAAATCAAACCGGTCGCGGCATATCTGCTTATCCCGTATATCCTTTGGGTGACTTTTGCAACCGCGCTGACCGCCACCATCTGGATGATCAACTAGACAGCAAAAAACTCCTAACTTTTTTTTAAAAACGAAGGGCCAAGGCCGGGGGTCGAACCCGGGTCTAAGGATCCACAATCCTAAAGGATGTCCAGCTACCCTACCTTAGCCTGAATCTCTGTCTGCGCCGAACATGCGGCTCAAACACTCTAATAGATATGGTGTTTTCAGATATTAACATATCTTTTTTCCGCCGCCGGTATTTTGCCTCCCCCCTTTATATTAATAATCCTGCACTGCCAATAGATAATCACTATTTATCTCTGACAGGTCATCCGTCAGGGAATGGGGATTCAATATCATGGCAGAACACATCAGGACTCCCATCGTCTGCGTTTTGGGGCACGTAGATCATGGAAAAACATCGCTCCTCGACCGTATCCGCGGATCGAAAGTCGTCGCAGGTGAAGCGGGCGCGATCACCCAGCATATCGGGGCAACCCTGATCCCTTTCGACTCCATCGCAAAAATGAGCGGCGATCTGGGCAAACTGAAAACCAATGTTCCCGGACTCCTGTTCATCGACACGCCGGGTCACCACGCATTCACCACGCTTCGCGCAAGAGGCGGAGCTCTCGCGGATATCGCGATCCTTGTTGTCGACGTCAATGAAGGGTTCAAACAGCAGACGATCGAAGCACTCCAGATCCTGCGGAACTGCAAAACGCCGTTTGTCATTGCTGCGACCAAGATCGACAAGATCCCCGGCTGGCGGCCCGCGCCCAATGCCTCGTTCAAGGCATCATACAAAAACCAGAACGAACGGGTCCAGACCGAGTTTGAAAACCGCGTGTATCAGCTCGTCGGCAAACTCTCCGACATGGGGTTCAACTCTGAGCGGTTCGACCGGGTCACTGATTTCCAGAGAAACCTCGTCATCGTTCCGGTCAGCAGTATGACCGGCGAAGGGATCGGCGATCTTCTGATGATCCTGATCGGTCTTGCCCAGAGGTATCTGGCCGAGGGTCTCCAGACGACGATCACCGGTCCCGGGCTAGGTACCGTTCTTGAAGTCAAAGAGGAGAAGGGGCTTGGAACGACGCTGGATGTTATCCTCTACGACGGTATCATCAGTGTGGGTGATGAGATCGGGATTGCCGGCAGCGAAGGCGCGGTCTCGACCAAAGTCCGCGCTCTTCTTCAGCCCCGGCCCATGAAAGAGATCCTGATCGAAGATCAGTTCATGCGGGTCAAATCCGTCGTGGCGGCGGCCGGTGTGAAGATCTCCGCGCCGAATCTGGAATCGATCGTTGCGGGATCGCCGATCCGCGTGATCCGCGGCGACCATGATGCTGTTTTAGCGAAGATCGATGAGGAGATGCAGGAGATCAACATCACTCTCTCGGATGTGGGAATAAGTGTCCGGGCCGATACGATCGGTGCGCTCGAGGCCCTGTCCAATGAACTGAATGCAAAGAAGATCCCGATCATGCGCGCGAGCGTCGGTCCTCTATCCCGCCGCGACCTGATCGATATCAGTGTGATAAAAGAAGATCTGTTCAAAGCTGCTCTGTGTTTTAACGTTCCGCTCCTGCCTGACGCCGAGGTCATGATCCGTGACGGCGAGGTGGATGTGAAGATCTTTTCCACCCGTGTCATCGACAACCTCATCGACGAGTATCGTGCATGGCAGGATGAGATGATCCGTGCCAAAGAAGCAAAACAGTTTGAGACGGTGGTCCTGCCGGCCAAATTTTCCATCCTGCCGGGTTGTGTGTTTCGGATGAGCGGGCCGGCGGTCGTCGGCGTGCGCGTCCTGGGCGGGATTCTGCGCCCCAAGGTCAGTATTGCAACGCGTGAGGGAAAAATCGTCGGCGAGATCAAACAGATCAAGCTGAACAAAGAAACTGTCACCGAAGCAAAAGAGGGCGCAGAGGTCGCCGTTTCGATAGACGGGGTCACAATCGGGAGACAGATCGATGTCGGCGAGACGCTTTATGTGGCAATTCCCGAGCGGCATGTGAAGGTTTTGGAGACGGAAATGCTCTCGCATTTAAATGCAGGGACCGTCGAGGCACTTGAGGAGTACACCGGCATCTTCCGGAAAACACAGCCTTTCTGGGGCAAGTAGTATAAATGTGGAGATACTAAATATATGGGTACTTCGGCATCATAGATATCGAGGAGATGTGTATATACAATGGTAGACTTTAAGGTCGTACTGTCAGACCCGAAAACCGGTCTTTCGTACAAAATAGATGCAGCAGGCGCTGCAGCAGGCGCTCTTCTTGGAAAGAAGATCGGCACTGAGGTCGACGGAGCTCCGTTCGGCATGAGCGGCTATAAGATCACGATCACCGGCGGTTCAGACAAGACCGGCACTCCGGCACGCCCCGATCTTCCGGGTAACGGCAGACGCGGTCTTCTGATCAGCGATGGATTTGGTTTCAACGCAACCCACGACGGTGAGAGAAGAAGAAAAAGCCAGCGCGGAAATGAGATCGCCGCTGACTTCGTTCAGGTCAATGCAAAAATTACTGTTTACGGTGAAAAGCCGGTCGCCGAGATTTTTGCTGCAGCAGCAGAATAAATCTCAATATTTTTTTTTATTCGCCGATCCTTTTGATCAGATCGGCTTTGTATTTGTCATAAGAGACGTGATATTTTTTTGCAAGAAGGATTATCGCTGCTTCCGGGCAGATGAGGTTGTCAAACTGTTTTCGAATGCGTTCCATCTCGCCGGCGAGCTCTTTTTTCCCGATCTTGCTCGCGTCGGCGACGTCGTCAAGGAGTTTTTCCAGGCTGTCGGCTGTTTCACTTTCATCGATGACAAAGATCTCGTCCGTGGGGCGAAATCCAAGAGGGATCTTTTGTTCCCGCAGGTCTTCGCGCAATGAGTAGTCGCCGGTGCTTTCTTTTTTGATGAGGCCGGTTTTTTCCGCGATGGCGATGAGTTTTTTTGCTTTATCCAGACTCATCCATTTTTTATCCTGGGTGTAGTAGAAGATCAGATCGACCTGGCGAAGGTGATCGGCATTTCTGTGTCTGAATGGGGCGGAGACTGCAGTTTCGCGCTCGCTCATGCAAAAAGCTCCAGGATCATCTGTTTCAGTTCAGCTGAGGAGATGCCGGGGATCGCCGGGGATTTTGTGATGTAGATCTCGGTCGAGTTTCCTTTGTCGATCCCTTTGACGAGGAATTTTTGGTCGTTTAAGGGCATATGAGCGCTGGATCTGAGGATGGTGTCGGTGAGGATTATCTGCATGTCCGCTTCTTCGGTCACATCCTGCTCCAGGTGCGAGGTTTTACTGACCCGTTCGAATCCGAGCCGGTCATGTGCGATGAAGACGGAGATCTCACGCTTGAGAGGTCCGTTTGCTGTTCGAAAGTTGTCCTGCCGGTCGGCAAGTTTCGTCATTCCCTGGAGGTAGGCATAAAACGGCAGGGGGATGTCAAACATAAGATCGCAGGAGTGTGGGAAGAGGTATGATACGCGTCGCATACCAGAGTATTCGCCATTCGAATACATGAAGCTGTCTTAAGAACGGGAGTTAAAATGGTACTGGATTCAGGTCACACAGTGTAATCCCTGGAAAAAAATTATTCGGTCAAAATCACTTTACGATCATTATCGGGCAGGTGACACGAGAGGCCACTTTCTGGCTGACACTTCCGATGACTGCGCCTTTTATTGCGCCAAGGCCCCGGCTTCCGATGACCACAAGGTCTGCGTTCTCCTTTCCGGCGATATCGGTTATTTCCGCCGCCGGATCGCCAATGCCGACTTTCAGCGTATAGGGAAGGGCCTCCGCCTCGAAAAGATCGATCGTATCTTTGATTGCGATTTTTGCATCCTCTTCAAGTATTGAGTGAACATCGAAGTTTGCTTTTGCCATCCTTGACTGGGAAGGGGGATTGCTGAATATATATACGAGGATCACCTGTGAAGACAGTTGTTTCGCTAAACGTACTGCTTCACCGGCTGCCCGTCTGGCATTTTCTGACCCGTCGGTAGCTAACAAAATTTTCTCATACATGATATCATCACTCCGGTTTTACTTTCCCGTATATGTTCCTGCATATATTTTTTAAGAACTGGTCTAAAAGTTAATCTTTCTGCTATAAATAATGATTTAGTAATCAATATTTAATCGGACAAAATCATTAAATGTGTGTCTGGCAAATATAAATGGCACAACTGATATCCAATATTATAATGCATATTTTCTGTCAGTTTCTCGGGCAGGGCTCGGATTTCCAGACGATCTGATGAAATAAGTCCCTCCCGCGGCTGGCGCAGTCTTATCATATTGCCGGATTATCTATTATTACACTAGGAGGGTACTCTTTCATGAATGTGAAAAAAATAAAAGATGAATGGTTTTCAAATATACGGGGAGATACCCTTTCAGGAATAACCGTAGCACTCGCTCTGATCCCGGAAGCGATCGCATTTTCGATCATTGCCGGTGTTGATCCTATGGTTGGTCTTTACGCCTCGTTTTGTATTGCAGTGATCATTTCTATCACGGGCGGGAGGCCGGGAATGATCTCCGCGGCGACCGGTTCCATGGCTCTTGTCATGGTGGTTTTGGTTCGTGATTTCGGTCTGGAATATCTTCTTGCTGCGACCGTTCTGACCGGCATCATCCAGTTTGTTCTGGGTCTGTTAAAGGTGGGGCGTTTTATTTCTTTCATCCCGTACTCCGTCGTTCTTGGGTTTGTAAACTCTCTTGCGATCCTTATCTTCCTCGCCCAGCTGCCGTTTTTGATCGGCGCTCCTGTTGCCGTTTTTGTGATGGCGGCGGCAACGATCGGAATTATCTGGGTCCTGCCAAGGTTTACCAAGGCCGTTCCTGCACCGCTTGTCGCCATAGTTGTGATGACGGCGGTCGTGATCATCACGGGTCTGAATATCCTGAGTGTGGGGGATCTTGGCACGATCACACGGGCGCTTCCGGTATTCCATCTGCCGATGGTGCCGCTGAATCTTGAAACCCTTCTGATAATCCTGCCGTATTCGGTAACACTTGTCATTATCGGCATTCTTGAGTCACTTCTTACGGCATCCATCGTGGATGAGATGACGGGTACTGTCAGCAGCAAGGACCGGGAGGTCAAGGGTCAGGGGATTGCAAATGTAGTTGCCGGATTTTTCGGCGGTATGGCCGGCTGTGCGATGATCGGTCAGTCGATGATCAATATAAATTCGGGTGGAAAGGGAAGACTCTCTTCGATGGTTGCGGGGCTTTTCCTGATGTTTCTGATACTTGTTCTGGGTGATGTTGTGGCGCAGATCCCGATGGCGGCTCTTGTAGGGGTGATGATCATGGTGGCCGTCGGGACGTTTGAATGGCAGTCGGTCAAAAACATCCTGAAAATTCCAAAGAGCGATGCTTTGATTATGATCATTACGATCGCGATCGTCGTTTACACTCACGATCTTGCAAAAGGGGTCTTGACTGGCGTTGTGATCGCAGCTTTGGTGATGGTTTACCGGATGTCGGTATTATCTTTGTCAGGGGCCATACGGGAAGACGGCGTAAAAGTTTATACTGTTAAGGGTCAGCTGTTTTTTGGGACGATGTCGGCGTTCATCGATCATTTCGATTACAAAAACGATCCGTCGAAAATAGAGATAGATTTCCAGCATTCCCATATCTGGGATCAGTCAGCCGTCGAGGCGATCGCACGCGTTATCGACAAATATCAGCGCGAGGGATGTTCTGTTTATGTCACGGGCCTGGATGACGAAAGTCAGAAGACTCTTGATAAGGGTTTTTCGTGAATACGCGTTACGAAGGATCCGTATAAATCCCTTTTGATCTGGTGACCACTCCATGACAGGAGTAATAAAAAAAGTGGTAAAGAGATGATCTCTATATTTTTATTCGATCAGAACTGCGTTGATAACGCCGTCCTGACCTGGGCGGCTGACGATCTGTGCTTTACCAAGTTCGGTCGTGATGATTGCTCCCTTGGTCATAAGGTTACGGCGGACGTAGTTCGGGTTTGCTGCGTTTTCTGCAACAGAGCTGATCTTGACTTTCTGAACTTTTCCGGTCTTCTTGTCGCTGACGTTTGCAAACTCGCAGCGGAGTGCACGGACCTTGGTGTTTCCGCCGGTCACGCGAATGGTCTTTACACGGGTGATCCCGATGATGGTGTCTGCCGGGGATCTGCCGATCTCGAACCGTTTCTTCCCGCGGGATGCATGATAACGACCTCCGGTCGCTTTTCTTACTGATTTACCTTGCCAAAGCATTTTGTTTAATATCTCCTAAATTTGTATCTCTGATCAATGTCCAAGTATCTCAGACATCAGTCTCTTCCAGAGTCCTATATGTGTTGGTTCTTCCGATATTTAAAATGGTTTAGGCAAGAATGGCGTCGGCGATCTCTTTGACGCCTTCGCCCTTTTTCAGGTTGGTCTTGATGATGAGCATCTCCGGGTTGTAGCGTTTAATATCCTGAATCATTCTCTCGACATTGCAACCGACTGCCTCTGCTAAATCGACTTTGTTTATGATCGCGATCTGGCAGTCCCGAAACATCATCGGGTGTTTATTGACCACGTCGTCGCCTTCAGTGGTTGAGATGACGACGATCCGTTTCTCCGCGCCGAGTTTGAAATCGGTCGGGCAGACCATGTTTCCAACGTTTTCGATGAAGACGATATCGACGCCGTCAAGATCCATGTGGTCGAGCGCGTGGTGGACCAGGTGCGCGTCCAGATGGCATTCCTTGCCGGTGTTTGCGTTGAAGGCGATGATCCCGGTCTTGATGATGCGCTGGAAATCGTCGTCTCCGTAGACATCTCCGGCGATCGCTGCCGTAACTTTTCCCCGGGATTTGAGTTCGGGAACGAGTTTTTCGATCAGCGAGGTCTTTCCGGATCCGATCGCGCCAAGAAGATCGAATGCACGGACATTGTGGGCTTTGAAGTGTTCTGCGTTGTGCTCTGCCAGACGGTTGTTTGCACCGTAAATCTCGGCTTCCATGTGAACATCCACGTGATGCATAATATAGTATTGTGGTTTTTTATGTTTATAGATACGCATGTCTTTCCAAGTGTGATTGCGTCATACGATATTTTAATTTAGTATGTGGCTCTGATCTCGCCGGATCCTCCGCCCGGCCGCAGGATCCGTCGGGCACGAAAGCCATTTTGGCTTTCACAGCATACAGTACCTTCTAATGGCAATTCGTTTTCTTTATCCGTGCTACTTTGATGCTTCCCTGACCCGGGCCTCCGGCCGGCGTGTAGCAAAGAGTCTGGCTGTTTCCGCGCCGAACATGGCTATGATCTCCCGCGCTGCAAAGGTCTGCGGGATTTCGGTTCTTGCAGAGGAACGCGATGCCCATCACCCGGCGCAATGGCATAAGTCCGGCGGGCGCATCCAGGTGGAGTATGCCGGATCCAAAGAGGAGCTCCTGAAAAAAGTTTCACATAAGCTCGGCGGGAAGTAGATGTACGATTTTCACTGTCATACAACGATGAGCGACGGCGAACTTATCCCGACGGAGCTGATCCGCAGGATGGCCGTTGCCGGATACACGGAGATGGGGATCGCCGATCATGCGGATTTCTCCAATGTGGAGGAACTTATCGCAGCTCAGAAGAAGGTGAAGAGATCTGCAGAACAGTGCGGCGTGAAGCTTTTTACCGGGATCGAGATCACGCATGTTCCGCCGTCGGAGATCGCCGGTCTTGCGAAGTATGCCCGGGCGCTTGGGGCGGAAGTGGTGATCGTACATGGGGAAACGATCACCGAGCCGGTTGCTCCCGGCACGAATCTGGCGGCGGTGACCTGTCCGGATGTGAATATCCTCGCTCACCCGGGAATGATCTCTGATGAAGAGGCTCTGCTTGCAGCAAAGAACGGCGTTTTTCTGGAGATCACCTCAAGAAACGGGCACAACAGGGCAAACGGGCATGTTCTCTCCTCTGCGCGCCGCGCGGGCGCGGGTGTCGTGGTCCAGTCTGATATCCATGGACCTGATGATATAATCTCTGAAAAAATGCGGAGGTTGATCGCCAGGGGGGCGGGGATGAACGAAGACGAGGCGAAAAAAGTTCTTTCCCTCACTTCTGCAGATATCCTCTCTGCCTAATTTCTATTTTAGTATTGTGGGGAATGTATTTATAGTACTTCTTACGCATTATATTATGCATAAATACTCTGTGGTTTGAACTCCACGGGTTGCCTGACCGCCTTAGTGGTGATCATCGAGGTTTGATTTGTGAAAATTGCAGGGAATGTTGTATCCCGTCTTGGACGGCGGTTACTGATTGTTGAAAGTGATGCTGGTCAGCTCCCTCCTCTGTATACGGAGGTTGCAGATGAACAAAGCAGATCTGTTGGAAAAATTGTTGACCTTTATGGGAGTGTTTCTCGTCCGTATCTGACTGTATTATGCAGTGAGGATTCGGCTTTTGGTGTAGATGCAGGAGATAAGCTGTATGTTATTCCCGAAACCAGACCTGAAAAACCCAGAAAAAATCCATCTCACAAATATGGCCGCGATATGCGTGCAAACAGGCGTTAATCCGTAGATTTAAAAAGGATCTTATAATCATGGAAACTGAAATTGAAAAACTGAAACAGCTACGAGCGGATAGAGAAAAAATGAAACAGCGTCAGGAGACGACGCTTGTAACAAAGGAGAAGGAGAAGCAGGGCGGAAACGACGCGACCGCGACCGTTTGTCCGGAGTGCGGGAGCAAGCAGCTCGTTCATGATTATGAACGTGCAGAGCTTGTCTGTCAGCACTGCGGTCTTGTTTTGGATGATGATTTTATCGACCGCGGGCCGGAATGGCGTGCATTCGATCATGATCAGAGGATGAAGAGGTCGCGTGTCGGTGCGCCGATGACCTTTACAATCCATGATAAGGGTCTTTCCACTATGATCGACTGGAGAAACCGTGATAGTTACGGAAGAGCGATCTCGTCGAAGAACCGGGCCCAGTTGTACCGTCTGAGAAAATGGCAGCGCCGTATCAGAGTTTCCAATGCGACCGAGCGGAACCTGGCGTTCGCTCTCTCCGAACTCGATCGAATGGCGTCTGCCCTTGGTCTTCCGCGCAACGTTCGTGAGACCGCTGCAGTCGTTTACCGTGATGCCGTCGATAAGAATCTGATTCGCGGAAGAAGTATCGAAGGTGTTGCAGCAGCCGCTTTATATGCTGCCTGCCGTCAGTGCAATGTTCCGCGAACGCTCGACGAGATCGCCGAAGTGTCCCGTGTTTCCAGAAAAGAGATCGGCAGGACCTACCGGTTCATCTCCCGTGAACTTGGATTGAAACTTCTTCCGACCTCTCCCGGCGATTATGTCCCGCGGTTCTGCTCCGGTCTCGGGCTGAAAGGCGAGGTCCAGTCTCGTGCGATGGAGATCTTAAAACAGGCAGGAGAACGTGAACTGACGAGCGGACGGGGTCCAACCGGTGTTGCCGCCGCTGCTATCTACATCTCCTCGATCCTTTCCGGAGAACGCCGGACCCAGCGCGAAGTTGCCGATGTGGCAGGCGTGACGGAAGTTACGATTCGTAACAGATACAAGGAACTGGCTGAACAGCTGGATATCGAGATTATTTTATAATCTCACGAATATTTTTTTCACCGCAGCCGAAGCTTCAGGACCATAAAGTTAAAAGGAACGTTGTCCTATAGTATAGAGATATTTTCCGGGCTCGTATATCAGGGGTAGATAGCTACGTTCGCAACGTAGATGCCGCGGGTTCAAATCCCGCCGGGTCCATTCGTTTTTTTTTCTAAGCTGATTTTTTTCAAAAAAAGATCTGATCCCATTGTTTGTTCATGCAGACGGCTTATTGGCTATTCTGAGTAAAGATGTTCCGATGGAAAAAAGAAAAAATGATCAGATGTTCACGGTCGATACGAGCGCCCATGACGGAAGATCGATTGTGATGCCGAATGCCCATAACACGATCGTGAAGACGAAGATGGTGAATATCACAATACCGATGAGGTTCAGGAACCATCCGGCGGTGACCATGTCCTTCATCTCCACATACTCAGTACCATAAGCGATCGCGTTTGGCGGTGTGGCGACCGGAAGCATGAACGCAAGCGACGAACAGACCGCCGCCGTCATCATAAGGATCCACGGGTTTACGGAGAGCGAGATCGCCGTTACTGCGAGAATGGGCATCATCACCGAAGCGATCGCCGTGTTTGAGGTAAGCTCTGTCAGGAACGTTACCAAAATCGCTATGGCGAGGACGATGAGCAGGATCGGGACACCGTTCAGTACATCCAGGTATCCCACGATCGTCTGCGCGAGACCGCTCTTGATAAAAGCAGCCGAAAGACACATGCCTCCGCCGAAGAGCAGAAGAATTCCCCAGGGAATGCGGACTGCCCACTGCCAGTTCATGGTGTACTCCTGCTTTTTCCAGCTGATCGGCAGGAAGAACAAAAGAAGTGCCCCGAAGATCGCGATCGTCGAGTCATCGATCCCCGGAATGAACACGTCGAGACCAGGGAGAGTGAACGCACCGAAATCTTTGCTTTTCGCAAAGATCCAGCAGAGTGCCGTCAGAACAAAAACGAAGAGGGTGTTTTTTTCACCGCGCGACATCGGTCCGAGTTCTTTGACCTCTTTATCCAGGGCCTCTTTTGCATTGGTGAGGACATTCGGCATCTGTCTGTATGCGACTTTTGTAAGCCAGACCCAGATCAAAAGGATCATCACGATGACGAACGGAACACCAAACTCCATCCAGGTAAAGAAGTCGATCGGCGTGCTCTCCGGGAAGATGAGCGCCATCTGTGCGCTCAAAATTCCGTTTGCCGGTGTTCCGATCAGCGTTCCGATACCTCCCACACCGGCCGCATAGGCGACGGCGAGAACAAGACAGCCGGCAAACGCTTTGTGAGGGGCCTCCATATCCGCGAACACTTTTGTCGGCAGGACCGTCGCAATGATCGCGATCGCGATCGGGATCATCATCATCGCGGTCGCGGTATTTGACATCCACATCGAAAGAAAAGCCGTAGCGATCATGAATCCGAGGATGAGACGCTTTGGACTCGTTCCGGTAATATTGATTATTTTTAATGCGATCCTTTTATGGAGTCCCCACCTCTGCATCGACATAGCAATGATAAAACCGCCGAGGAAGAGAAAAATCACCTTGTCCGCATAGGGGACTGCCGCTTCGGCGGGTTTCAGTATCCCGAGAAGCGGAAACGCGACCAGGGGTATAAGGGCCGTCGCCTCGATCGGGATCGGCTGGGTAATCCAAAAAATGGCCATCATTACCGTCACTGCGGCGGCGAGACGCGCCTGGACCGGCAAAATGGCAGGATCAATTGGAGCGATCAGCAGAATTAGAAATGCTGTGATGCCCAGTATTAACCCATAACCTTTTTTCATAACTTATTTTATTGAGCAGAAGGTGTAATGAGCGTTACTATTTTTCACGTCGGATATCAGGGTCATTTCCCGACCCGATATTTAATCACCTTGCACATCTAATAATACACCACATTCTACCGCCGGTGTACTGCCGGAGAGTAAAGGGTTGTATATACAATGGCAGAGGAACATTCCCAGCACGAAATCGAAAAAGACGAAGCACGAAAACGATACGAGTTCAAAAAATCACTGGAACGGTTAGAAGAGAAAGAAGGGTCGGGAACCGAACTGATCTCCCTCTATATTCCTCCGGACAAGCAGATCTATGATGTAACTGCGCAGCTTCGCGACGAATACGGTCAGTGTGCAAACATCAAAAGCAAACAGACCCGCTCAAACGTCCAGAGTGCTCTCTCTTCAATTCTCGCACGGCTGAAATACTTCAAAACCCCGCCGCCGAACGGCATGGCCGTCTTTTGCGGGGCGATCAATGTGGGCGGCGATAAAACCGATCTGGAGTCCATCATCGTCGAGCCGCCTGAGGTCATCCAGACCTACAGTTACCGGTGCAGTTCAACCTTTGAACTGGAACCCCTCAAGGCGATGCTCGATGACAAATATGTCTACGGGCTTTTGGTTCTTGACCGCCGTGAGGCATACTGGGGTTTCCTTCGCGGCACCCACATCGAGCCGATCAACGGAACCCACTCCACTGTTCCTGGTAAGCAGAGGAAAGGAGGTCAGTCCAGTGTTCGTTTCGAGCGGCTCCGACTGATCGCGATCCATGATTTCTACAGCAAAATCGGTGAGCGCGCGTCGGCTGCCTTCCTTGCCGAACCGAACTTCTTTGAGAAGTTCAAGGGTGTGCTGATCGGCGGTCCGATGCCGACCAAAGAAGAGTTCGCTGCCGGCAACTTCCTTCATCACGAAGTCCAAAAAAGGATCATCGGTCTCTTCGACTCATCCTATACCAATGAGTTTGGTCTGCGTGAACTGGTGGACAATGCCCAGGAAGCTCTTCGCGGCGTCGGCATTATGGATGAAAAAGCGGAGATGTCCAGATTCTTTAAAGAACTCATCAAAGAAAACGGGGCAGCTGCTTACGGTGAAGAAAGTGTCCGGCTCAATCTGGAAGCCGGGGCGGTCGATACCCTGCTTCTCTCTGAAAAACTGCGAAAACTGCGTCTCACGCTGCATTGCCGAAACTGCGGCTATGAGGAGGTCAAAACCATGCAGATCGAAGCCGGTAAAAAAGCAAAAGATCTGCCGCATGGCTACTGCCCGAAGTGCCAGTCTCCGCTTGTTCTTAGCAAAGAAGCCGATATCATCGACGAGCTGACAGAACTTGCCGACGCATCAAATACCAGAGTCGAGATCATTTCAGAAGATTTTGAAGAGGGTTCCATGCTCTACTCCGCATTCGGCGGCATTGCGGCCGTTCTCCGCTATCCAACAGGGATGTAATATGTATCGTGAATATATTGAAAAAACCGTCAGCCTGCTTCGTGAAGTCACAGGTCTTGAAGATGTCATGATCACCGACGGAGGAGATCACGCAGATCTCGCCTCCACCGTTTCTTTTGCGCTTGCAAAAACACAGAGAAAAAATCCTGCGCAGATCGCCGGTGAAGTTGTCGCCGCGATCTCGGCAAGACCGGATGCAAAAGGCATCGAAGTGTCGGCCAAAGGCCCCTACATCAACTTCGTCTTTGGCGGGGATTACGTTGCAGAATCGATTCGCGCAGCACGCAGACCTGATTACGGCGCCCTCCCGACAAGAAACGAGAAGGTCATCATCGAACATACCAGTGCAAATCCGAACGGACCTCTGCATGTAGGCCATATCAGAAATACCGTGATCGGCGACACCCTCGTTCGCGCATTCAGAAAAGCCGGCTATCCGGTCGAGGCGCAGTATTATCTCAACGATATGGGTCGTCAGATCGCGATCGTTGCATGGGGAGTTAAGAATCTCCATTACGACCGTCTCCCCGGGGAGAAAGGCGATGATTTCATCGTCCGCCACTACGTTGAGGCAAACCGGATCGCGAAAGCAAAACCCGAGATCGAACCTGAGTTCGATTCAATGATGGAGAAGATCGAAGCAGGCGACCCCGAGACCGTGAAACTCTTCCACGACTCTGTGGATATCTGTGCGGACGGGATCAAGGAGACCCTTTCTTCGATGAACGTCGTCCATGACAACTTCGTGCGTGAGACCATGTTCCTCTGGAATGGATCTATGCAGGATGTTCTCAACAGGATCGAAACACTCCCGATGGTCCATCACGAAGGACAGATGATGTACCTCGATCTTTCCGAGCAGGGATTTGGGAACAGATACGTTCTTCGACGAAGCAACGGGACATCCGTCTACGCAGCACGCGATCTTGCCTTCCATCTCTGGAAAAACTCTCAGTGCGATCGGAGCATCGATGTGCTCGGCGCCGACCACAAACTGATCGGGGCCCAGCTGCAGACAACGCTGAAACTTATCGGCGAGCAGCCGCCGGAGATCGTTCACTTCGAGTTCGTCTCCCTTCCTGAAGGTTCCATGACGACCCGCGGCGGTGTTTTCATCACCGCAGACGAGCTGATTGCCGAGACAAAGAAACGTGCGATGGAGGAGGTCACCACCCGCCGGCCGGAACTCAGCGAAGAAGAACGGAAAAAAATCGCCGCCGCCGTCGCCGTCGGTGCGGTCCGCTATGATATCGTGAAGGTTTCTGCGGAAAAGTCTACGGTCTTTGACTGGAAGGAAGCTCTCGACTTCGAACGTCAGAGCGCTCCCTACATCCAGTATGCCCATGCAAGGGCCTGCTCGATCCTGGAAAAAGCGAGTGCCGAAGGCGGATTTGCCGAATGTTATGCGTATTCTGATCCCTATGAACTCGCTCTGGCAAAACACATCGCGCAGTTCCCGTACGTCCTTGAAAAGGTCGTAGCTGAACTTCGCCCGCATCTTCTCGCAACGTATGTTCGCGATCTTGCGGATCTTTTCAACTCCTTCTACCGGTTTGCTCCGGTTCTCAAAGCGGAAGGAAACGTTCGGGATGCACGGCTCACTCTTGTCGATGCCTGCAGAAATACCCTTTATCAGGCTCTCGGTGTTCTCGGCATCGAGGCGCTGGAAAGTATGTAACTTCAGGTTTTCGACCTGATTTATTCTTTTTTTACCCCGATAGAATCTATTATATTCTCGTCGGTGCCAGTATCATTTATGTCCAAAACAAAAGCAGCTGATGCTGTTTTGCTCCTTGAGCAGCTGGCACAGGTCGTAAAAGAGGGTGACAATGATGTCAGAGAGGTCAGGATCGCGAAACTCTCCGACGCTCTTTCAGCAGCCCAGTGCATGAATATCCCGGAGAAAAAAGAAGCGGAAGCTTTGATCAAAATTCGCGACTGGCCGAAACTCAAAAAATATCTGGAAGATATTTAGATCTCTGCAGCCCGGGTCAGTACTCTTCTCACCTTTTTATCGGTGATCTCTTTTTTAGTTACCACTCTCAACTGTCCGAACTCTTTTGTGGTGTAATCCTCTCCGCAGAACGCACAGTCATCCTCCGCTGATACGGATGCAAGATGGCATGCTCCGTTTCTGAGAAGTAAAAGGGCGGCAACTCCGCTGGCGGGTCCAAGCCGGATCCTGATCCCCTCCGTCATGCACATCTCGGCAAGACGGTCGAGGGACGGATCATATACTCCGGCGATAAGTACCGTATGCTCCAGCTCCTCTTCCGGCACCTGGAGTACTGCAGCGACCGTTTCTCCTGCTTCGTATCCCTCCACACCGAGGGGGATCTGCACAATGATGTTGCTTCGTATCCCCGCCATCTGAACGCTTGATCCGCGTGAGAGGGGGATCGCCGTGTACTGGTTCCCGATTTTTGCGGCGGCATAGAAACTGAACTCGTCGAGACCTCCATCCGAGGAGACTGCCGAGCCGAGAACGATGGGGATCGTCTTCTTTTCCGGCCCGTTCCATCCCCAGCTCTCTAAAAGTTCTGCGACCAGTACTCTCAGCACGGTCTGGGCCGCCAGCGGATATCCGGGGATGCCGAACACCGGTTTTTTGTTTACGATCCCAAACATCGCAGGCCTCGCGGGTTTCATGGCCAGGCCGTGGAAATGCAGTTCCCCCAGTTCAGCGATCACCGAGGCCGTGAAGTCTTTTGTTCCGGCTGATGAGCCGGCGGAGATGAGGACGATGTCGCAGGTGTCCGCAGCTTTTTCCAGTGCTCCGCGGATAAGGACGCGATTATCGGTCACGGGCGGATATCTGATCACATCGACGCCGAACTGACGGAGATATGCTTCAGCCATCAGTGTGTTGCTCTCGACCACCTGTCCCGGAGCCGGCTGCGTTCCAGGGGTTACCAGCTCTGATCCGGTTGGAATGATCCCTATGCATATACGTTTTACTTTGATCGATGTGATTCCGTACGAGGCGATCGCGCCGATGTTGAACGGCAGGATCTTTGTTCCTGCAGGAAGTATGAGCTGACCTTTGCGGATGTCTTCTCCCGGCGGTCTGATGTATGATCCGGGATTGACATTTTTCCGTATGATGATCTCTTTTGGCTCTTCATCCGTAAACCAGGTGTCCTCGATTTTTATGACCGCATCGAATCCTTTTTTGACGACGTTTCCGGTGTTCACCCGCTCAAAGTTTGTGAGGGTGACCGGGTTCTGGTTGCATGCGGCTTCCGTTTCCTTTGCAACAACCGCAAATCCGTCCATCGCTGCTGTGGGGACTTCAGGAACCGAGTACTTCGCGTATATGGATCGTGCAAGAATGTGTCCGCAGGCGTCGAGGAGGTTTATCTCTCGCGACCCGACGATCGCCGGCGTTTTTCTGACAATATCCACTGCATCTTTCAGACTGATCTCATTGAGATAACGTTTTACCATAACAATACCTCCACAATGTCCCCTTTTTCGCATCCGTCACGGCCGGCCGGGACCCGGATATAGCCGTCGCTTTGCACGAGCGTATGCAAAAGACCGGATTTGCCAAGGACAGGTTCTGCTTCGCCGTTTTCACCGAGTTTGACTCTGACGAGATCCTCTCTTCCTTTTTCGGAGGGAAAACTCATCGCAAGGGGTGCTTTCATTTTCCGCGGTTTTTCCGCGGAGCCCGTCATTTTTGCCAGAAGAGGGCCGGCAAAGAGGGTGGTGATCATATAGGTCGAGGCGGGATGTCCGGGAAGACCCAGGATCGGGACGTCGTTTATGCTTCCTATGATCGTAGGTTTTCCGGGAGCGACCGATACGCCGTGGACATGGACTGTTCCCAGGGTTTCGATGACGCGTGAAGTGACGTCCTTTTCATCCTTCGAACTGCCGCCGGAAAGAATGACGAGATCACACTCGGCGGCTGCTTTGGCGGCAATTGGTGTCAATGCTTCCGCCTCATCCCTGATGATCCCGTAGAATACGGGTTTTGCTCCCCGTTCCGTCATGAACGATCTGATGAGTGTGGTGTTCGTGTCGCGTATCTGTCCGCGTTTGGGCGTATCTGCGGGCAAAACAAGTTCATTTCCGGTTGAGATGATCCCGACCGCCGGACGTTTTCTGACCAGGACCGGGTCGAATCCGAAGGCTGCAAGAACGCCGGCTGTTTGTGCGGTGATCCTGTGACCGGCTGGAAATACCTTTTCTCCTTTCGAAAAGTCTTCATTGTATTTCAGGACATCAAGTCCGGGGCTCGCTGATGTTTTGATAAGAAGAACGTCGCCGGAGAGTTCTGTATGCTCCTGCATTATTACAGCGTCGGCTCCTTTCGGCATCAGGCCGCCTGTCGGGATATATTTTGCTTCTTTTTCGTTGAGAGGTTCGGATGTATCGTTTCCCATGGCGATCCTGCCGGTCATTTTCAGAAGCTTTGGTTTGTTTTCTCCTGCTCTAAGCGTGTCTGCGGACCTGACGGCATATCCGTCCTTGATAGAGCGGTCAAAACCCGGGATATCTTCGGGAGATGTTATTGGTTCTGCGAGGATCCTTCCGCAGGCGTCTTCGAGAGGAACGTACTCGGCGGGCAGGAGTTTTCCCAGAGAGAGAAGGACTTTTTCCGCCTCTTCAACCGATACGAGTTTAAGAAATCTCATGCACGTCCCCCTGGACCGATCGTGCTTATTGTGTTGTATCCACTCTTCATTCATATGGAGTGGTTTTTCCAAACGCTTAATGTTAGCGTAAGATGCTTCGCATATGGATGTGCTGACAGGCGGAAGAAATCAAAAATCCGGCGACTTGGATTTATCATGATTAATAATGTCAAAAAGAATGGTTGATATATCTGCTCTTTCATACCGGGTATAAACACATCACATTGGGTTTTATGACTGAATTGTGAAGGGGTAAAATTATGGTTACATTCAGTCCTGCGCAGGTTTGCGTGAAAATTGGAACCGCTGGCGTTACAAAAACCAGTCTTCCGGCATTCAATATGCTGGTTCGTGCATTTCTTGCCGGCGCCTATGTGGCAATGGGCGCTACGCTTGCAACAGTGAGTTCGACCGGGGTCGCAGATATTTTCGGCCCTGGTCTTGCTCAATTCATCGTCGGGGCAGTCTTCCCGGTCGGGCTGATGCTCGTTGTCTTCACCGGAGCTGAACTTTTTACCGGCGATGCGATGTTTGCTCCGATGTCGATCCTTCAGGGTCATATCGGATTTAAAAAACTCATTTATCTGTGGGTCTTCGTTTACGCCGGAAATCTTATCGGATCCGTATTCATGGCGTTTCTGGTCAGTTACGGCCCGTATTCTTCGTGGGATGCGCTCGGCGCCGTAACCGCAACGAGTTTTGGCCTTCGTGCGATCCAGATCGGTACCGCCAAAGTTGCCTACACCGGAACGATGGGTATTCTTTCCTGCTTTTTCAAAGGAATTCTTTGCAACTGGCTTGTGTGTCTTGCATTGTTCCTCGGTTTTGCCGCGGATGATGTGATATCGAAGATAGCTGCCCTCTGGTTTCCGATCATGGCCTTTGCGGCTTCGGGATTCGAACACTGTATTGCAAACATGTTCTTCATTCCCGCAGCGATCATTACGAACGGTTTTACCGGAAACACTGTCGCTAATTTGAATTGGACCGGGATGTGGACAAACAATATTATCTGGGCAACACTTGGAAACATTGTCGGCGCAGTCGTTTTCATGGCGATCGTGTATTATTACTGCTATAAGTCGGAGATATGTACGTTATGCGCAGAAAACAAGAGGGGAAAAGCGTAGATGCGCTGTTCTCTCCCGCCTTATTTTTTCTCTGCGTCATCATCCGTGGAATGCACTGGATTTTCCGGTAAGGAGACTGACCGATGATGGAATCGGTGCCCGTTTTCCTTCGCGCGCGAAGCAGTTTTCGAATCCGTCTGATCAGGAGTAAGGTAAAGCCAATCAAAGTTACGCGTAAGTTGATGATTATTCGGGTTTCCGGTCTCAGAACTGCCCGTCCGGTGTGATCATTGTTCATCTTTGAACTGCGGTATTTTTCATTTCAGCGATGCTGTTATAGGACGGATTTTGCCGGATATGGTGGAATGTAAATAAGGTTTTTGTTTCGTCAGTTTCCCGGCGCTTATTTTCTCACAGTGTTTTCCGCGCATTAGGGAAACTCGCGTCGGTTAACATTTTTAAGTTTACTTAATCGGTTATTTTGTTAAATATGATTTACCTACAGAAAATCTGTGCCTCTGAGTTTATCATGATTCTTCATATCAATTGGTATGATTTAAATAGGAACTACTCCAATCAGAAAATAACGCAACCCGGTTAGGTATTTTCCCAGCCGGTTTGTGAGGTGTTTATTTATGGTCACATTCAGTCCAGCGCAGGTATGCGTCAAAATTGGAACGGCCGGCAAAGGTAAATGCAACCTTCCAGCAATTAACATGCTGATTCGTGCATTCCTTGCAGGTGCGTATATTGCAATGGGTGCTGCCCTTGCAACAGTTGGATCAACCGGTGTCGCAGCAGTCTGGGGCGCAGGTTTAGGACAGTTCGTAACTGGTGCTCTTTTCCCAGTTGGTTTAGTCCTCGTCGTTTTAACCGGAGCAGAACTCTTTACCGGCGATGCAATGTTTGCACCTATGTCAGTCCTTCAGGGACAGATCGGCATTGGCAAGCTTGTTTATCTCTGGGTCGTCGTCTACATCGGTAACCTTATCGGATCCGTATTCATGGCATTCCTTGTCACCTATGGTCCGTACACCGCATGGGACGCAGCTGGTGTTGCAACGGTAACCGCATTCGGAACCCGCGCTATCGCCATTGGAGCGGCCAAAGTCTCCTACACTGGAGCAATGGGCATTCTCTCCTGCTTCTTCAAAGGTATCCTTTGTAACTGGCTCGTTTGCCTTGCTATCTTCCTTGCCCTTGCAGCAGATGATGTAATCTCCAAGATCTTTGCAATCTGGTTCCCGATCATGGCTTTCGTTGCCTCCGGATTTGAACACTGTGTTGCAAACATGTACTTCATCCCGGCAGCAATCATGACAAACGGATTTACCGGAAACACTGTCGCA
>JAYFOG010000003.1:0-18383 GCA_034932965.1 Methanocorpusculum sp.
GTTCTTCTTCCACTCCATGATGCCAACGATGAGCTGGGCAAGTCCGCCATAGAACAGCGCCATCGCGATGATGGGACTTGTCAGATCAGTTATTCCGGCATTGTGGAGACTGAGCAGAATCGTGGTCGTCCCGAATGCACAGAGACCGAATGGTGCAGGATTGGCGGTGTTGTCCATCAGGAAGAGATTGTTTCTGTTCTTTTCGTCGATATTGTCCATAAAATATTCACATTCTCCAAAAAATGGTGCACCACATCTCCTGATTGGTGATTAGTGTTAGAAACCGGTGCACCGACGTACTAGCGTACGTGGTGTAGAGTATATATTATTTACGTAACTGGTAAGGTCCTCTATAACTAATCTTTTAACTTTGACCAGATTTTTGAACTCTGTTTTTGGGAAATAAGTTCATAATACCGATTGATCCATATTTTATCAGAGATATGAAGTAATTAGGTTAGTACATTATGGAATACGATGAGGTTTGTAAACGTCTTGAAAACGATCCTGAATTACTTGCTTTCGTAAACCATCTCTTAACAGAAAATTATGAGCTCAAAAAGTATTGTGCCTCACTTGAACGTCAAATCAACCAAAACAGTAAAAACAGTATTCGGCCCCTTCGAGAGATGTATTCAAACGAGTCACCAAAAAACGCAAAAAGGTGAGAATCCCCCTGGCGGCCAAAAAGGTCACAAAGGCTACACACTAAACTTTCGAAAACGCAAATCATAGATTTGCTCAGCTGAGGTCGGCCGCTTCCAGCGTCCAACCCGCAAATCAACGAAATTCACGAAAAGGGGGACAGGGGCGGAGGAATGAGTGGGCCGTGAAGTTATGAGATGAAAAGAGATAGGTGGGTCTAAATCTATAAAAAAAGAACTCCATGTTGGGGGAACTCCAGCTCGCAAATCAGAGATTTGGTCGCAAGGCAAAGCCTTGCTCGGCTGAGGCCGCCCCTATGGGGCAGCCCGCCTCCTTTTCTCTAAAAAAATACTTATAGCAGGTCGCTCCATCATTCATCATGAAAAAAATGATACTGATGAGTATCGGAGCATGTGTGCTTATCTCCTGCATTCTTGCAGCCGGCTGCATAACGCCGAATGTTCCCGTGAACATTGAGGACCCTGTCCTCGTAGTTACCGTCGAAAAAGAAGGAGTGATGATCCCGGCACATGCCGCGATGCAGTATATTCTCCCGGCGAATCCCACGACCGGATACAGCTGGACCGTTACGGAGAGTTCCGGACTGACTGTCACCGAGGAATACAAGGCGACGCCTGTTCCCGATGGATGGACCGGCGGGGGAGGCTGCCAGTATTACACTCTGACAGCGGAAAAAGCCGGGACCTATACGTTCAAAGCAGCATATGCACGACCCTGGGAAACGGATGTCAAACCAATCGACACCATAACCCAGACGTTAGTGTTTTCCGAACCGGAGAATGATGACTTTTCCGGGGATGTTATGCTGACCGTATTGTTTAACGGTGTGGTGAACCCGAAAGTCGGTGAGGTCGTGAAGATATGCACTGCAGGAAACCCGACGACCGGCTATTACTGGCAAGCATCGCCCAAGAACGAATTGACCCTGCTTAAAGATGAGTTTCTCACAAACACCGCCCACGGACTGGTCGGTGCGGGCGGTACATACGTATGGTATGTCACGGCAGACAAAGCAGGAACCTATCAGTTTGAAGCTTCATGTCAGAGATCCGGTCAGGACCCGGTCAATCTGTTCTTCTTTAATCTGACGTTCGTCTGAAACTGAATGTAATGAAAAAAGAAGAGGGGTAACCACCCCCCTTTATTTTTAGGACTGATCGGTCACGGTCGTTTTTATTCTTTCAGTGTGAACTCGAGTCCGCCGAAGAGTTTGACGGTTTTGTTGTATGCAGCTGCAGAGATTGCTCCGGCAACTGAGCCGATGACAAAACCTGCGATCGCATATACAATAAAGTAGATTAAAATCTCAAGAACGCCCAGACCAAGGCCAAGTGTGAATCCTAAATCGAACTGAAGATCAAACATCAGAAGGATGCCTTTGATCAGTCCAAGGATCGCCGCAAGGACACACAGAACTCCTCCCGAAACAAATGCTGCGGAAGATACACCAATATGCTCAATTTTCATGGTTTATACCTATAGTAAGAATTTACATCTGAATTATTTATAGACAACGGTTTTTCCGGATTCTGCTTCAAGATATGCAAGGAGGTGTTTTGTGCCTGCTTTGTCCAGAGGCTGGTTGTTGTTTCCGCATTTTGGCGAGTGGAGACAGGCAGGACATCCCGTTTTGCAGGGGCAGCCGGCAACAAGTTCCCGTGCAAAGGTCAGGATGTCAGGAAACAGCTCCGCTGCTTTTTCTGCCAGACCGATGCCGCCGGATACGCCGTCATACAGAAAAATCGCCGGGGCTGCAGTGTCGCTGTGAAACGGTGTCGATACACCGCCGATGTCGGATCGGTCACACATAACAAAACGCGGCATGGCGGCAATAAGGGCATGTTCGGCGCCATGGAGTGAACCGGGAAGGGCCTCGGGACTGATGCCGCAGTCATCTTCGATCGTGATCCAGCAGGCTTTTGTCACGAAGCTGCGCGGAGGCAGACTGAGCTCACAGGTCGCCGTGATCTGATCATACTCTAGAACTGAGTAGCCAAGGATCTGTGATGAGACATTGACCTCGCCGAAATGCACAAGAAGGTCATTGTGTCTTTTGGTCTTTTCCCTGGCAGTGATGGTGATCTCCGTAGTCGAGATCGGTCGTGTATGACAGGTGTCGGATGTTTTCACGACCCTGATGATATGATGATCCGGCTCAACGGTTTGGACACGATACCGTTGTCCCTGATGGAGGATGACGGCGCCCGGATATGCCTCCCGGTACGCCTGATTTTCATCCATGGTTTCAAGCAGGGTCTTGTCAAGACGAACAGACCACGCATTCCCGGTCATGCCAAAAAGCGGTGTGGTCTGAGCAGGATTTTCCACACCGCAGTACACATATCCTTTCGGCGTGCTGGAAACGAGCCGGTCATTTTTGAGACCCGCAAGAATATCGTTCGCCGCATCGCCGAAATATTTTTGGTCACGCTCCGGCCTGTATGGAAGTTCGGCGGCAGCGCACAAAAGATGCGATGAGAGAAGATACGGATTGTCGGGGCCAAGGATCACTTCTTCACAGGGCGCTTTGAAAAACGCCTCCGGGTTTCGCGCATAATACTGGTCGAGCGGATTATTGCCGGCAATGAATGTGATGACCGCATCCCGCCCGTTTCTTCCGGCACGTCCTGCCTGCTGGAGAACAGAGATCATCGATCCGGGAAATCCGCATATGACGACCGCGTCAAGTCCGCCGACATCAATACCGACCTCCAGTGCATTGGTGCTGATGACCCCGGAGATGTCTCCGGATTTCAGTGCCGACTCGATCTCTTTGCGCTCATTTTGGCGGTATCCGCCCCGATATGAGACGACAGATCCAGAGATATCACGTGACCGGCATTCCATGGCAGCGGTCTCGGCGGCATTTCTCGAGCGGGTGAAGCAAAGTGTCTGCATTCCTGTATTTACCTGAGATGCGATCAAATCAGCCGCGGCGGCGATACAGCTTTTGTTTTTCGGCGCGCAGATCCGGAATGTCCGTTTGGCTCGCGGGGAGCCGTCGTCATCCACCTCCGTAAACGGCAGGCCGGTCAGCGTCTCGGCAAATGAGGAGGCATTGCCAAGAGTGGCAGAGGAAAGAATGAACTGCGGATCGGCATCATAAAAATTACAGATCCTGCGCAGTCTTCTTATGAGAAGCGCGGTGTTGGAGCCAAAGATCCCCCGGTATCTGTGTGCTTCATCGATGACAACAAAGGAAAGGTTCGCCCAGAAATCACCCCATTTTGCCCGCCATCCAAGGATCTGGTGGAGTTCATACATATTGGTGAGGATGATCCTGGATCCTGCGCGGATCTTTGGACGCAGCTCCGGTTTTGTGTCTCCGTCATAGATCGCGGGTTTTGTGCGGGCGCGAAGAGCTGCGTCGGCATCCCGGATGAAGAGCAGCTGATCACGTGTCAGGGCTTTTGTCGGATAGATAAAGAGGGCAGTCGCATCCGGATCGCTGATGAGCCGTTCCAAAACAGGAAGAGCGTAGGCAAGGGTCTTTCCCGAAGCGGTCGGTGTTGTGATGATGACATTTTTTCCGGCCGACACGCGGTCGAATGTTTCCGCCTGGTGCGTATAGAGCCTGATGTTTTTCTCAGTAAGATAATTGGAGAGCTTTTCTGAAACCGGGGATTTCGGCACCTGATATTGTGGATCGCGTGACTCCTCACAGATCACATACATATTTTGGTCATCCATAAACGGCCTCACATTCGGTCCGGAGAAGCAGAGCGAGATTTGCCACATCGAGTCCATTATGTTCAATGATCGGCGTGAGGTTTGAGACATCCCTTTTCTGAAGATACTGCTGATAATATGCCGGAACCAGATATCCCGGCAGATCATCTGCTCTGGGTTTTTTCAGGATGTACTTTTCCACAGTTCCTAAACAGCAGTCGTCAAGAGCATTCCGGTATAACCGCCTGGTCGGGTATAGCAGATCGAAGTGAAGGTCGGGATGAACGGTCTTTTCACCATAATACGAGAGACGATTGTTCAGATAAGGAACATCGAAGCCTTTTCCATTATACGTGACAACATGGGCATGCTTTTTAAAAAGCCGGGCAGTCAGATTCAGAGCTGCGGGTTCATCTTCGATATCCCTGAGGAGATACTGGACAACCGTAAGCTCGGTTCCTTTGCGAAAACCGCAGCCGAACAGAATGATCGGAGACTGAAACATGCCAAGTGTTTCGATATCGAAGTACAGCAGCTCCTCTCCAGCCAAGGCATGGGAAAACCCCAGGAGAAGCGGGTCGTTTCCCCTATGTGCATCCTGGAAGATGCCGAAGATCTCAGAGGGCGAACCATTTTGGATCACGTCCGCGATCTCATATGCACTGCCGCACCAGACCGTATGTACCAGATCAGTCAGATTTCTGCATCCTTTTTTGCGAAACCCGGCAGCACGCAGCGGACCTATCCCTGGAACCAGCGTCAGTTCCTGCATGCAGCGATCCCGAATGGTTTCTTCAGAGATTCGATATTCCGGGCATGGCCAGGTGGTTTCCTTTGCAAGACAGACACCATCCGGTGTATCCATCTCAACAGTGCCCGGCAGATCACCTGCACATCTTTTCCGGGTCTCGGTTTTCAGAAGAATTCCGGGAGTAAATGTCTTACTGAGGACCTGCATACAAACGTGTCAGCAGATAAGATAATCCTGATCTTTTTCCATGATCCCTGATTCACTCTTGTCTGATGCAAACCAGCAGAGCTTTGAGAGCTGATTTTTTCTCTGGATCACGGTGTATCCTTCTGCACGTTTTGCGATCGAATTTAATGCAATGCTCGTCATACACAAAAATCGTCCCGGAAGTATATATACCCCGAACCGCGCGGTGCGATAATGCCTCCGGGTCTGTTTTAATTAAGGGATTATTCCCTCAAATATTAGTTATTATTTGATTCTGACTTCAAATGTGATCCAAAATAGAATGCAAAAAAATGAAGAAATGTCAGCATGTCCCGCCAGTGCCGCAGGTATGAATACACATCTTTACAATTACTGACAGCATATAAGTTACGTGATTTTTCATGCTTGAGATAGAAAACCTGCATGTGGAAGTTGGCGGACGTGAAGTTCTGCACGGCATATCTTTGATCGTGCCTGACGGACAGACCCATGTCCTCCTTGGCCCCAACGGTTCGGGAAAAACCACGCTTCTTCGTACAATAATGGGCTTTGCCTCCTCCAAGGTGACCGCCGGCAAAATAATTTTCAACGGCGTCGACGTTACGAATAAACCGGTTCACGAACGTGCAAAGCTCGGAATGGGCATCATGTTTCAGCGTCCTCCCACAATATCCGGTCTGAAACTTGGCAAGTTCATCAATGCGACAAATAACATCGATGAAGCCCGCATCCCGATAATCGTGGAAAATCTGCACATGACCAAATTCCTTGACAGGGATGTCAACGCAGGATTCTCCGGAGGGGAGATCAAACGCAGCGAGATCCTTCAGCTTACTGTCCAGAATCCGTCTTTTGTGATGCTGGACGAGCCGGAAAGCGGAGTCGATGTGGAAAATATGGCACTCCTCGGCGATGCCGCGGCTGCTCTTCTTGAAAAGGGGATCCACATGAAAAACCGTACCAAATCAGGACTCATCATCACGCACACCGGATATATCCTTGATTATCTTGAAGCGGATGTCGGGTATGTTCTGATAGACGGATATCTGCAGTGCAGCGGAAACCCGCGTGAAATTCTTAAAAGTGTGAAAACATCAGGATACAAGGACTGTATAGCATGCCGGAAATGAATGGATTCTCGGGGATCAGCCCCGAAGATAAAGAACGCCTTGCCCTGACAGGGATCCATACCGATTCCATGGAGGGACGCGCAGGAAGTTTCCTTCTCGTAAATGACCATATCCTTCACGCCGGATCACAGACAGAAGGCGTTGAGGTGCTGATGATCGAAAAAGCACTCGAAAAATACGAGTGGCTTAAGGAATACTGCTGGAACATCGTTCCGGCGGACAAAGACCAGTACACACAGTATGTCGCAGACCACCCGCAGAGAGGATATGTCATCATCGCCCATAAAGGAGCGAAAACCACCTTCCCGCTGCAAAGCTGCATGTTTCTCCAAGGCGACACGATCCAGACCGTCCACAACATCGTCATTGCCGAGGAGGGATCCGAGGTCCATCTGATTGCAGGATGTGCAAGTTCTCTGAAAACAAAACAGGGAGCACACTACGGGATCAACGAGATCTATGTCGGCAAAAACGCCAAAGTGACCTCAACGATGATCCACACCTGGGGCGAAGAGATCGAAGTTTTCCCGCGTACGGCGACCGTTGTCGAAGAGGGAGGGACGTTCCTTTCCAACTACGTCTGTATGCGTCCGACCAAAATGGTGCAGATGTATCCGACCGCCTATCTCAAAGGTGAAGGCGCGGTCGCCCGCTTTTCGAGCGTGATCGTCGCCGGAACCGGTTCGCACATCGATGCCGGATCGAGAGCCGTTCTTCAGGCGCCGAATACCAGCGCTGAACTGATCACCCGCGCAATTACAAACGGCGGAACAATCATATCCAGAGGGGCCATCATTGCCGAAGTCCCGCAGACGAAAGGACATATCGAATGCCGCGGACTGATCCTAAAAGACGGCGTTATGCACGCGATCCCTGAGATCGACGGGCGTGTCGTCGACATCGAACTGTCCCACGAGGCAGCTGTCGGAAAGATCGCGAGAGATGAAATAGAATATCTCATGGCACGCGGACTCTCGGAGGAGGAAGCTACCGCCACCATCATCCGCGGATTTTTGGATGTCAGGATCGAAGGTCTGCCGGACGCCCTGCAAAAGCAGATCGAGAATGCAATCGATTCGGCCGACCACGGATTTTAGATGAAGATCCATGATGTGAGTGTCGGTCTGCACTCCGGGATGTATGTGTATCCCGGAGACCCCAAATTTTCTTTGGCCCGGATAAAAACAGAAGAAGCCTTCATCTCATCCCTCTCCCTGGGCACACATACCGGAACCCACATCGATGCCCCCGCACATTATTTTGAAAACGGAATTACCGTTGACACACTGGATTTAGGATGCCTGATCACTCCTGCCGAGGTCGTGACCTCACCCCTGATGCCTGCAAAAAACTGCAAGGCCGTTCTTTTTAAAAATGCCGTTTCCTTATCTCTGGAAACAGCTGACGCACTCCTTCTGAAAGGAGTCAGAACTGTCGGGTGTGACACCCCCTCGATCGGAGATGATGATGTTCATCGTTTTTTACTGAAAAATGAGATCAGCATCATCGAAATGCTTGATCTCTCGAAAATTCAGGACGGCGTGTATCAGATGATCGCTCTGCCGCTGAAAATCGAAGGGGCGGATGCTTCGCCCGCGCGAGTTGTTTTACTGGATGATATGCTATGATATTACATGATGCTATTAAAAAACTGCACGAAGTTGCTGCCGGAATGGGTGCCGAAGATGGAGATCTTGTCTATATAAGCCGGTCTGAAAATCACATATGTCAGTTCTGTACCGGGAGCTGTCTTCAGGTATGTTTCGGCGGACGCATCGCCGAGATCTCATCTAAGGATCCGTTCTGTGCAAAAATGCGGCTCGAAAATCTGTATGATGCTCCGCTGAAAACCTCAAAAACAAAAGCTGCCGCTGCAGGAGCTTTAACGGCGGTCGCAGGTTTTCTCATGCTGATTCGAAAACTCGGCCCCTGCCCGACAGTAAACTTCGAGGACTGCCGGGATGAGCTGATTTTTGACCTCCAGGGTAAAAGTGTGTATGTTCTCGGACGCGACATAGCCGGACTAAATCAGGCATTACTTTTGGAAGAGGCGGATGTGGTTCTTGTGACCGGTGATTCGCTGCTGGATTCAGACCTTTTAGAAGAGATCGATGAAGCGGTCATGCTGGAAAAAGAACTGCTGTTTCTCGGTCCTTCATGCACGGGGATCGCCGCTCTTCTTGGGAAAAAATCCTGGTGTCCCTATGGGACCTAATATTTTAACAATATAAAACACGTAAATACAATCACTATGCTTTTTGGTTCGTCCGGTATCAGACAGATGTTTGATCAGCGCCTTCTTTCCCTTGCTCCAAATGTTGGAGCGGCCGTTGCACTAAATGCAAAACATGTTGTTCTTGGGACTGATTCACGAACAAGCAGGGATATTCTTGCCCATGCCGTGATCTCAGGACTCATAAGCGGCGGGGCGGACGTCATATACGGAGGGATCTGTCCAACGCCGACCGTTGCTTTCGGCGCCGGAGCTGCCGATGCGGGTGTCATGATAACGGCCTCGCATAACCCGGAGCCCTATAACGGAATAAAATTGTTCCGGTCCGACGGATCTTCCTATACACTCGCCCAGCAAAAAGAGATCGAAGATGCAGTAGAACAGCCTGCGTGGAGCAGGTGGGACGAACAGGGCGCATTAACGAACGGAGACCTTCTTACTCCGCACAAAGAGGCGATCCTTGCATCGGTGCGCATCCCGGAAGATCTTCTGGTCGTCGTCGACTGCGGGAATGGAGCAGGCGGCCAGATCACGCCAAAACTCTTTGAGGAGTCCGGATCACAGGTCATTTCCGTAAACTGCGATCCGTCAGGAACGTTTGCACGCCCGTCAGAGCCGCTGGAGAAAAATCTTCTCCATATCCCCAAACTGATGAAAACCGTCGGCGCCGACTGTGCGGTCGTGAATGACGGCGATGCCGACAGAATGATGGCATTCGACAACCGCGGACGCTACATCGACGGCGATCATCTTCTCATGCTCTTTGCGAAGTATCTGGACGCAAAACAGGTAGTGACCACCGTGGACGCATCCATGGCGATCGAAGAGATCGCCGAGGTCAGACGGACCCCGGTCGGCGATAGTTTTGTTTCAGAAGAACTCATTTCCTGGGGGACGTTTGGCGGGGAACCATCGGGAAGCTGGATCTTTCCAAAGCACTCCCTCTGTCCCGACGGACCCTATGCAGCAGCACTTTTCGCTGAGATATCGGGTGAATGGAATGTGGCTGAGGAGCTTGACTCGATGCCGAGATATCTCATTCTTCGTGATGCTCTGGAAACGCCTCATGCAAAAGAGATCCTGTCGGGACTTGGCGCAGACAAACCCACAGACGGTATCAGGCTCACCGAAGAGAATGGCTGGTGTCTGATACGCGCAAGCGGGACTGAGCCGAAGATCCGCTGTACAGCCGAAGGAAAAACCAAAGAGGATGCAAAACGGATGCTTGATGCAGGAATGACCAGAATCCGTGATGCGGCCCGTCAAATCAAGGAGTAATATATGCAGTGTGTAATTCTCGCCGCAGGTGAAGGGTCCCGTATGCGGCCCCTCACAACATCACGTCCAAAGGTCATGCTGCCTTTGGCCGGGAAACCGATGCTTGAACATCTTATTCAAAATGTGCATGATGCAGGCATCACGGAGATCTATCTTGTTGTCGGCTACCATGAAGAGGCGATCAGGACCTGGTTTGGCGACGGAGCCGCATTGGATGTGGAGATAAACTATGTAGTTCAGCGAAAACAGCTGGGAACGGCAGATGCTTTACGCTCCGTCGAGCCATTTATCCATGACACATTTCTGATGCTGAACGGCGATATGATCCTTGAAAGATCTGATCTGGAAAAGATCATCAGCCTTCCATGTCCGGTTATGGCCACGTCGACGACGACACATCCGGAAAGCTTTGGCGTGGTGACGGTAGAGGGTGACAAGATCACCTCACTGGAAGAGAAATCCCTTCATCCGAAATCAAACATCATCAACGCCGGCGCCTATCTCTTTGGACCCGGGATCTTTTCCATCCTGAAAAAGATAGCGCCCTCTTCCCGCGGGGAGTATGAACTCACCGATGCTTTGACCGATTATATCAGAGACGGGGCGCTGAGCGCATATTCGTTATCGGTCTGGATGGATGTCGGCTACCCCTGGGATATGCTGACGGCAAATGAACATCTCCTTTCGAACCTGACCGGGGAACAAAAGGGAACGATCGAGGAAAATGTCATTGTCAAAGGTCAGCTGATCCTTGGAAAGGGTTCTGTCATCAAATCCGGAACATACATCGAAGGTCCCTGTATTATCGGCGAGAACACCGTTGTCGGACCCAACGCATATCTCCGGCCGGGAGCCACGATAGGAAACAACTGCCATATTGGTCATGCCGTTGAGATTAAAAACTCCATCATCTTTGATGATACGAAGATCCCGCATTACAATTACATCGGCGACAGTGTGATTGGAAGCAGATGCAATTTTGGCGCCGGAACAAAGATCGCCAATCTTCGTCATGATCACGGGCCGGTAAAAGTGGGAGGGATGTCCACCGGCAGAAAGAAGTTCGGGGCAGTCATCGGAGACGATGTTCTCTTCGGGATCAACTGTTCTGTGAACACCGGAGCTTCGATTGGAAGCGGAACGAGAGTCGCTCCCCATACGCTTGTCTCAGGAATGATCGAGAACAACACGGAGGTGAGGTAAAATGTCGGAGATACAGGCGGTGATCCTTGCTGCCGGAGAAGGAACACGGCTTCGCCCGCTGACAAAAAATCGTCCGAAGGTCATGCTCCCGGTCGCAAACCGGCCTATTCTCGAACACGTCCTGAACTCAGTGGTCGCTGCAGGTATCCGCGATATCACCGTGGTCGTCGGATACAGAAAGGAACAGGTTATGACATTCCTAAATACCTATCCGATCCCCCTGAACGTGGTCGTTCAGGATAAACAGCTGGGAACGGCGCATGCCCTGTCACGCGCAAAGGAGTATATCCATACAACGACCCTCGTGCTTGCCGGAGACAACTACGTCGATCCGGAATCTCTGCGGGCCATACTGGACAAAGAAAATGCCCTCCTTGTCGCACCCCACTCCTCGCCTGGAAACTTCGGGGTGATCTCCAGAGATGACGGAAAACTGACAGGAATCGTGGAAAAACCGGCAAGCATTGAACCTGGTTCGCTGGTAAGCTGCGGCATTTATATATTCACGCGGGAGTTTATTCTAAAGATCCGGGAGAATACGATCCCTGAATCCATTACAAACCGGATGAATGAAGGGATGCAGATCTCAATCGTCGCAGCAAACGACTGGCAGGACGCAATATATCCGCAAGATCTGCTTTCGGTAAACAAACACCTGCTCAGAGATGTAAAGAGATCCGTTTCTGGCAGTATCGACAAAAGCGTTACGATACAGGGACGTGTCGCCGCCGGCAGAAAAATCAGCATCGGCCCGGGAACCGTACTTATCGGCCCGGCGATGATCGGAGAGGGAAGCGTGCTCGGGTCCCATGTATGCATCGGCCCAAACACGTCCATCGGTTCCCGCGTCACGATCGAACCCTTCACCTACATCGAAAACAGTATCATCATGAACGACTGCAGGATCGGTTCCCACTCCCGGATCGTTGATACGATCATGGGTGAAGGGTGCCACTGCCGGAATCATCTCTCAACAGTCACGGAAAACTTCGGCGCGGTCTGCGGCGACCGGGCAACGATCGGACCATTCACGGTCATCAAAGGCGGCGTGATCGGAAACGATGTCACCATCCAAGGCGGAAAGATACTTGAAAAAGAGATTCCCGACAACAGCCTGGTGATCTGAGATGTGCGGGATCGTCGGCTACATCGGATACCGTCAGGCAGCTCCGGTCTGTACCAGCGGCCTTCTTAGTTTGGAATACCGGGGCTATGACTCATTTGGCATTGCTACGCTCTCTCCCGCGCTTTCGATCTGCAAACATCTCGGCAAGATCTCAGACGCCAAAACATCTGCCAATCATCTGGAAGGCCAGATCGGGATAGGACATACCCGCTGGGCGACCCACGGAGTTCCAAGTGAGATAAACGCCCACCCGCATGTCGATCAGAACAGAAAGATCGCCGTGGTCCATAACGGGATCATTGAAAACTATGCGGAGCTGAAACGCGGACTGGAAGACCGCGGTGTTGTTTTTTCATCCCAGACTGATACCGAGGTCATTCCCCATCTGATCGCAGAAAAGTATACCGGAGACCTCTTAGCCGCAGTAACGGACATCCTGCCTATGCTCAAGGGTTCTTATGCTCTTTTGATACTCGCTGAGGGGAACGAGACACTCGTTGCTGCCAGAAAAGGCAGCCCTCTTGTGCTCGGTCTCGGAGATAAGGAGTATATTCTCGGATCGGATTCGTTGCCGCTTCTGGAGTATACCAAAAAAGCAGTGTATTTCGAGGACGGGGATGCGGCAGAGATCAGAAAAGACGGATACTCCGTCTATAATGCAGGCGTGCCGGTCTCACGTCCGGCAACTGAACTCGAGTGGAGCCCTGATGTCGCCAGAAAGGGCGGTTTCCAGCATTACATGCTCAAGGAGATCTTTGAACAGCCGGACGCTTTTGCAAACACGGTTTCGGTGGTTAAACGCTGTAAGGAATTCGTGGATCTGATCAGAAACGCACAATCCGTAACGGTCGTCGCCTGCGGGACCTCGGCAAATGCTTCCATGGTCTTTTCCTATCTGATGGAACGCGTATGTCATATCCCAACACGAGTGGTGCTCGGATCCGAGTTCAAGTACTTTCCAACCCCGGGAACTGATCTGGTGATCGGGGTTTCCCAGTCGGGAGAGACGGCAGATACGATAGCAGCGCTCAAACTTGCCAAAAATCTCGGCGCCCAGACGCTGGCAATAACAAATGTTCTTGGAAGCTCCATAACACGCGTCGCCTCCTCGGTTCTTTATACCAGGGCAGGTCCTGAGATCAGTGTTGCCGCAACCAAATCATTCATCTCTCAGGTCGCGGCTTTTATGCAGATCACAAATCTCCTCTCCAACCACCAGATCGAATTTGAGCTTGCAGAGATCAGAAGGTACCTTCCCGAGGTCCTTAGTCTGGATCTCTCAAAAGCGGTCGAACTCTGTAAGACTGCAGACACGCTGCTGTATGTCGGGAGAGGGATGTTTTATCCTGTTGCAATGGAAGGGGCGCTTAAGATGAAAGAGATCTCCTACATCCATGCAGAAGGATATGCTGCGGGAGAGCTGAAACACGGGCCTTTTGCGCTGCTATCTCCGGAAACCCCGGTCGTCGGCATGTGTTTTCCGGACGCCGTCTATCCCGTGATGATGTCGAATCTAAAAGAGATCAAAGCACGAAGCGCCCCTCTCATCGCTCTTGGAAGAAAAGACGATAAAGATCTTGAAGAGATGGCCGATGTCTGTATTTCGCTACCTGCAGTTTCAGAATACGGTGCAGTCGTTTTGTCGTCGGTGATCCTGCAGCAGCTCGCATATCATACGGCAGTAGCTCTTGGACGGGATGTCGATATGCCGAGAAATCTGGCAAAAAGCGTGACGGTCGAGTAAGTTTACTCACCGGCTTTTTGTGATGTGCTTTTCCAGAGAACTGCGTCTTTGCGCCGGGAGTAGAGACCTGCGAGCAGATAAAACTGATTTGTGACAAAAGCAGTGATCAGATTTCCCGGCCTTACTGCGCTCAGCAAAACAAAGCCGGCAGCAAGTAGAAGAAAGAGGAGCGGTGTATTGAGGATCAGGCCGGCAGAAAAGATCACACAGCCGATGAGAAGAATTGTCGGCGTTATCACATACATCCATAGCCGAAGCGGATAAAAGACCCTGCAGAAGGGACGATTTACCTTAAGCAGATCGCGGTTGGCGAGCGTCGTCTGGATAAGGCCTTTGGCTCTGCGGACCTTTTGGGTGTACTGTTTTTTGAGATTCTCAGGTAACTCCTCATAGATCGCGGCGCGTGTCTCATAAAATGTCCGATAGCCTTTCCGTATAGCTTCATAGGCGAGATTTGCATCATCTGCACCGCTCGTTTCGCTGACTTTGCCGACTATGCTTTTTCTCAAAATAAGCAGGCAGCCGTTGAATGCCGGTGTGGCATCGTGAGCCGACTCCCATTCTGCCATTCTGCCGAAGTATGATCTGTAGGTTTTTTCCATTGAAGTCACACGGTCGGCTCCGGGGTTTGGCTGCAGATCGCCGGTCCCTGCAGCACATTTCCCGTCAGCCAGGATCCTTTGGACGAGATACTCCACACTGTTCTCATCCCAGACCAGGTCTGCATCAGTTGCGACAACCAGTTCATTGGAAGTAAGGCCGATCCCCGTGTTGAGTGAGATATTTTTCCCGGATCTCTGCTGGTTGACATGTATCTTCCAGGAAAAGTTTGCCTTCGCCAGTTCACTGCGTGCGACCTCTTCTGTTTTATCATCCGAACAGTCGATAACAAGGACCACCTCTGTCAGCACATCCGGATACGTGCTGGAAGAGATGCTTTGGATCTTGCGTGCGATGGTCAGCTCTTCATTGTAGGCGCAGATCACAATGGAGATCGGGGGCAGCATCCCAGGCGCTGTCAAATCTGTCTCTGCAGGTTTTTTTCCGAAGGTCACGCCGAATAGATATACTATGTAGGGGATGATTGCAAGAAGTATGATTCCCGCCCCGGCTGGAAGGAGATAAAGAAGCATTGTCTATTATTCATTGCGCTGAATCCATACTTAGAGGTATTGCCGATTTTTGTGTAAACTTTCCAATTATTTTATCATATAAAACGCCCAGATAATACTTATCTAATATCTACCCGTGATAGACCATGGATTTAATGAATTTTTGGAACGATAAACGATATCGTTATGGAATTATCGGGATATCTGTCCTGCTATGCACCCTGATCGCATTCCTGATACGAATGATCCCGATGACCGGGCTTGCCGGCACCGGGGATATGACCGCCGGTCCTGATGCATGGTATAACCTCCGGCTGATCGAAGTGGCGCTTGCCAATACCTTTGGCTACATCTTCTTTGAACCGATGACGTTATATCCGACAGGACAGGATATCGTCTGGGGACCGCTTTTTACCTATATCGCCTCGTTCTTTGCCGTTATCGCCGGTGCAGCATCACGGACCGACGTGATCACTGCAGTTTCCTGGGCACCGGCAGTTCTGGGAACTTTGATGGTTCCGGTGATGTTCTTCCTTGGAAAAAGGCTTGGTGACTGGAAAACCGGAATCATTTCAGCACTTTTCATTGCAGTGATAGGGGGTCAGTACCTCTCACGTTCATTATACGGACATCTGGATCACCATATCGCAGAGACATTCTTCTCCTGCCTGTTTTGTCTCTGCTATGTGCTCGCACTGTACGCACTGAGCGATAAAAAAATCGATCTCGGTGATTTTTCAACCTGGAAACTGCCGCTGATATATGGTGTTGTCTGCGGTGCTGCCTACTTCCTCGGGCTTCTTACAATGACTACCATGGTCGTTTTCGGTCTGTTCGTATCGGTATTTACTCTGATCCAGTTCATTTTGAATCAGCACTCAGGGAAACCGACAGAGTATCTTGTGGGTCTGAATGTGATCACGTTCATGATTGCCGCACTTGGTCTGCTGCTTTACGGAATACGCGACCTCGGTTTCGGGTTTGTCAACTACTCACTGGGTCTGTTCCTTGTTCATATTTTCATCGTTCTTGGAACGGTCATATTATATCTTATCTCGCGCATCATAACAAAACTCGAAAAACCCTGGTACTATTATCTGCTCACGCTCGCGCTGCTTCTGGCTGCAGGTTCTCTGTTTCTGGCAGTTTTGCTGCCGGATCTTTTCAGCTCGCTTATGGGCAACCTTGCAGGATTCTTTACTAACAATGCCACTGCCGCAACCGTCCAGGAGATGTCATCATGGTCTTTTGCCAGTGCCGTTTCAGCATACAACTGGGGTATCCTTCTTGCCATCGGAGGATTTATCTGCCTCCTCTGGACTATATGGAAACATCAGACACCAGGTGCAATCTTTGTTCTTATCTGGTCTTTGTTCATGTTTTTTGCGACCTGTGCACACGTTCGATGGGAGTATTACTTTGCTGCAAACGTCGCATTACTCGCAGCAGTATTCGTAGGATGGGCGATCAGCTTTGCAGAAAAGGATCTTGGTTTACTTATTGCAAAACGCACAGAATCACAAAAACCAGCCGAACCTGCAAACAAAAAACAAAGCAAAAAATCCAATGCTCAGGAGAAATCTGGTTCAGAAAAACCCGATCCGCTCAGACTTGGTGTATTTGCTGTTATCATGATCATAGCAGTTGTGTTTGTAGGTTCTTCATCCGCATATGCAGTTCAGCTGAGTTCCGCCTCAGCCTATGGAGGCACAACCCAGGACTGGATCGATGCATGCGAATGGCTTGAAGAAAATACTCCTGACACAGGCGTGGATTATCTGACGATCTATGACGGATCATCATTTACTTATCCGTCAGAGTCGTACGGTGTTCTCTCATGGTGGGATTACGGTCATTATATCACAACGATCGGCAAGCGGATCCCGAACAGTAATCCGTTCCAGGCAGGAGTCGCCGGTGAATACGGTGTTGCCGCAGTATTAACGAATACCAACGAATCTGAAATCACCGAAAAGCTGGATCATCTTGGCACGAAATATGTGATGACCGATTACCTGATGGCAAACGGCATCTTCGGCGCAATGGCGATCTGGAATGATACCGTATTGCAAACCGCCCCTTACTACTATACCTTCCTGCAGAAGGGAACGGACGGGACCTATTCCTATGTTTCGGCAGGGACCCCGGAGTTCTTTAACACCCTGACGGTGCGGCTGCAGAACTTTGACGGCTCGATGACAAACTCCGGGAGTGTTTACGTCGTAATATCCGACTCATCAGCCGGCTACGGCGCACCGGTAATCACCTCTACGAAATCTTACACTGACGCGGATGAAGCCTGGGCCGCGGCGGAGAATTACAATGCCAATGCGGCAAGCGGAAAACATGCATACGTTATCTCAGCACCCACTGACCTGACCAACTACAATCTCCCAAGTGTTGATGTTCCCGCACTTCAGCACTTCCGTTTAGTCTATGAATCAACGACATATGTTACAGGAGGGTATATTACCGGAGCAAACGAAGGCGGTACTGCATATGTGAAGACGTTCGAGTATGTTCCCGGCGCCGTCATCAAAGGAGACGGGACCATTGAGATCGATGTCATTACGAACAACGGCCGGACATTCACCTATCGTCAGGAAAGTGTCAACGGACAGTTTATTGTTCCCTACGCGACATCCGGAAGCTCCTCTGACGTAAAAACCGTCGGCCCGTACACTCTTGTTGAAACAGGACAGACCTTCGCCGTCTCTGAAGAAGCAGTCCAGAAAGGCCTGACCATCAACTAATTTTTTCCCACACTTTTATCATAGACCACTTTCCATACTAATCATAAGTATGTTCAAAGTTGGAGATACGGTGCGTTATGGACGGACCGGCACGGTTGGAAAGATCGTGACGTTCACAGAAGAACGGGGTGAGACATTTGCCGAACTTGACAGTACTGGCATGTATTACCGCATAGATCAGCTGACCGCGATCAAAGATGAGAAAACACGTGAGGAAAAACCGCGTGACTTAACACGGGATTTCAAGGAAGAACAGGAGAAGATCCGGGAAATGCAGGAAAATGCATGGAGAAATACTGATCAGAGCTGTGAAGGCGGAGGATAAATCCGGTATCACACACATATATCAGTCTTGAAGTCAACTATATAGGGTTAGAGGAGGTTTTGGTTTCTTTGCATGATCCTACAATACCAAACGTAAATATCGGCGTAGTTGGTCACGTTGACCATGGCAAGACTACATTGGTCAGCCAGCTTACCGGCTCGTGGACAGACCGCCACAGTGAAGAAC
>JAYFOG010000004.1:0-6451 GCA_034932965.1 Methanocorpusculum sp.
AGAAACCATCTTCAACGCATTCAAGAGCGGCGAGAGGCTGACGACCGAGGACTTATTAAAACTTCAGCGCTCAAAGCTTATCTGAAGTTTTCCAAATATAACCCATATTTTTTCCCGCTTTTTTCCCACAGATATTTAATCAATAAATGGTAACTGTATAACAATGAGCGCACGTACGCTGATTCTGAGCATTGACAGAGATGACGACGTGGGATACAAGGCTGGTGTCGAGAGCCCCGCAGTCGGCAGGGATGCATGTCTTGATGCGGCCACACGGCTTGGTATCGCCGATCCGGAAGATTCCGATACAAATGCGATTTTTCAGGCAATAAAAACCTACGACCAGCTAAAAGCAAACGGCGAGGACGTAGAGGTCGCCGTGATCGGGGGCAACCATATGAATATGCTCGAAGGCGACAGGAGGATCGGAGAACTGCTGGAACAAGTCATCGGGATCACCGGAGTGACCGAGTGCATACTTATCTCCGACGGGGCGGAGGATGAATACGTTCTTCCGATCATCCAGTCACATCTGAAGGTGGCAAGCGTGGTACGTGTGATCATCAAACAGCTGCCGAACATCGAAGGGACCTATTATATCATCAAAAAGCTGATGAACGACCCGAAGATCGCAAGAAGTGTGCTGCTGCCGGTCGGCTTGGTGCTTCTGCTCTACGCCTTAGTCGCCCTGCTGGCACCTGGTGTTTCGGCAGTCCTGGTGGCAGTAGGAATTATTGGATTGTATCTGCTGTTCAAAGGGTTCAACTTCGACCAGTATTTCGGCTATGTGTGGCACGCGGTGACCGAATCGTTCAGAAAGGGCCAGTTTTCCTTTATTGCCTATCTGGTCGCAGTCATCCTCGTCATCGCCGGCATCATCTCCGGGCTGATGAGCGTGATCACCAATTACCCCAATTCGGGAGATGTCGGCATACTCTATCTTGGCCTGACGTTCCTGTACGGTGCGCTTATCTGGGTCATCGCTGCAGGACTGGTGGGATCAGCCGGAAAGATCACGGATTACATCCAGAATTATCAGGCAGGCATCTCACGGATATTTGTTGTGCCGTTCTTTTTTGTTGCGATTGGTATGATAGCCTACGGTGCAGTGATCTACTTTTTGTCCATTTCACCGGTCGAACCGTTCCCGTTCACCACTACTGACGGCATTATCGCAATGATGCTCCTCACGATAGCAGGTCTTGGGGTCGCGTTTCTCGGCATCTATCTCAGACCGCGTGTCCAGAAAAAAGTCCGTGCGTGGATAGAGATGAAACTGAAACTCGAGGAAGACGAGACGAACGGGAAGAAAGGAAGACCCGTGTATAAAAAAGTAAAGTACTGAAAAAAAAGATTACGGGACCGTTACTGGAAATACCCGAAACCTTTTTGCATGACCTTGATATTGCTGTAGATCTTGGATTCGGTCGGACTGAGGATAAACGTCAGTTTCGGGATCACAGTTCCGAAAGTGTGAGCCGGATACCAGTAGGATCCGTCTTCATAATCGATCACCGCATTTTTAACAACAATGACCGCACGGCTGTTATCGACATACGTGTAGGCTGCCGACTGTGAATCTTTTCCAGCCTCAGGATATCCGACAACCGAGAGCACACGATTTTTCAGATCCTGTTTGCCGAAAAGAAAGACCAGAAACGCGATCCAGGGTGTGACCTCATACTGAACGGTGATCTCTGCCTCCGTTCCCGAGAGCACGATGTCGATGGAACGAACGGTCAGATATCCGTACTTGTTCGATCCTTCGGTCAGCACTGACGAATCGCCGGTGACTGTCTGATTCCCCTCAGGAAGCGTGATGACCACGCCGGAAACTGCTAAAGCCGGACCTGGAACGAGCAGGAGCAGGAAAGCAGCAATCATAACCAGAGAGATAATCCTGACGAGGTTCATTGTGATATTTATGTCTCGAAAACGAGATAGTCTTTTCCCTACACGAACCGGATCGGCACATCCTGAAAGATATCTCCGTCGAAAAGACCGCGGGGAGTGATGCGGAGATGCGGGATCACCGTAAGTGAGAGAAACGACAGATTCATGAACGCCGCGTGAGATGCTCCCGTCATCTTCAGCCGGTCAGACAGTTCTTCCATCCGTTTTTCGACCTCTTCATATGCAAGCGGGGTCATCAGACCTCCGCACGGGAGGGAAAGGACGTTCGTTTTCCCGTCGCAGACAACGGCCATGCCCCCGCCGCCGTCTTTGACAGCGCGGATCGCCTGAATGATCTCCTCGTCCGTGACACCTGCCGCGATGATATTGTGGGCATCATGCGAGATCGATGCGGCAATCGCCCCTTTCACAAAGGAAAATCCTGAGACAAGACCCACACCAAACCCTTCGGACCGATACCGGTCGACACTCACGACTTTGCAGAGATCCGCTGCCGTTTCGCTGTCGAGAGCCTCAGTTATGATCTCGCCCGGGACAAGACCGATGACCCGGAGTTTTCCCTCCGGAAGAGCAAGCTCTTCTTTCGTGGGTACACGGCAGGAAAACGGCGGCGAGGTGCAGACCGAAGAGCTGCCGGGTATCTCTATCGATGAAGCAGGGATCCCATTTTTGTACACATCCAAAACCGCAAACTCCGGACCGTCAGCGAGTATGCAGAAATCCGCGATCCTTCCCGGTGCGATCATTCCGCGATCGGCCAGCCCGAAACAATCAGCAGCAGAAAGCGTTGCAAGCCGCAGGGCATGCTCAAGCTTCATCCCGCAGCTCACCGCGACCCGTATACAGTGATCGATCGACCCGTCACGGACCAGAGAGTCCGTATGCCGGTCGTCAGTGCAGAAACAGCATCGCGCCGCCGTGATGTCGTTCACGATAGAGGATAAAGCGGCGATATTTTTGGCAGCATCTCCTTCACGCAGAAAAACATACATTCCAAGAGAGAGTTTTTCACGGCCTTCGTCAGCAGAAGTACACTCATGATCCGTTTTGATATGCCGGGATACATATCTGCAGAGTGCTTCGCCGCTAAGTCCCGGCGCATGACCGTCGATGTGATCGAAGACGGCCAGCTTTGCGAGGACCTCAGGGTCGCCGGAAAGCACGCCGGGGACATTCATCATCTCACCAAGCCCGATGACCGAGGGAGTATGTTTGTAAGAGGCGACATCCTCTGCGGAGACAACGGCGCCGCCTTTGTCCAGAGGGGTCGCCGGCACGCAGGAAGGGATCATGAAAAAAATATCTGCCGGCGAACTCTTCGCATCCTCAAGCATGAAATCGATCCCGGCACAACCGGAGACGTTCGCGATCTCGTGAGGATCGGCTATCACCGTGGTCACGCCGTTTCTGAGCGACAGGCGGCCGAACTCGCGGGGCGTGAGAAGAGAACTTTCGATATGGACATGGGCGTCGATCAGACCCGGAACGACCCGTGCACCGCCAAGATCGGTCACCCGGCCCCCTTTCAGAGAACCCGGAGCGCCTACAGCGGACACCAGACCATCTTCAACAGAAAACGCTGACGGACGCCATTCTGCGGCCGCAGTATCAAAAAGAAGGGCATTATCAAAGATCTGCATCATGTGATCTGAATATTCTGAATGAAACCGGTTATACGTTTCGTTCCTTCATCCCGTTCGAGAACATAGATAAATACTTTGTACTCGCCGGGCAAAAGCTCGACCTGCAGTTCCGTTACTGAGTCGCCTTGTATCAGCGTCCCAAGAACGGACTCGGATTCACATACCTGCGTTGAGGAGAGAAGGGTATCCTGACGAAAGATATTGTAAAGGAACCACACATCTTTTTGTTCACCATTATAATGGATCGGTGTGGTCAATACGCCGTCCTCGTAGACGGATGTCCCCGCGGTGAGAGACGCCCCCCCGGTAAAAACGAGAATCAGACCGATCACCGCAGCCAAACATACCAGGCCTGCAATGATCAGCAGAGGTTTGCGTTCCATATCCTGCGGCCTATTCAGCCCTCTCAATAATAACACGGACTTTGTCGCCGGCTTTGAGACCGGATCCTTTCGGGACATCTATATTGAACCAGTGAGGGCCCTGCTGAGCCATAAGACAGTCCTTTTCCCCATCGATATCAGATACAAATTCTAAGGTTTCCACTAGCTCAAAAATTTTAACAGCCATACTAACATAGAGGAAAGGAACAGTAATTAAGGTTGTTGTTTTCCTCTAGGAAAACAAAAAGGGAATATCGGGGTGGTATCGGATATTCTATTACATTGATCTGCTTGTTACCATCCAGGTGGTACTGTTGGAGTAACTCCATCGGCTGATATCCAGCTCATCGCAAATTTCGGAGAGGATGGCGAGGTTGGTCCCAACTTCCTTTGAAGAGAGACCGAGATCTTTGGCGATATACTTCGCTTTAAAGAATCTACCGCCCTTGGATACACCTGCTTTCAGGTATCCGAGAATCTTCGCCTGGGTTTCATTGTATCTTTCAAGAATTGTTTTAGGTTCGGCCATTTTGACTTACCTCACGTAAGTATTGAATCTTTTACATTATAAAGATATTGTTATGAAGGCGCTGCACGGACAAAGAGGATCAAAAAAAAGATATCCGGGTGTTTTAGAGTGATGCTGCCGGAAATTCGGAGATTTTCTCGATCATTTTTTCGATTACCTGGGCACGCATACCCTCGACAAATTTGATGCTGCCGACAACGAGGTGGCCGCCGCCTGAGATTCCTGCTCCAGGCATCTCATCCCGCATAGACCTGACCATCTGCGGGATGTTCATTCTCACACTGCGGGAACGGATGACTGCAAAATCCGGACCAAGGCCGAGCGTGACGACAGGTTCGTTCACATACTTCTTGCAGAGGATATCGTGAACTTCGCCCGAGGATTTGCCCGGAGGCGGGAAGGTGAACCGGTGGGCAAACATCTCCACATCGGCAAGGAACAGATTCGCACCTGAGGTAAGCTTCTGATCGTGGATATGAGGCATCATGGTGTTCATCTGATCCTCGATCGCCAGGTTTGCCTCGGTGACGAGGAGGTTCACGAGTTTTGCATGCCGCTCAGGCGCATTGTTGATGTTGAGGATATCTTTGACGATCTCGCGTCCGTCATTGAATCGGAGCCAGTACTGCTCGTAATCGAGGGACAAGGCCATGTCTTTACACTCATCACGGGTGTATTTTCCTTCGATCAGTGCAAGATAGGAGTCAAGTTCAGGAGCCTCGCTTCTGTCTGCAACACCCGCAACTGCCGGGAAATGCATGATGCGTGATTCGACGGCGGGGTTGATCAGCCGGGCAATTTCCGTTCCGAGCATACCTGCGGTGACACCGAAGTCGCCGCCGACATGATACGGATTGACATGTGCCAGGAGGTATTTGTCGATAGTATCATCGGGATGGTGGTGGTCGGCAACGATGACGTCAAGACCATAGACCTCGGTCATCTTGTAAGACGGCATGTCCTCTTCGGTCGATCCGTTGTCCATAAGAAGGATGAGCGGAAGTTTCTGACCGAACCGGACATTGTCTTTCAGCATCATGTCGAGATCGCGGGTCACATCTTCGATCTCATAGAAGGGGGCCTTTGAGGGCGAGCGGCGCAGAAGGAAGTTGTCCTGATCCGGATCTCCGCCGTTGTCGCGGATGAACTGGGTGACGGCAGTTTCGACAGAAACAGCCGCGCAGATTCCGTCGGCATCTGCGTGATGACGAATGATGATCGGCTGCTGGGTGAGAACAGCACGGCGGACGATCTTCGCGAGTTTCCGCATCTCGGGCCAGAGAGCGTCGATGACATCGCTTTTGACCATCGGGCTGACCTCCGGCGGTTCGGCGCGGGCTTCCAGTGCACGGTTGATCCGGCTCCGGACGTTGTCGGCTTCCTCGCCTTTGAGGACCTGCATTCCCGAGACCTCGATCTGCATCTGGTTGTTTCTGCGGGTGGCTTCGCCGAATACTCTGACGATGTCGCCGAGATTTACTTCAGGATAAGACCGGACGCCTGCTTCAGTGAAAGCGGCGGCATCCTCGACGCCTGAGTCATCACAGATGGTAAAGATGGTCGGACCCGAAGTCTGTTTGATCTGCACGACGTCTGCTTCGATCGTCACGTTCCTGCCGATCTTTGATGCCAGATCAGAGAGTTTTGTAAGCGTGATCTTTTTTGCGACAAGCTGGGTCTCATAGCTTCCTTCCGGAAGGTCGATCTCCCGAAGATCGATGTTTCCGTTTGGGCGGACCTGATTGACAAGCACGATGATCGAATCGCGTTCATGTTTCTCGGTCAGCACATTGCTTTTATGCAGGAGACCTTTGGTTTTATCATTTAACTGAACAAAGGTACCAAAGGTCGCAAAACCCTGGACTTTGCCGATGTACATGCTGCCTTCAACGATGTCATCGACTTCACAACCCGGACCAAGCCGGTATACGATATCTGTCATTAGTATTATTCCTCTTCAAAATCCTCTATTTCATCGGTAT
>JAYFOG010000005.1:0-68286 GCA_034932965.1 Methanocorpusculum sp.
ACAAAAATCAGAAAAACAGTGGGCCCGATGAGATTCGAACTCATGACCTCCCGGTTATCAGCCGGGCGCACCACCTAGCTATGCTACGGGCCCCCTTTTACCTTACTACATAGGATGTTGCCGTATAAATATGTTCTGAAACTCATTTCCTGCCGCCGACGTAGCCTTATTCTCTTATCATGCCAAACATTATGAAGAATATGGCAGAAGAGACACCCAAGAAATACCTCCTTGGAAACGACGCTATAGCTCATGCTTGTCTCGAAGCGGGCATTGACTTTGTTTCCGGGTATCCCGGAACCCCGTCATCCGAGGTAGTTGACCGACTGCGTGCCGGAAAAGATCCCTGGTACTACTTAGAATGGTCAGTTAATGAAAAAGTCGCGTTCGAAAATGCTCTGGCTGCAAGCTGGTGCGGGCTTCGCTCGATCGTCACCATGAAGCATGTCGGGCTGAACGTCGCCGCAGACCCCCTCATGACCTCATCCTACACCGGGACAAAGGGCGGGTTTGTTGTTCTCTCGGCCGATGATCCTTTCGCGCACAGTTCGCAGAACGAACAGGACTCGAGGATGTATGCAACGTTTGCTCAGATCCCGTGTCTGGATCCCTCTTCCGCTCAGGAAGCGCATGACTTTACGAAAACCGCCTTCGAACTCTCCGAAAAGTTCGCGCTCCCTGTTCTTCTTCGCCCGACGACAAGGATCTGCCACTCAAAAGGCGATGTCACTCTTGGCGAGCCCTCACCTTCGACCCGGAAAGGCGAGTTTGTCAAAAACCCGAAGCAGTATGTCGTGATCCCAGCCCACACCCGTCCGCTGCATGTGATCCTCACGAAAAAGCAGCCCGAGGTCGCAAAATATCTGGTGGAGACCGGTCTCAACTCTGCAGAGATCCGCGGGAAAAAGGCTGTCATTGCCGGAGGCATCGCCATCTCCTATGTCGAGGAGATCATCCCGGAAGATGTTTCGTTCATCAAGATCAGCGCATACCCGATCGACAGGGACTGGCTTCTGGGCATTCTTGCTCAGCATACCGAGGTCCTCGTTGTGGAAGAGCTTATGCCGGTAATCGAAGAAGCAGCGCTTCAGGCAGCGTCTTCGACGGTCGTTCACGGAAAACTCGATGGATATCTGCCTCACGAGGGAGAATATTCTCCAGCTCTGATCGCAGGAGCATTTGAAAAGGCAGGTTTTGCGAAAAACACCTACCCGGTCCCGCCGGAAATGACCCCGGTAGCGGTCCGTCCGCCGATCCTCTGTGCGGGATGTCTCCACCGTTCGGTCTTTTACGCCATGAAAAAGGTCTTCAAAGACGGCGTGTTCCCGTCCGACATCGGCTGCTATACGCTTGGTCTCCAACTCGGAGCGGTCGACACGACGATCTGTATGGGTGCTTCGATCACGGTCGGTTCGGGAATCGCCCATTCCTGCCCGGGAACCGACGTGGTCTCCACGATCGGCGACTCGACCTTCCTCCACACCGGTGTGAACGGGCTCATCAATGCGGTGTACAATAATACGAATCAGATCGTGATAATCCTGGATAATAGGATCACTGCCATGACCGGTCACCAGCCGAACCCGAACACCGGGCTGACCGCGACCGGTGAAGAGTCTCCGAAGATCTCGCTCGAAGAGCTTGCGAGAGCCTGCGGGGTCTCCTATGTTGAGTCGGTCGATCCCTATGATCTGACCTATCTTTTTGCCACCCTCCGGGAAGCAAAGGAAAAACCCGGCATAAAGGTCATCATCGCGAAGCAGCCCTGCGTTATCATGAACAAGCGGCTCGGCATCAAACGGAACCGGTATGTCGTGGAAGCAGATGTATGTACAAAATGCGGAGCCTGCCTGAAGTACGGCTGTCCGGCGATCGAGACGGATGAATCCGGCGTTGCAAAGATCACCGCTCTTTGTACGGGATGCGGCGTCTGCGCTGATATCTGTCCGGCCGGCGCGATCCACCGCGGAGGTGCGAGACAATGAAAAAGAGTTTTGATGTTCTGATCGTCGGTATCGGCGGGCAGGGAACGATCCTTGCCTCGAATGTTCTGGGCGACGCCTGCGTGATCGAGGGCCGTCATGTCCGGGGAGCTGAGACGCACGGGATGTCCCAGCGCGGAGGATCAGTAGAAACCCATATCCGGATCGACGGCAAGTTCGGCCCTCTGATCGCTCCCGGCACCGCAGATCTCCTGATCGCATTCGATGTCCTTGAGGCAGTACGCTACCGGCACTTCCTAAAACCTGATGGTATGATGGTCGTGAGCCGTGAGATGGTCGTTCCGACCTCGGTCTTTTCAGGAAAACAGCCCGTCCCTAGAATAGAGGATATCGAGGCAGAACTGAAAGCCGGCAAGGCGAAGGTGATCCTTGTGGACGCTGCAGATATTGCCGCCCGGGCTGGAAATCCCCTTGCAGCAAACATCGTCCTTCTCGGGGCCGCGTCGCATATACTTCCGCTTGCCGCCGAGTCACTTTCAGAAGCGGTTCGACGGAATGTGCCGCCCAAGACCGTTCAGATCAATGAGAAGGCATTCGATCTCGGAAAAGAAGCAGTATAAACTTTTTTTCTCAGATCAGATCCATGATCTTTTTTTCCTCAGTCAGGCAATTATATGTTACAAAAATCCATCACCATCCAAAATAAAACCATCAGTATTCCGGCAATTTTGTGGGGGGAACATACCGGGAATCTCTATATCGCCGTGCATGGAAACATGTCGAACAAAGCGGATGACGTTATCGTAGTTTTTGCGGAGGAGGCGGTCAAAAAAGGATACCAGGTCCTCAGCTTCGATCTTCCCGAACATGGTGAACGTCCTAAAGATGAGTATCCCTGTAAACCGGAAAATTGCGTGAGCGATCTTACGGCGGTTTATCGGTATGCACGGTCGATCGCGGATCATATCAGTTTTTTCGGCTGCAGCATGGGTGTCTATTTTGGTCTTCTGGCGTATCGGGATCTGCCGATCGAGCAGAGCCTCTTTCTCTCTCCTGTGGTCAATATGGAACGGATCATCGATGATCTTATGACCGGCTTTCAGGTAAGTGAACAGATGCTGAAAGAAAAACAGGAGATCATACTGCCGATTGGGATAACGCTCTACTGGGATTATTACTTGTATGTAAAAACCCACCCGATCGGTGCCTGGAACGTACCGGCCGGCATTCTCTACGGCAGGAACGATGATCTGGTGCCGCTGGATGAAGTGTCCGCTTTTGCAGAGGAAAACTCAGCGGTTCTCGAGATCGTGGAAAACGGCGGGCATTATTTTCACACGGAAGATCAGATGGTATCTCTGAGAAACTGGCTGAAAAAAGTATTGTCTTAACAGTGTTCTGACAATGCATTATTATTTATTTTTAAGTTTTTCTATACTTTTACCTCTATTATCATGATTATTCATGAGGAAATAAACCCTCCTTGCGACTTCCTGAATACTTAACTATAATTACTGCACATCCATATGTGTATATGAATAGTGGTGATAGGATTGGTCCGACATGCATTTTCATTAATAACACTCCTCTTTCTCGCAGTGCTCTGTATATTTGCTGCCGGCTGTATATATCCTGCATCCGCTGACCTCAAGCCTGTATCTGAGGAACAGATCGAAGATATGAACGATGCCCTTCATCCGGTCATCCGAATCGTTGAGGATGATCTGGCATATGTTACCTCTTCATTGTGGGAAACGGCCCGTCTCCTCGACGGCGTCCCGGCTGATGATCCGGCGGTCGAACTCGCCCTGTATGAACTCAGGAGCGAGCTTCCGCTCTCGATCGAGATAGGAAGATTCGACAGAAACAATACGCTGATCTCTACGACCAGGTATCTCGATCCCTGGTGGGTCCCGGGTGTAACCAAGTCCAGGCTCAATTATCCGGTGGATGTACTTGAAGCCGCCGGTCCTTCCTGTGTGGTCTCTGATTTCTACCAGTACCAGGATGGAGACCAGGGGATCATGATCATTACACCCGTTTATGATGAAAACGGTGAGTATGACGGTGTTTTGAGGCTTTCCTATGATATAGACAGTTTGTTCTCCGGGCTGACGGAGTACCTCAAGAACGAATACGGCTATACGTTATGGGTCATGCATACCACTGGTCTGAAGTTCTATGATGAAAACACCGTGGAGATCGGCAAATACCTGACGAGCGATCCTGCTTATCAGACGACCGAACTTCGAACTATGGTGAGCAGCGTTCTGACGAATCCGTCGGGAAACATCTCGTATCACTTCTATGATACATCCAGAGGGGAACAAACCCAGGTGAATGCTGTTTGGGATTCGGCAGTTCTCGGATCCAGAAATGAATGGCGTATCGTTCTTACCGACAATGTTCCTGAGAAAACGGGAGCCGTCGGATCCGAAGTCACTGTCGGGGAGCTGAAGGCATTTGTCGAAAATGCCTATGTGTATGCACATAAAGTTGGAAAGACCGAGGCTCTTGCTGCATTCAATGATCCTAAGGGAAAGTTCATAGACGGCGAACTGTATATTTTCGCCTATGATATGAATGGAACGGTGCTGGCTCTGCCTCACCAGCCGGATCTGATCGGAAAAAGCCGCTGGTATCTGCAGGATACTACCGGGATCAAGTATATTCAGCGAGCGATTGCCCGTGCAAATCTCGGAGGAGGATTTGTGATGTCTCTGTACGAAAACCCGGCCAATAACTTCGTGAGCGAGCTGAAGCTTTCCTACGTGATGGCTGTTGACGATACGTGGTTCTTGGCGTCGGGCATTTATCTGCACGATGAGCCGTTTTCGAACGGATCGTATGTCGACTGGAAAGAACGTGAGGAGCTTGTCCGTCAGGTGAGGGGTATGGATTATCTCGCGATCGTTGAGGGTGTACCTGCCGTAACGGCTATGATAAACGATCCTGCCGGCGCTCTGCATACCCAGAAGGGATTATATCCGTTCGCGATCATGGAAGACGGCATGGTGCTGGCATATTCGATGGATCCATCGCTCGTTGGTACGAATCAGCTGAGTATGAGCAATTCGTATGGAATGTCGGTCACGCGTGATGTGATTTCATTATCACAGAACGGAGGCGGACTTATGTATTCCATGGTCCGTGACCCGGTGACGGATCAGGAAGTTTATGTCCTGATATATGTGGAGCCTGCGGACGATACGACATATTTCGGAAGCATGCTGGTTCTGGGCTGATCATTCAGCCTGCTGCCGGCTATTTTTAGTTATTTTTCAACTTACCAAAGTTACAGACCCTGCGGTCACGATCCCGGGAATATAATAAACAGAACACAGCCTCTTCTACTTCATAAGCAGATGGTTTGCCAGTTTGATAAACAGACATTCACCTGTGCTCAGCTCGTAGAATGTATCGGCTTTTTTATCGATTTTTGCATCGGCGCGCCAGAACTTACACTGCTTTCCCATGCATCGCTCCTGTGTCAACGGACAAATAAAACCCATTACTGAGAACTAGGACCGCAGGTAATAAATATGCATCGGAATTCAATTTCGTGTAAGGCATTAGTGTGGGCTTATTTGCGGTTAAATAATTTCTTGTGTCCACACCCATCAACCTCCTTCCCAAATTGGATCCGCATCAACACCGCGTAAGTCCTATTCTAAAAAAAAGATTGGGTATTTTCGGTTATAACGAGATCATCGAGGCTGTTATCATCGTTCCAACGCCGTCGTTCGTGAAAAGTTCCAGAAGCAGATTATGCTCGGAATTTCCATTCAGGATGTGTGCTCCTTCAACTCCGTGGCGAACCGCGTTCACGCTTGCCTCAAGCTTTGGGATCATCCCGCCTGAAATCGTTCCGTCCGACATAAGGGCGTCCACATTTTTCAAGGTGAGTCTGTGGAAGATCTCAGTCCGGTCTTTATTCATTACACCGTCTACATCCGTCAGCGAGATCAGCTTGAACGCCTTTAATGCGACCGCGATCTCTCCTGCCATCGTATCGGCATTGATGTTTAAGTCGTTTCCTTTCCGGTCGAGGGCGAGCGGGGAAATGACCGGGATATACCCTGCATCCAGAAGGGTCTCAAGAAGTTTCGAGTTGATCTCCTTCACGTCTCCGACAAATCCAAGATCCACATCCACCTCCTCATCGCCGACCATCATTTTTCGAAGGGGCATCTTCTCTGCAATGACGAGACCCCCGTCGTTTCCTGAGATGCCGACACCCTTTGCGCCGTTCTTTGCGATCATCGAAACGATCATATTGCTGATCTTTCCGGCAAGGACCATCTGGGCGATCTCGAGTGTTTCTTCATCCGTCACACGAAGACCGCCGACAAATTTCGCCTCTTTTCCCAGGGCCTTCATCTTCAGCGTGATCTCCGGTCCGCCGCCGTGGACGAGGACCACACGCATCCCCACGTAGTGGAGAAGAACCGCGTCCTGAACGACCGAGTTCATGATGGCCGGATCGACCATGGCGTGACCGCCGAGTTTGACGACGATCGTTTTTTTGTGGAACTTCCGGATGTAAGGAAGTGCCTCCATTAACACACTTTGTCTATTGTTCATGTTGTATACTTCCCGTTGATCTCTACGTATTTTTCCGTGAGGTCGCAGCCCCACGCGGTGGCTTGTTTGTTTCCCGACTCAAGCATAAGGGTGAACACCACATGGTCGCCTGCCATCGCAGCTTTCGCCCGTGCAAGGTCGGCCGTGATGGCCCCGTTTTTCACTAACTGGGTCTCACTTTCTCCTTCGCCAATCGAAAGAGACAGCTCCTCGACCGTGAAGTCTACGCCGGAATATCCTGCGGCACAGACAACTCTGCCCCAGTTTGGATCCTCGCCGTAGATCGCGCTTTTCACCAGAGGCGAGGTGATGACCGATTTTGCGATTTTTTCTGCATCGCGTTCGCGTTTGCAGCCGAACACCTTGACTTCCAGCATCTTTGTCGCACCCTCTCCGTCGGCTGCGATCTGCTTTGCAAGGCTGATGCAGACTGTTTCCAGTGCTTTGGAAAACTCGGTCATCGGGACCTTGCCCGCTTCCCCGGTTGCGGTACAGAAGAGCGAGTCGTTAGTGCTTTCATCTCCGTCTACGACAACTCTGTTCAGACTCCGTTTCACTGCGGATTTCAGACTTGCCTGAAGCTGTTTTGCTGAGATCTCCGCGTCGGTGTAGACGAAAGAAAGCATTGTCCCCATGTTCGGTGCGATCATTCCAGATCCTTTGCAGATACCGGCGACGGTATATCCTTCGCGGCGCACAATGGCGTGCTTCTCTTTCGTATCGGTCGTCATGATCGCTTTTGCCGCCGCGGTCTCCGCTTCGGGGGAGTGTGCGAGTTTCCCGGCGACCTGCCCGGCCTGCCGTCTGATCAGGTCGAGATCAAGATATCGTCCGATAACTCCGGTGCTTGCAACTCCGCATTCGAGTTCGCTGATCCCGAGTGCCTCTGCCCCGATCGCAGCCATTTTTTCCGCATCGGAAAATCCCTGCTTCCCGGTATATGCATTGGCACAGCCGGAGTTTACGATGACCCCTGCGAGTTTTCCGCGTTTGGTCCGCTCCGCCATCAGGTTGACGACCGGTGCACGGACCTTGTTTTTCGTGAAGACCGCTGCTCCGGTTCCGGATGCCTGGATGAGGGCAAGTCCGTACTTTCCCTCTTTCATACCCCAGGCGTTCACCCCTTCCACGGCGCAGATGCTTCTGAAATCCTGAGTCATGGGAACATCCCCGGCATTCTGAGACCTTCGGCTTCATCGAATCCGCACATGATGTTCATGTTTTGGACCGCCTGGCCTGCTGCTCCTTTTACAAGGTTGTCTATTGCCGATACGGCGACGAGCCGTGTTCCGTCATTTTCCAGCTCGAAGTTGATGTCGCAGAAGTTGGATCCTCTGACCCCGCCGAGTTTTGCAGGCTGCAGCCGGACAAACTGTTCATTTTTGTAGAAGTTCTGATAGAGTTTCTGTATCATTTCCAGCTCCATTGGTTCGTTGAAGAGAATATGTGCGGTCGTTATGATCCCCCGTATCGCGGGCAGAAGGTGGGGGGTGAAGTAGACGTTTGCTTTCGATCCGAGGAATGTCGCCTCCTGGCGCATCTCCGGCAGATGTCTGTGTGCAGTTATTTTATAGGGAAGGATGTTTTCAGCAACGTTTGGGAAGTGCGTGGTTTCCGAGATCGAGTCGCCCGCTCCGGAAACCCCGGTCTTCGAATCATAAATTATCGTGTGGGCAAGTTTTGCCACCGGGGCGGCAGCAAGGGTCGCTCCGGTCGGAAAACAGCCGGGGTTTGCCACAAAGTCTGCATTTTTCACATCTTTGCGGTGAATTTCGGGCATGCCGTATGGTGCTTCGAAGTAATCAGAGTGTTTCACCCCGTAGGTTTTTTCATAGATCTCTCTTGGCAGACGGTAGTCCGCGGAGAAGTCGACCGTTTTTATGCCGCACTCTTTCAGTTTCCCGGCATACTGCATAGCAGCGGTATGGGGAACCGCGAGGAATGCAAAATCCGCATCGAGGTTTTCGATATCAGGATTTGTGTAATCGAGGTCGATGAGATTTTTCAGGTGGATGTGATCTTTGGTTACCGGGGTGCCTGCCAGCTTCCGTGACGTGGCACAGACTATGTCTGCTTCCTTGTGAGTAAGCAGAAGTCTGATGAGGTCGCCCCCGGCATAACCGGATGCTCCGATAATCGCTATATCCATACGTAAATTATTGGTTTACAACTAGTTTAAAGATGTTATTCCCCTGACTCTTCGTCCGGGATTTCGCTCTTCCGGTTCATGAGTTTTTCTGCAAGATCTGCAAAGATCCCTGCCCGTTCGAGTGCGGGGATCATCTCCTCAGGAAGGGCCGATAACCCGAATCTGGCCCCGGTAAACGCTCCGCACAAAAGTGAGACTGTGTCGGCGTTCGCTCCGCAAGTCGAGGACATCCCAAGCAGCTCACGCGGAATAAAATAGCGTCTGCAGAAGAAAACCGCAAGCGGAAGCGTCTGGTAAATGGAGGAGGAGTTCCCAATAATACTCGCGGCATCGGCCGTAGGCATCCCCGTTTTTTCAATTCTTACGGCATTGGCGATCTTACCTGCGAGCATGGGATCCATATTTTCCGCTGCGGTGAAAAGCGCTGAAAATGCCGCTTCAACATCGCTCGTTTCAAGAAGAGTGTTCAAAAAAAGGGCGTATCCGATCACGCCCGCGTGTACTCCCGGGTGCGTGTGGGTCACCGAACAGGCAGTCAAAAGCTCCTTTGCCATCTCTTTTCGGTCTTTGTATGCGAGGGCAAAAGGAATCGCAAGGCCTAGACACCCGGTACTGTCTGAATATATTCCTGAACCGGTGAGATCGCCTGTTTTCTCCATTTTTTTGCATGCGGCAAACGTCGTTCCGTCCGGGTATCTGAATTTCTGTAAGGTATAGGTTTTGAGAAGCTCTTTTGCATATTCGGTATTGTCCCAGTCGCCTTCTGCGAGGATGCGCGACGCGATGAGGATCAGCTGTCCGTCGTCTGTGTATTGGCCAGGGAGGAGATCATGATTCGGATGACCTTTGTATGCCCGGGCAAAGGAGGGGGCTGTTGATAAACGTGCGGTGGTCGTCTCGTTCGGCATCCCGAGGGCGTCACCAAGGATAGCTCCGACGAGACATCCTTTGTATCTATTCAGCATGATGTATTATTGAGAGGGGTTTATGTTAATTGTTATGGTTGGTTTTTCGGCGGGAGCTTTAGCTCTCTTAGCCGAGGCGGACCGTCACGGAGGGGCGGTCTTAGCTGAGCAAGGCTTTGCCTTGCGACCAAGTTTTTGAAGGAAACTTGCGATCACGGCGCTCCTCACGCTATCTATATCCCCGCAAACCTCCCATATTAGATTATGCACTGGTATGGGGAGGCCAAAGATCTGTCGACAGATCCGGAGGAATGCGAAGAACGGGTACTGAATACAACTACAATACCGTCCGTTCTTTGCAACTGGGAGGATCTTAGAGAGGCTGGTCTGGTTTTAACCAGAGAAGAATATATCCGGGGGGTCAGAGAGATCTCTATTTCCCTCGCGATGAAAGGCATTGCCCTGGATCTTGATAAAAAAGATGCAGCCCTTCTCCAGATGGTCCGGACCCTCGACGAGATGGATGATGTGATCAACCTTCTCACAGAAAGGGTGACCGACTGGCATGCAGCGGTAACGCCCGGGACGTCCCACAAATATACGCGGGCAAACGGCCCCCGCCTCGTCCAGAAGATCGCAAAGTCCGGGAGTCCGTCCTTAAAGCGTGTAGCAAGAGAGATCCTCTCCCTTTCCGGGGTCAGGACCGATCTGATGAAGGAGGTCTCCCGGGAAGCGGTCGTCGTTATCCCGAATATGAGCGCTCTTGTGGGCGGGCTTGTTGCTGCCCGGCTGATTTCTCGTGCCGGAGGGCTTGAAGCGACAGCAAAAATGCCGGGTTCGTCCATCCAGGTGATCGGCGCCGAATCAGCTCTCTTCTCCCACATCAGGACCGGGTCGTCTTCGCCGAAACATGGGATCATCTTCCAGCACCGGCGTGTCCACAATGCCCAAAAGGAGGTCCGGGGAAAAGTTGCCCGTCAGCTTGCGGCGAAACTGGCGATCGCCGCCCGTCTGGATCTGTACCGGGGCGAACTGGATGCTGAATTTGTCGAGCAGGCGAATGCCAAGATCGACAGCATTTTTGGAGGAGAGTCATGATCGACATAAAAGGCACACTTGTCTCGGAAGGACCGGGAGGGGTTTATAATGAGCGGATGCTTGGAAACCTCCGCGTCTGGGATCCGTACCGCAGCAAACTGGCCGCCCTCTGGTATCTGGACAAGACCGCCACCCTCGAAAAGGATGAGGTCGTTCTTTATCTCGGAGCGGCAAACGGGACGACCGTTTCCCATGTGGCGGACTATGTGGAATCAGTATACGCAGTAGAGTTTGCTCCCCGCCCGATGGAGGATCTCCTGGCAGTCGCAAAAAAACGTAAGAACATCGTTCCGATCTACTCGGATGCGACCCGCCCGGTTCTGTACTCCGCCCTCCTTGAACCGGTCGATCTGCTTTATCAGGATGTTGCCCAGCCAAATCAGGCAGGTATCGCGGTGAAGCATCTGCCGTTTTTAAAGTCAGGCGGCCGTCTGATTTTGATGCTGAAGACCCGGAGCGTGGATATCAGAAAGTCCGCAGACGAGGTGTTTGCCGATACGTGTGCGGAGCTGACGGCCGGCGGGTATCTGGTGGAAAAAAGCGTGTGGCTGGATCCTTATCATAAGGATCATGCGGCGATCGTCTGCAGAAAGGTCTGAGCTGCTGATTTCAGCCCTCGCTTGAATCCCGCCCTTTTGGCTCCCAGAATCGGATCTGCTTATCCTCACTTGAACTCGGCGTGGAGCATCCCGCGGTGGAGAGATCTTATTTTTGAAATCCTGAGAGGGTTTTCTCTCGGTTATTTCCCGACAAACTTTTCCCGCAGCATCATCTGGACCTCCGGCGATTCCAGGGCCTGCAGGATCCGAAACGTCATATCGTCGACGCCCATATCCCGGCGGGGCATCATCTCCTTCGCACAGCTCCTTGATCTTTTGGTAATACTTAGGACTGATCCGAAATCCTATCTGCTCTTTTTTGCTTTCGACGGTGACCATTATTATGAACATTAGTATGTCAATTTGATAACACAAAGATATCCCGCATTCAAACTCAAGCAGAATCCACGACTCGATCCTGAATCAAAATCCCGTCCTTTACTCACCACCTCGCTCACTGACCACCCCGTTTCCGCAAAAAGCGGAGGCATTATCGACTTGCAAATCAGAGATTTGCTCAGCGCGCGCGGTCAGGGGTTTATATCGGCATATGCTGATCTAGTATATCTGTTAGAAAAAGACAATGAATCAGAAGTTGATTTCACCTTTTTCGAGAAAGATGTTCTCTACTTTTCAGGAATAACCTACAATAACCTTTAACATAAAAGTACGACCAACAAATGTTCATTATGGCAGAGGGGGATGAACCGGTCTATAACGTCAGGGACAGGGTGCCTTTGGGAACGATGCTTCTTACGATCCTGCAGCATTTCTTCGTTCTTGCCGTGTATATGACATATCCGGTCATCATCAGCAATTCGATCGGGGGTTCAACGGATCTGACGATGTTTCTGATCAGTGCAACCCTGATCGGTTCGGGGATCGCGACGATCCTTCAGTCTTTTTCGAAGACGGGGGCGGGGTATCTTCTGCCGATGGTGCCGAATTCATCGTATCTGCCCGCATCTCTTCTTGCAGCGACGGCCGGAGGACTTCCTCTTCTGTATGGAATGCTGATCCTTTCGGGATTGTTCGAGATGGTGATCAGCCGGTTCACGAGGTTTTTCCGGATCGTGTTCCCAAACGAAGTTACGGGCGTCGTTTTGTTTCTTCTGGGTGTCGCTATCGTTCCGTTTGCGTTCCCGCTGTTTTTCGGGAGCGCAGACTCAGGACCGCTGGATCCGGCATCGACGGCAGTCGGCGTTATCACGCTATCTTCGACGATCCTCCTAAGCGTGATCCCGAGACGGTTTTTCAAGTTCTATGCGATTCTGATCGGTATCGTGATCGGAATGCTGGCATCTGTTCTTCTTGGGGTGTTCCGCCTCGAGACCCTGCTGGAGATCGGGAGCCTGTCGGTGTTCTGGATCCCGGATCCGATTGGGATCGTGTCGTATTCGTTTGATTTTGCTCTGCTGATCCCGTTTCTGATCGCAATGATCTGCGTGATGCTGAAGTCGGTCGGAAACATTTCGCTTCTGAATGCCTACACGAAGGAGGGAGAGAAGAATACGCTGAAAAACGCGCTGATGTCGGAGGGTGCGGGGGTCGCGATCGCCGGAGCTTTGGGCGGTATCGGGATCGGGTCGTCTTCGGGAGCGACGGGACTCGTTGTGGGGACGGGGATCGCAGCAAAAAGGGTGGGACTTGGCCTGGGGGTATTTCTGATCCTGTGCGGATTTTTGCCGGCGATCGGCTGGGTGTTCCATATTCTGCCTAAGCCGATTCTTGGAGCGACGCTTTTGTATGCGGTGACGTTTGTGATGATCACCGGTATCCAGAGTATTTCGTCACGGATGCTGGATCCCCGGCGGAAGTTTGTGGTGATCCTGCCGATTTTGATCGGGGTGTCGTCGGCGGTCTGTCCGTATCTGTATGCTGAACTGCCGAAGACTTTGGCATTGTTTTTCGCGTCGCCGCTGACGTCGGGGTCGATGGCGGTCCTGGCGCTCGGACTTGTGCTCAGAATCGGTATCAAAAAGCGCCGGTCGTTTGATTTTTCGAAAGGCGGGAGTCTGCAGAAGTTCCTGATGGAGTGCGGAAGGGAGTGGACGCTTGATAAGATGCAGGCGGCGGCGATCGCGGATCATCTGCAGGATCTGGCGGATGCCGGGGAGCCGGAGAGGCTTGATCTGCGGTTCGATCCGATCGGGATGCTGAAAGCGGAGATGGTTTTCAAAGAGCCGGCCGGGGATGTGCCGAAGGTCAGCGGAGGACGGGGGAATATCGAGACGGAGGGGCGGATCGTTCGGGCGAGCTATCCGCTGATGTGAGGGGGATGCTCTACCTTTTTCTTAATTTCTTCTGTAACTCTCCTCGATCAGTGTCTTTGCCCTCTCCAGGCCCACCTTATTAAAGACAACGACCTCTAAATCCCCTGTGCCCCAATGTCCTATATTCCGTACATCTCTGGTAACACCCTCCTCTAAATCGAAATCATCCGGGTTAAGTTTGAGATACAGAACAATATTTTTGTTTCTCAGTTCAATGCAGACAAAATTTTTGATCTTCTTGAACGCAAGATACAATTTTTTCTCATGTTCGGTGATATCATCCCCAAGAGTTCGTGTGTAGTCAGCAAGTTCCTCATAAAGTTCCCGAAGTTCGGGTCTGAGGGTGTTTTTCATATCTGTAAAGGTTTTGTCGGAGCCGTGTCCACGTGTTTTTATCCCATTAATCTTCACCGGTGTCGATGTTTTCGAATAGACCTGTTCAAAGAGAATAAGATCGTCGGCAAATACTCTATATCGTATAAGGTCGATATTTCGGTCTATCTGGTTAACTGCATGAACATCATATTTAGTAAAGTCGGCAGCCACACAAATGAGTCTCGGCGATGATTCATCAATCTGAGAAACCTGTTTTTCCCCGAGTTTCTTCCTGACAAGCTCCCGGATATCCGCTTTGTGATCAACGAGCCAGTCCAAATAAAAGAGACCCTGATTAATGACGTTTTCATTGATCGAACGTTTGTATTCAAAAATCACCGGGAGATTATTCTCATCAAGCCCAAGGGAGTCTATTCTCCCTCCATTTGAAGTTGTATACTCCGAATAAAGAAATCTTACCCCAAAAAAGGTATCCATATTTTCTTCAATCAGTGTTTGAAGTTTTCTCTCCAATTCGACCTGTTTTGAGGACAGTTCTTTAACAATTGGAGTTATTCGATAGAGTTCCAGCTTGCTCATGATGAATAATGGTTAATTGACAGGGAAAAACGATATAGATGTCGATGAAAAAAACTCCCAAAAATCCCATACTCATAAACCCCTTCGGATCATGCAAAAACCTCCCAGTCGCAAATCTAACGATTTGATCGCAAGGCAAAGCCTTGCTTGGCTGAGGTCGTCCGCTTTCAGCGTCCAACCCGCCTTTTCCACTCGAAAACCGCAATTTCGATTCCATTTTGATTCATCTCAAACCAATTTTCACCCGCATTTTTCGATCAAAACCAGTGCTCAAAATAAAAATACGCCGTTTCCTGCCGATTTGACAAAAAATCACACTCATCATATATAAATCATGCACACGTGCGATAAAAAAACGATAACCGGTAAAAAATATCCTCCTTACGGACGGAAAATATTATATACTACTTTTTTTTGCAAAGCAATTCTCTCTCTCTCTCTCTCTTCTGTACTGTACATAGTAATAATAATAAGAGACCACACGTGTGAAAAAAAAGTGATTGATGAGAGATTTTTTTTGCGTCCGTAAATACTTACGGACGGACCGAATTTTACCCCCCCATACAGATTTTTTATCGCACGTCTGCTGCATTTATATATGATGATCTATCCAAAAGCCCAAATCGCCGGCATTCGGCGTATTTTCTAAAAGACAGGGGTTTTGTGCTGCTCAGAACTGCTCAAAACATCCTTGAAAAAGCTCAGTTTCCAATCGAAACCCTGGTTTTCTACTGGAACCTGATCATTTTTTGAAACCCGACCCTCACCTGCATTCGAACCGAAATTAAAAAAAGAGAAGAGAATTGATCAGTCGGTCGACATCGCTTCGACCGGGTTGAGATTGGCTGCTTTCCATGCCGGATAGAGACCGGAGATCAGGCAGACGATCAGCCCGATAAGAATACCGATCGGCACATACACAAGAACTGCCGGTGTCAGCATCGCATCAAGCGATCCGATCATCCCAAGCAGCATCACCGGCGCTGCGATCAGCGCGAGCAGCGTGCCGGCAATGGCTCCGATCAGACCGATCAGCCCCGCTTCATAGAGGAACATCTGCAGGATCTGACTCCGGTAGGTCCCGATACTCCGGAGAATACCGACCTCTCTCGTCCGCTCCTTCACGCTCATCAGCATCACATTCGTAATGGCCACTGCTGCGACCAGCAGAGAGATACCGCTGATGATCGTTGTAAAGATGCTGGACATGGACATGATCTCATCGAAGACCTCCATGATCTCATAGGAGTTCAGGATATAGACCGTATCATCCGAATCCTTGTCCTTCTTACCGTTCATCTTCTTCTCGATCGCGTCATCTATCGGGGTCAGTTCTGTAGGATCATAGGCCTTGACGATGACCTTGTCATACAGCCCGTGATTATCACCGACAAGTCCGGTGTACCACTCGATCGATCCGACGACCGCACTGCTTGTGGAGAATCCCAAGGTCATCATCCCGGTATCCTCTAAGATCCCGACGACCCTGGACGTGACCTCCTGACCGGCCGAGTTCAGCATGATCATCCTGCTCCCTATACGGAGATTATTATCCTCGGCAAACTGCTCGCCCACGACAACATTGGTCGAACCGCGCGGAAGTGTTCCCTGGATCAGGGTAGTGATCTTCTCAAGATCCTGTGAATCCATACCGGATATCGAGGCCATCGCCATTTCTTTGCCGATATACACGTACTTCGTCGACGAGTACATCGGGATGAACTCATACTCTTTGGTCACGGACTTGACCGCTGATTCGATATCTCTCAGATCCTTTGCGGAGAAACCCGACGTCGTCGTTCCGTCGATCACCTTTTCACCGACCGGCGAGATCGTCAGGGTATCTGCCGTGTCGGAGATCATCGAGTTCATCTCCTCGGTAAATCCGGCGCTGATCATTCCCATCCCGCAGATGGCAAACACCCCGATCACGATACCGATCATCGAAAGGATGGTCCGAAACTTATTCAGTTTCAGATTCCTGACCGCCAGTGAAAGGATCATCGGCGAGTAGATCTTCTGCCAGAGCGATTTTTTCTCTTCACTCATTGACGATCTCACCATCCCTGATGATCACTATGCGTTCGGCGTATTCAGCCGTTTTCGGGTCATGGGTCACCATGACGACCGTTCTCCCTTGAGAATGCAATTCAGTGAGTATATCCATGATCTGATTACTCATTTTTGAATCGAGATTTCCGGTCGGTTCATCGCACAAAAGAAACGTCGGATCGTTTGCAAGAGCCCGTGCTATGGAAACTCTCTGCTGCTGGCCGCCGGAAAGTTCGTACGGCGTGTGCTGCATCTGGCCGTCGGTCAGTCCGACCATTCTTAGAAGATCTCTGGTCCGTGTCGTCGTGTCCTTGTGCCCGTGTTTTAAGATCAGCGGATACTCGACGTTTTCATATGCCGTTAACAGACTGATCAGGTTGAACTTCTGAAAGATGAAGCCGATCGTCTCTCTTCGGTGCAGGGTCAGTTCATCGTCCGTCATCTCAGACGTCGACTTTCCGTTGATCTTTATCTCCCCGGATGTAGGCACATCCAGGCAGCCGATCATGTTCATCAGTGTGGATTTGCCTGAACCTGACGGTCCCATGATGGCCACAAATTCTCCTTTCTGAATGGAGAAGTCTACGTGGTTTAATGCATGGACGTCGCCTGCCGGCATCGGGTATATTTTGGAGACGTCATGCAGTTCGACCACCGGGATCGGATTCATGGCTTACTTCCGCGCAAATATTTTCCCTTTCTTCCAGGCGGCAAATCCGCCGGCAAGAATGATAAGTATCACAACAACGATCAGAACGGCAGCGACCGGGTTCGATTCGCCGGTGTTTTGTGATTCAGTGACCGCAGAGGAGATCGCTACGTCCTGCTTTTGCGTATAGGTGTTTCCGTTGACATCTTTATAGGTAAAGACCAGGGTCACTTTCCCGTCGGCAGGGCTGCTGAAGGTTACTTCAAACTCGGAGAGTCCGTCTTCATCCAGGGATCCGACAACATAGGAGGGGTAAAGACCGGTTTTCGTCGCGCCTTCGGTGGTGACAACGAGCGCCTTTGCAGTCGTAAGTCCCGCGTTGTTCACATCGCCGATGACCGTATAGTAGCTTCCGGTGTTTTTCACTTCGATGTTGTTGACGATGAGTTCGGCTCCGGTTTTTGAGACGCCGGACTCAAGAGGGATAGTGATGCTCCCGGTATGCCAGGCAGCACCGTTTCTATATCTGACATCGAAGGTGACCTCTTTCGTTTCTGCAGTGGTCGAGACGCTTAAGGTCCCGTTTGCTGCTTTGTTCGCATCGATCGTTCCAAGGAAGAGGGAGGTCTGTTTGGAGGTGACGCCTGCTCCGGATGCGGTGATTTCGACCGCCTCGATCGCGTTGGTCCGAAGGTTGCCGATCGTGAGAGCGACGGTCTGTGTGGTGTCCGGCTCAAAGACGTCGGGGCGTCCCGTCACCGAGATCGCGATGCTCTTATCATCAACGATGACTGCGAAGGGGTATTTCAGATAATTGCCGCTGTTTCCGTCGAAATCGACATACAGGACCGGATAGAAGGTCCCGGTTTTTCCCGTCGAAGTGACCGGCAGCGATAACGTGAACGTATCGCCCGCGCCGACTCCCCCGATCGGGTTCTGATAGGGGGTCACGGTCGATTTGATCCCGTCAGAGTCTTTGATAAAGATCTGATTGACCGGAACGAATGTGCTGCCGGTGTTTCGAAGCGTTACGGTAATGATTCCGGAATCACCCGGCATCAGGGACTGCGGATACATGGAGAAATCGGTGATGACAAAGGTGGACTGGTTTGCAGCCGATACCGCCCCTGTGCCGGAGAGGATCAGAGCGCAGATGATACATGCTGCGATGAGTATACGTCGAAGATTATTTCTGTTCATGAAAGACCTTGAGCTATTTTTGTTCTTAATAAATTGTGGGCGGGGGGATAAATAGTTTCCATGTCTTTTTCTCATCTGTCAGTGTATATAGGTTTTTCAGAAAAATCTGCGGATATTTCCGGAAAAATCCTCATCAGCGCTTTGACCGGTATTGAAATGCCGTCTGGCGTGCATGCCGGAAAGCTAATATATCCATGTGAGACTAATGAACATCATGTCAGAATGACTGGCGTGAAATTTGTGTGGTGATATTCATGAGTGAAATGGTACAAAAAACGATTCGGTACAGAGTTGGAATAATCGGCGGAACCGGCAATATCGGTGAGGGGCTTGCCCGCCGCATATGTATCGGCGGGAAGTATGATGTCTCACTTGGATCACGCGATCCGATCAAAGCGGCGACCGCTGCCGACGGCGTGACCTGCTGTCTGGCCGAGCGCAAATGCGAGATCGGCGGGATATGCAGCGGCGGAACGAATGCAAGCGTGTGTGATGCCGACATCATCATCTTATCAGTGCCATTCGACAAGGTCGAGTCGACGATCGAGACGATCGGAAAGTCCGCGTTCGAAAACAAGATCGTGGTCTCGCTGATCAATCCGATGCTCCGCTTCCCCAAAGAAAAGTACTTCCTGCCTGACCGTCCGGCGGAAGGTTCGGCAGCTCTCGCGATCCAAAAGATGCTGCCGGCATCTGCAAAACTCACCACCGCCTTCAACAATGTTGCTTCCGGCAAATGGATGGAGCTTGATGAGGAGCTTGACTACTCGGTCTGTGTGTGTGGAGATGACGAGGAGGCAAAACGGATCGTGATGGAGCTTGTCGCGAGCGTGTCAAAACTCGTTCCTCTGGATGCGGGTCCGCTTGCGTGTGCAGCGACGATCGAGAGCATCACGCCTCTTGTCATTACTCTTGCCATGAGAAACGGGCTCAAAGACGTCGGCGTGTACTTTAAGTAACGATTTATTCCCATCTGAAAAACCCCCTCCGGATGACCGGCCGATAACCCCCGGCCATCCGGGAGAGATGATCCGATCATGTCGAAAAATCTGCAAAACGATATCCTCACCCCTGACTCAGGACCCAGAGACCGGAGATTTATGAAAACGGAACGGGCCATCCGCTGCGCTTTTATCGATCTTGTCGCTGAAAAAGGATTTGATGAACTGTCAGTGAAGGATATCGTCGATGCCGCCGATATCGGCCGGGGGACCTTTTATCTGCATTACAAAGACAAGTATGATCTTCTGGAGTCGTTTGAAAACCAGATCGGCAGCGATCTGCGGGAGATCATCAGAGGAGAGGTGTTTCCGCTGACGGAAGGCCGGACGCTGACGAAAACAGTCGTGGCGCTGTTTGCGTACTTTGAAGAAAATATTCAGGTGCTTCGGGCGCTTTTCGGCGAGAAGGGATCATGTTCGTTTCAGACACGTCTCAAAGAGCGGCTCTGGCATGATGTTTTTGCGGAAAAACTGGTTACCGTGGCTTTGCAGGATAGTTTTTCCGTCCCGCTCGATTATCTGCTTGCCTACATCAACGCATCGCATTTCAATGTGTTTCTGACCTGGATCCAGAAAGAGGATCAGGAACGCGAGTCTCCTGAAGAGATCGCCAGGATCATTTTAAAAATAAGTCTGCTTTCGCCTTACCGGATGAGATGATATCTGGGCGCAAGCCCGGTTTTTTCAAAAGCGCGGGCGACCTCCGTCTCCGGCGGTTCAGTTCTGCAGAACAGGTGCGAGTCGCAAAAACAGTCGGAACACCCGAAGTTTGCTACGCTGTCTCCTCCGATATTTTTGGCAAGAATGCACTCGAGCCGTTCTTTTGTTTCAGCACAGAAGACGCCGGTGAGCGTGATGTCACCGGCTGCCATCAGGTAATCGATGTGCCATTTCGGTTTTCGGTACTGTTCATGATAGAACCTGATGTGCCGTTTGACCCGCGAAAGCCCGCCGGAGCCAAGCGCCGAACCTGCATACAGATACCAGCCTTTTTTGAATTCCCTGGGTCCAAGTGCGCCGATCGTGACGGTGCACGGCTTAACGCATTCAAGGATCAGACAGTAGATTCCTTTATCCATACTGTTGTACAAAATGCTTCGACAAAAGGACATGGCGTTTTGCATCCGTCACGACCGGCATATCATGTCCGGGCCAAAGCGAGTTCACCGGAAGTTCTGCGAGCCGGGAGATCGAGCTGATCAGTTCCTCTCTGTTTCCGGTCGGCAGATCGAAGCGGCCGAAGGACCCTTCCGGAAAGATCGTGTCCCCTGAGATCAGCGCCCCGTCCGATTCCCGAAAAAGGCTGATGCTTCCGTGCGTATGTCCCGGGGTGTGGTATACCCTGAACCCGCCGACGGTGTCGCCGTCTTTTAAGATCTTTGCCGGATACGCTGTCGGGCGTTCTCCGAACTGGTTCGAGAGGCTGATCCGCGGATCCGATAAGAACGGCAGATCATACTCGCCGATCATGACCTCTGCACTGCAGAGCTTTGCAAGCTCCAAAAGATTTGCCGTGTGATCGAAGTGTCCGTGGGTCAGAACGATCGTATCGATCTGCTCTCTGTAAGGATATACAGCGTCCGCTGATACGGCTGCATCAACTAAAATACTGCCGGCAACATAGGAGTTCGCCCGCCACCCGGTGCCCGAAAGCCAGATTATTGATTCGCTCATACTTCTGATATCTTCTCCCGCCTGATTTAACTTTCTTTGTATAACCTATAATGCAAACGGAAACCAAATAGGTACATACCTATGCACTCCATCATCCAGAACTGTCTGCACGGAGATATATCCGGCGTAGTCGAGGCTGCACGATCCGAGGGAATGACGCCGGAGGCCCTTTCCAGAAATATCATCGCAGGCCGGACCATTCTTCTGAAAAATGAGGCACGTGAATACAGACCCTGTGCGATCGGCGAAGGCACCTCCGTCAAGATAAATGTGAATATCGGAACATCCGGCGTGACCTGCGATCCGGCAAAGGAGATGATGAAAGCCCGGGCCGCGATCGACAACGGCGCCGATGCGATCATGGATCTCTCGACCGGCGGGGATCTTCCATCAATGAGGAAAGAGATCCTGAAACTCGGGATTCCGGTCGGGACCGTTCCGATCTACGAAGCGGTCCGGCGGGCAGGAAACGTTGTCAACCTGACATCCGATATTCTGTTTTCCGTGATCCTTGATCAGGCAAAACAGGGCGTTGATTTCATGACGCTTCACTGCGGGGTGAATCTGGAGGTTCTGGATGCCCTGACCCTTGACCCGCGGGTGATGGGAGTTGTTTCCCGGGGCGGATCGTTCCATACGGCGATGATGCTTTCAAGCGGCGAGGAAAATCCGCTCTATAAAGAGTATGATTATCTTCTCGAGATCCTTGACGAATACGATATCACGCTTTCTCTTGGAGATGGTATGCGGCCCGGAGCCTACGTCGATTCAATGAAACTTGCCAAATCCCAGGAGTATCTGACGCTTGGCAAACTTGCCAGACGCGCCAAAGACAAAGGGGTCCAGCGGATGATCGAAGGGCCGGGGCACATGGACTACAACGAGATCCCCTACAATGTGAAAATGATCAAGGAGATCACGGATTTCGCCCCCCTGTATCTTTTAGGTCCGCTGGTGACGGATATCGCTCCGGGATATGATCACATCACGGCTGCGATCGGCGGAGCAGCGGCCGCGTGTGCCGGGGCTGATTTCCTGTGCATGGTTTCCCCGTCGGAGCATCTGGCTTTGCCAAATGTCGACGACATCATCGAGGGGACCCGGGTCTGCAAAGTTGCCGCCCATGTCGGCGATCTCTCGCGCCGCAGGGAGACCGAGCTTCCCCGTCAGGAGAAGATGGCGCGGGCCCGCAAAAATCTCGACTGGCAGGCGCAGTATGATCTTTCGCTGTTTGGCGAACATGCAGAAAAGATCCATGAACGGGACGGGGCATGTGAGACCTGTTCGATGTGCGGAGACCTTTGCGCGATAAAGATCGTGGAAAAAGCTCTTGAAAAAAAGATCTAAATAAGTTCCCCGGAGGAGACAACACCCGAGATGCTCCCGCATTCTTCATAGAGCGGGGTATTTCTCCACCGGAGCGTCTTCTCGGCCCCGTCTTTACATAAGACCGTACCCTCATACACATAATCATCGTCCCGGACCTTTCCGGAAATGATCTTCCGGAACCCGTCCAGCCTCTGTTTTCTGGCCCTTTCGGGGACCGCGGTCATAAACCAGTTTCTTCCCATCAGCTCCGCTTCAGTATAACCGAGGATCTTTGTCCCGTATCTGTTCAGCATCTCGACATTCCCGTCCCGGTTCACCATGACAAGCACAACGCCGGCAACATCAAGATAACTTCTCGTCCGATCCCGTTCCCGCTGAAGTTTTTCCTGCACCAGACACCGCGAAGCGACCGTGCTTATCTGGAACGCTGTCGACAGCAGAAGCGTTCTGCGGACCGTATCCGGGGAAAGCGGTGTTTTCGAACCCAGGATCACACAGGCAACCGCCCGTCCTTCGAATATCACCGGCATCAGAACCAGCGATTTCGCCTGATACATCGGGGCTGCAGTCGATTCCGGCAGAAGTTTCATCCGGTGTTTATCGAAGATCACCGGCTCGCCTTTTCTGATGATCCGGTGAATGATCGAGTCCGTATGGATCGCCGGTGAGAAACTCCCGTCTTTTGCCCGGAACAGGGTGTAATCATCAAAAATACTGCGCTGATAGATGGCCACCGACTCATATCCGGATATCTTGGGAAGCATCTCAAGAAGAGGGTCCCACATCTCCTGGGTCGCTGACACGCCTTCCAGAATGAATGCGAGTTCCCGGCTCATCATCTGCCTCTGCCGGTCAGCATCCTCTTCTGTTATGTCGTTGACGATCGTCAGCAGATACTGGCGTTCGACCGAGAGTTTCATCGGGATGACCCGCGCGGAGATGTATCTGGTTTCTCCGTTGACAACGATCCGGTCCTCGGATACACGGGCTTCTTTTCCGGTCGAAGCAACCGTGTCATGAGCTTCGGTCAGCCGGACGGATCCGATTTTCGCCAGGATCTCCTTGGAGGTCATATGGGAGAGCTCTGCGCGTGATTTCTGCAGGAACAGCTCCGCGGATTTGTTTACGTAATAGTATTTCCGTGACTCCATGCCGATAACGGTGATGATGGCAGGAATGTTGTTCATCACGGAATCCAGAAAACGTTTCCACCGTTTGGCCCCGAGTTCCGCATCCCTCCGGTCGGTAACGTCCCTCAGCGCTCCGTTATAGCCAAGAAAAATGGATTCCTCCTGTTCAAGAAGGACCGGGGACCCGGAAAATTCGCAGTAGATCTTTCTGCTGTCTTTGCAGATGAAAGGGAACTCAGGGAGGGTGAATCCGTTTTCACGGGAGACCGCAGATGCAAGTTCCCAGTCGAAACGTGCTGCCGCCCCGGCCGGCATGAACTCAGAGAGTTTGCGTCCGTTCATTTCCTCGGGCAGATAGCCGGTCACGCTGGTTATCTGGGGGCTGATGTACTGGAGACAAAATGTATCGTCCAGCGACCAGATGACATCGTGGATCGTTTCAACAAGGCGGCGAAACATCGCTTCGCTTTGTTCGAGCGCGGCTTCGGAGTTTACTTTTTCGGTGATGTCGTCCCAGACGACGGTAACGCCGGGGCGTCCGTCGGAGAGGACCATAGGGTAGATCCGCTGATCCAGATAACAGTCAGACCCGTTTTTAATGAGACGAAGTTCGCTTCTGACCATCTCACCCTGAAGGGCCGAGCGGATCTGGTCGGTCAGGACATCGCTGCAGAATGTTTTACAGGCACTTTCATAGACGTATTTTCCGATGATCTGATCGGATTCAGCGCCAATAAACGAGAGTAACGATTCGTTTGCCTGGATGACCCGGAGATCCGCATCGATCAGCAGGACCATCTCGGAAGAGAGGTTGAGCATCGCGGATACGGGGACCCGTTTTGATAAGAAAAAAACCTTGGCTTTGCCAAAGGTGCGCATTTCGACCCGGCCGGACACCAGCAGATTATCCATGTATCGCGCTATGGTGTTCCGGTTCAGATGCGTGGCGTCGGCGATTTCCGTGACTGACATCCCGCGGGGATTCTCGCGTAAAAGTGTGAGTATTTCAGAGAATTCGCCTGTCTGCTCTGCCATTATACTTTATTTGGTTCGGGAAATAATAATGCTTTGCACTATGCAGTGCATCTATGCCCATCATCAATGCCGTGCAATGAGAGATATATTTAAATATAAGAGTAACAAATAGTATTGTAGCAGCTTGTGAGAAGAGCACAAGCGGCAAACAGACCCGTGAACAAAATCAGTTCTGTAAAATGGGAAACAAGGACACACCACACACACCGGCCTTTTCCACAGAATATACACCTCACAAAAACACCACACCACTACAGTTTTCGGGTCTGTTCCATAAAATACTCAGGTTAATGACACGTACCACTCTCTCTTAAAACCTCTCCAATTTTTTTAGGTTTTCTCCCTTCTTTGCCGGAAGGGGAAAATTCTATTGAAGATCACTGATCTGTTCTCTGTACTGATTTTCCGTAGAGCAGGCAGTTTTTTATTCGTCAAAACAGCAGAAGCGGATCAAAAAAAAAGCAGGATGGTCAGACAGACTCACGGACAGGAGTATGAATCCACCATACAGATCCCGCGGTCATCCTCTTCTTCCCCGGGGATCGCCACCGGATACCGTCCGGTGAGACATCCCAGACAAAGATCATCGCGGGGGATGCCTATCGCCTGAATGAGTCCGTCCAGCGAGATGTGGGCCAGACTTGTTGCATCGATCTCCTTCTCCACTTCCGGAACGGATTTCTTCGAAGCGATCAGTTCATTTCTTGTGGGAAAATCGGTTCCAAGATAACAGGGGGCAATGATCGGCGGCGAGGCGATCCTGAGATGGAGTTCCTTTGCGCCGAACTCGCGCACAAGCGACAGGATCTTTTTCGACGTCGTTCCCCGGACGATACTGTCATCAACAAGGACCACCGACTTATCTTTGATATGGCCGCGGACCGGATTCAGCTTCATCCGAACGGCGATCTCGCGTTTTTCCTGGGTCGGCATAATAAAAGTCCGGCCTGTATACCGGTTTTTGATCAATGCTTCCCTGAACGGAATATTGGATTCGAGGGAAAATCCGGTCGCTGCCGCCGTTCCTGAATCCGGGATCGGCGAGATCAGATCCGCTTTTGCCGGAGCTTCCTGTGCAAGAAGCGCGCCGGTCTTTCTGCGGACATCATACACCGAAACGCCGTCGATGATCGAATCTGCCCGCGCGAAGTAGACATACTCAAACATGCAGTGGGCACAGGACTTCGCTTTCATCATACTTCGGGAAAAGACCTCTCCCCCCTGCAGTCTGACACTTTCCCCCGGGACGATGTCACGGACGAACTCTGCTCCGAGCGTATCCAGCGCCACGCTTTCTGAAGCGAGGATGTGACCGCCGGTCTCCGTTTTTCCAAGACACAGCGGTTTGATCCCCAGCGGATCCCGGAACGCATACAGCGTCCCGTCCAGCATAAAGATCACCGCATACGACCCGCTGATCTTGCGCATACAGTAACTCACTGCCTCATCGGGCGTGTGATCATGGATGATCTCATTTGCCAGGATCGCGGCAATGACCTCGGTATCCGAGGTCGTGGAAAAGATGTGCCCGTGTCCTTCGTACTCATACCTGAGTTCATCCGTATTGATCAGATTCCCGTTATGGACGAGCGAGAGAGAATGCCCCCGGAACATAAAATGGAAGGGCTGGATGTTCTCCGGCTTCGACCCTCCGGTGGTCGGATATCGCACATGCCCGATACCGGTCGTTCCGGTCAGACGTTCGAGCACAGGTCCGTTAAATACCTCGGCTACCAGTCCGTAGCCTTTGTATTTATGTACGGTCTCACCATCATACGTGAAGATGCCTGCACTCTCCTGACCCCGGTGCTGGAGTGCATATAATGCCAAGTATAATGATCCCGATACCTCAGCTGTATCGGTGATGCCCGCGATGCCGCACATGTTGTGTAAATATTGGCTGTATTCAGATATAGGTTTAACAGACGAAGACCGCGGTCGCGATCACCGTCGTCCAGTTGCCGTTTTTATCCGTCTCGGCTGCAATACTGATGTTGCTGGTTTTCACAATATTTCCGCCCTCTTTTTCCATGATCGTTGCCAGCATCGTTCTTGCCAGCTCTTCGGCATATGCCCCGCACGCCTCTTCCGAGATCCCGAAACAGTGATGTTCGGAAAGATACCCGTGCTGCTTATCATGGATCTGGGGGACGGCAAGCCCGATAGAAGCCGCTATTGTCTGATCCGGCTCGTTCGATGCGTTTTTCGCCATAACGCAGTACACGATCTCCCCGGGTCTCAGATCGGCGAGCCCTTCCTCGCGCGAGACGATATCAGCGTCCGGAGGCATGATCGAAGAAACATACACCAGATTGAAAGGGGCGATCCCTGCGTTTCTGAGGGCCATCTCGAACGATACGAGCTGATCTTTGTGAACACCCCGACCTTTGGTAAAGAATACTTTTGCAGGAACTGCCATCGTAGTTAATTGGTCTCATTAACTAGCTCTTAAGGGTTTGGTTCAGGGACCCGGCAGAAACCCGGAGTTCAATGAAGTGAATTAAATATGGGTATGTCCAATTAATTCTTACGTACAAAAAATCAGTTGGGGTACGCAGTATCCCGATTTGGTTTTTTGAACAAAACACCAGTAAATCGAGGAAGTAATTGATGGCGGATTCAGTAGTTGACAGTATTTTAGCGGCGAGATATTACCGTACCGGTGAGGCATCGTTCGAAGATGTCTGCAGGCGGGTTGCAGATGCATTAGGTGAGACACCGGAAGAGACGAAGGAATACTTTGACGCGATGATGACATTGTCGTTTCTTCCCAACTCTCCTACACTGATGAACGCGGGGACCCCGCTCGGTCAGCTCTCGGCCTGCTTCACCCTTCCGGTGAACGACTCGCTCCCGGAGATCTTTGATGCGATCCGCTGGGGAGCGATCATTCATCAGTCGGGAGGAGGGACAGGCTACAACTTCTCCCACCTTCGTCCCGAGGGCTCTCCGGTCCGTTCAACAGACGGCGTGGCCTCCGGTCCGGTCTCATTTATGCGGGTCTTCAACGCCGCCACCGATGTCATCAAACAGGGCGGCAGACGGCGCGGGGCAAATATGGGCATTCTGAATGTCTGGCATCCGGACATCATGAAGTTCATCAAAAGCAAAGCCAAAGAAGGCGACTTCAGCAACTTCAATATCTCCATTATGGTCTCTGACGCGTTCATGGATCTGGTTGCCAGCGGTGAAATGGATAAAGTCTGGGTGACCGGCGCCGACGATGCAGAAATAACCGTCGGAGAGATATGGCATGGCATCATCGAAGGGGTCTGGAAAAACGGCGAACCGGGTATCCTCTTCTACGATAGTATCAATAAGAAAAACCCCACTCCAAACCTTGGCGACATCGACACCACCAACCCCTGCGGAGAACAGCCGCTCCTGCCTTTCGAATCCTGCGTTCTCGGCAGTATCAATCTGGCAAAGTTCGTCAGAGCCGACGGGATCAACTACGAAGCTCTGGATAAAATGACCAGAATGGGCATCCGGTTCCTTGACGCCGTCATTACCAAAAACGTCTTCCCGATCCCGGAGATCCGTTCGGCGACCAACCGCACGCGAAAGGTCGGTCTCGGCCTGATGGGTGTCCACGATGCGATGCTCATGCTGCGGATCCCTTATGATTCAGAAGCCGGCAGAAACTTCTGCATCGAAGTGATGGAGCGGATCAACAATGTCTCCGTCGAAGAGTCGATTCGGCTCGGGAAAGAAAAGGGAACCTTCCCCGCATATGAAGGAAGTGTCTGGGATCAGCAGGGCATTATTATGCGAAACGCCGCCCTGACCACCATCGCCCCGACCGGAACCATCTCGCTTCTCGCCGGCTGCTCGTCGGGGATCGAACCGGTCTTTTCGTTTGCCTACACCCGGAGAAACACGGTCGGCAAAACATTCGTGATAGTCCACCCCTACTTTGAATCGGAACTCAGGCGTGTCATCACCTCGCTTGGGTTTTCCGGCGCCGAAGCGGAAGCAAAACGTGATGAGGTCATCGATCATGTCCATGAGACCGGATCGGTCCAGGATGTCGAGTGGCTGCCGGATTCATTCAGAGACGTCTTCAAAACCGCTCTGGACATCGGCTGGAAGGATCATGTCCTGATGCAGGCGGCATTCCAGAAACATGTTCACGCCTCGATCTCGAAGACGATCAACATGCCGGTTTCCGCAACCAGAGAGGATGTCGAACAGGCGGCCCTTCTTGCATGGAGAGAAGGGATCAAAGGCATGACCCTCTACAGGACCGGATCCCGGGAAGATGTTGTTCTTGCTCTGGAAAAACAGGAGACTGCAAAACCTGCCGAGGTCCCGGCGATGCCGGTTCCGGGTGTTGTCCCCCAGCTGCCCTTCACCCGTCCGCGGGAACTGGTCGGAAGGACGTTCCTTGCGCAGTCAGGCTGCTGCCGTCTGTATATCACGGTCAACACGATGGACGGCAAACCGATGGAAGTGTTCATCCGGACCGTCGGAGCCGGATGTGAGGCAAGCAGCAATGCTCTTGGCCGGAGTATCAGCACCGGTCTGCAGAATGGAGTGCCGTATGAAAAGTTCGTGAAGCAGTTTGCGAAAGTGAACTGTGTTTCCGCGATCAAAAACAAAAACTCGGAAGGTATGTCCTGTGCCGATGTGGTTGGGAAATGCATCGAACTTGCGGCAACCAACAAGGCGATCGCCACGCTGGACAACTGGTCGCTGACCCCGGTGACGCCCGGAGAAAAGAAGAATCCGCCCTGCCCCGAGTGCGGAGAGCCTCTTGATTTCGGCGAGGGATGCAATCAGGGGATCTGCAAGCACTGCGGATGGAGCGGCTGCAGCTGAGATTTTAAAAATGTCTGTTCATCCCTCTTTTTTTTAGTAGAAGTTACGCGGTGTTGGTGTTGATCCAATTCAGGAAGGGTCTGAATGGGTGTGGAAATTTGAGGCGGCACCCGACAATAAATGCAAAACAAAAAAAAATATTCAGGTTTCACACAGGCATATCGCCCATGCGAAACTGCTTCATGACCCTTGGGACGTGAAAAATTAATCGAGGTAATCTTTCGGAGTCGGGATCTGTTCTTTCAGACCTTTTCTCTTTCTGATACCCATAACGATCTCGGAAAGCATTCCCTGGGGAACCGGGGAGAAACCTGCGAACTCAGGTGACCAAGTCGCAAATCTTCGATTTGCTCCGCTCCCCCCTAAAAGGGGTCGCCATCGCACGGTCTTCAGCTGCTGAACGGATATCTTTAGCGGGATTTTTCCTTGTTGGAAACATGAAACAATATAGTTCATCAAAAAATATTCCCTGACAGAGAATTCAAAAAAAATATTCAGGTTTCACACAGGCATATCGCCCATGCGAAACTGCTTCATGACCCTTGGGACGTGAAAAATTAATCGAGGTAATCCTTCGGAGTCGGGATCTGTTCTTTGAGACCCTTTCTCTTTCTGATACCCATAACGATCTCGGAAAGCATTCCCTGGGGAACTGGGGAGAAACCTGCGAACTCGGTAGACCACATTGCGCGGCCTTCGGTTGCTGAACGGATATCTCCGGCGAAACCAAAGAGCTCGGCAACTGGTGCTTCACCATTGACCACGATCTGGTCACCCTCGGACTCGGTCGTAGACAGAGTGCCGCGGCGTCCCTGGATCTGGGAAATTGCTGCACCCATCTGATCCTGCGGAACAGTGATCTGGATCCTCTGGATCGGTTCAAGAAGTGTGTCGCCGGCCATCAGAAGACCTGCCTTCATACCGCCGCGAACTGCCGGAATGACCTGTCCCGGACCACGGTGGATAGCATCCTCGTGAAGCTTCACATCGTGGAGTTTGATCAGAACATTCTGGACCTGCTCATCGGCAAGCGGTCCGCCGTCAAGTGCCTCGTGAACACCGTCAAGGATCAGTTCCATCGTTTCATTCAGGTACTGGATACCTTTCGTGCAGTCGATGAACATATTCGAGCCGTAGATATCCTTAACGGACTTGGCCTCATCCTTGTCCATACCGAGTGCGAAAAGTGCATCACGGCGGGGGATGTTTTCCATGTTCATCGAGATCTCGCCGGACTGGATGGCTTTCAGGATCGCTTCCGGCATCGGCTCAACAGACATAAAGAATCTGTTGTGTCTGTTCGGAGACTTACCCTCAACCGTACCATCAAGAGGCTTTGCGACCGTCTCACGGTACACAACGATCGGCGGGGAGGTAACGATCTCTACACCCTTGTCTCTCTTGATACGGCCGGTAACGACCTCAAGGTGGAGTTCGCCCATACCGGCGATCAGGTGTTCGCCCGTCTCTTCATTGATGTTGATACGGACAGTCGGGTCTTCCTTTCCGACCTGGTGAAGAACCTCGATAAGCTTTGGAAGATCCTTCATGTTCTTCGCTTCGACAGCGACGGTCATAACGGGCTCGGAGTAGTGCTTCAGAGACTCAAACGGCGTCATGTCTTTAAGGGACGTAACGGTCGAACCAACGATCGCATCACTCAGACCGGTGACTGCCGCAATATTTCCGGCAACGACCTTTTCCACTTCAACACGGGTCGGACCCATGAAGATACCGACACCCTGAAGTCTGTTCGGCTTGCCGGCTGTCCCGGAGATAAAGACCTCCTGACCGCGGGTAAGGGTTCCGGAGAAAAGTCTGCCGGTGGCGACCTCGCCTGCGTGCTTGTCAAAGGAGATATCGGTGATCATCATGGCGATCGGGCCGTTTGCATCACAGCCGTACATCGCTTTTCCGACCGGGGACTCAACGTCTCCGTGCCAGATGATGTGGCATCTCTTACCCTGTGCCTGAAGCGGGTTCGGGAGGAAAGTCACGACCATATCGAGAAGGACTGCGTGAAGCGGAGAAGCCTTTGCAAGGTACTTCATATCGCCTTCGTTACACTTGTCGATAACGGTCTGCAGTGAAACACCGGTCGTCTTGATGTAAGGGATCGAAACGGCCCAGTTGTAAAGAGCTGAACCAAAAGCGACGTTTCCTTTCATCGGATCGAGTTTCCATCCGCCTTTGGTGTAGAGCTCCTCGTTCATGCCTTTGATAAGCTTGTTGACCTTGTCAATGACTTTTCCAAGACGGATCATCATTTCCTGGGGGTTGACTTTCAGCTCGTTGATAAGTCTGTCGACCTTGTTGATGAACAGGACCGGGTGAACACCCTCTTTGAGTGCCTGACGAAGAACGGTCTCCGTCTGGGGCATCGGACCTTCGACTGCATCGACAACGACGACTGCGCCGTCGACTGCACGCATTGCACGGGTAACATCCCCGCCGAAGTCGACGTGGCCGGGAGTATCGATCATGTTGATGAGATACTCATGGCCGCCGACCATGTGGACCATGGACACGTTCGATGCATCGATGGTGATTCCGCGTGCCTGCTCTTCCTCATCCGAGTCCATCCAGCAGGCTTTGCCGGAAAGCTCCTCGCTGATCATCCCTGCTCCTGAGAGAAGGTTGTCTGAAAGGGTGGTCTTTCCGTGATCGATGTGCGCTACGATACCGATATTACGGATGTGCTCGGGATCATTCATGAGCTCCGTAATTCGTTCTACCATTTTTTTTCCGCGTGACATAAAACACCTTTTTAAAAAAAAGAATATATGGGGGGATCACCGTGCGGATTTTGCAATCCGTTCGACTTCTTCCTTCTTTCCAACAGAGAAGCATTTTGCATCTCCTTTTGCCGCCATGATGAGTTCATCGGCGAGCACAAGGTATGCCGGCTTCTTTGTTTTGTGCGAGCCTCTCCAGGTTGCAAGAGCAATGTATCTGAGGGCAGTGTTGACACGGCGGATCGGGGCCGAGTCAACGGACTTTGGAACATTGATACCACCGTATTTCAGGCGGACGGTCTCCTCACGGGGGCCGGCATTTGCTACGGCATCAACAAGGACCTGAAGCGGGTTCTGCTTGGTCTTTTTGTTGATGACATCGAATGCGTCCATGACCATTTTAGTGCACATCATCTTCTTGCCGGTGTTGTACTCCTGCTGCATGAGACGGTTGATCAGTCTTTCGACGATCGCCATTTCACTTTTGGTGAACTGCTGCTGGGTAAGTCTGCCGCAGCTGCTTGGAACTTCGGTAGAGGTGACGGTAACATAACGGACCATTCCTGGGTCCTTTACGACAACTTCGCTCATATCCCACTTGTTAAAGAGAAGGATCTTGCTGGTGGCTGCTTCTTCTGTCATGCTATTTACCTCCGTGCTTTCTCGGCACGTCCGATAACAAGTTCATTGAGAGAAACGCCGTTGACGCCGCTTACAACGAAACGGACACCGGGAATATCTCCCATTGAACGGCCTGCACGACCGCCGATACCACAAATGGTGACTTCGTCGTGTTCATCAATGAAGTTGATAGCACCGTCGCCAACCGCGAAGGCGGTGACCTGGCGGCCGTTTTTGATCAGCTGAACACGGACACATTTTCTGATTGCCGAGTTCGGCTGTTTTGCTTCCACACCGACCTTTTCAAGGACGATTGCGCGTCCGAGTGGTGCTCCCTCGAGGGGATCTGCTTTCAGTTTCAGTTTAAGCGCTCTGCGCGAGTAAACTGAGTCGCTCCACCGGAATTTCTTTGCGGTGCGAACGAGATTTCTAGCTGCGAATTTTCCCTGTCCCATGAAGTTTCCTCATTGGTTTGGATTATATTGTGAATGAACCCGCCCGAATAACGGGAGGGAGGGTTCGGGATCCTGCATAGAGGACCCCGAACACCTGCTGACCAACCATACCTAAGATAGATACGGTCTTCTCAGCGTGTTCCTATACTTATGAGCGGGGTGTGATAATAATACTAATGGACGGCCGCCCAAAGATGAAAAAATGACGGTTTTGGAGATAATTCCAGGAAAGTCCGAGGTTCAATCAGTATCTTTAAATATGACTTTTCAGGAACCGGTTTTTCGGATACGGAAAATATCATCCGCCCAAAGGATACGGGGGCGGGTGAAGACGGGGGCAGAAACATCATCCTCGCGGGAGTGCAGATGAGCCCCGAAGAAGAGTATTATGGTCTTGAAAGCAAAACAGTACACAAATGGTTACCCGGATCTATAAAGAAACCCACTTCGATGCATCACACCGTCTGATGCATTACGAGGGGAAATGTTCCAGACTACATGGTCACCGCTGGAGTGTTGAGGTCTGGATGGACGGAACGCCGGACGAGAAATCACGGATCCTGCTGGATTACAATATCATCAAAAACATCATCAATGTCTACGACCACCAGGTCGTGTTGAATAAAGATGATCCGATGGCAGAGGCCCTTTCCCGGTTTCAGACACCAGTTCTGACGAACGGCGACCCGACAAGCGAACTTCTGGCGGAAGATATCCGCGAACGTCTCAATACGTTCTGCAGAGAACAGGGCCTGAGTGCGAGGGTCGCAAAACTGCGGGTATGGGAGTCGGAAGGTTGCTACGCCGAGGTTCTCGCAGAATGAGAGTCACGGAGACATTTGTCAGTCTGCAGGGCGAAGGGGAACGGCAGGGGATGCCCTGTTTTTTCCTCAGGCTTTCGGGATGTAATCTCAGATGCGCCTGGTGCGACACGGAATATTCGTTCGAGAAAGGGACCGACCGAACCATTGATGAACTCGTGAAAGAGATCGCGGATTCCGGTCTCACGTATGTGTGCGTGACGGGAGGCGAACCTCTTCTCCAGAAGGAGGAGCTGATCCCTCTTCTGGAGATCCTCGCGGGAGCGAACATCTATGTGGATATCGAAACAAACGGCACGATTCCGTTCGACGATGTTTCGGCGTATGCGTCCATTTGTATGGATGTGAAGTGTCCGTCGTCAGGGGAGATGAGCGATCTTTCCCTGCTGAAAGGACTCACGCAAAAAGACTGCGTGAAGTTTGTTATCGGCGACGAGGCGGATTATCTGTATATGGTGGAGGTTCTCGCCGCCCGTAAACCGGCCGCCCCGGTCTGTATCACCCCGGTTTTCGGGACGGAGACGGGATGGCTCGTTGAGACGATCATTGCTGAACGTCTGCCGGTCAGATTCCAGCTTCAGCTGCATAAAGTGGTGAATGTACAATGAAAAAAGCAGTATGCCTCCTTTCAGGAGGAATGGACTCCACGACCCTTGCCTTTGTCGCAAAGAAGATGGGGTATGAAATTCTGGCCCTCCACGTGAATTACGGTCAGAGAACGGAAAAGAAAGAGCTGGAGTGCGCAAAAAAGATCGCAGAACGCCTGCGTGCAGTTGATTTTGTTGAGATCACGCTCGATTACTTCACGAAGTTTGGAGCAAGCAGTCTGACGGATCCAAACATCCCGGTGGAGTCGGGAGTGTTGGGAAAAGCGGATAATCCGAATACATATGTGCCGTTCAGAAATGGAAATCTGATTTCGATCGCAACATCGTACTGTGAATCGCGTGACGGCGAAGCGATTTTTATCGGCGTCCAGTCAGGGGATCACACCGGGTATCCGGACTGTACGCCGAAGTTCATCGAGGCGATGCAGAGAGTGATCTACATCGGAACGCAGACACCGACACCTATTCAGCTCCTGACCCCGTTCGTAACGATGAATAAGACCAGCATTCTCCGAGAAGGCATTCGTCTGTGTGTTCCCTATGAAGACACATGGTCCTGCTATGCCGAAAACGATGAGGCATGCGGGGTCTGTTCGTCCTGTCTTGCAAGGCTGAAGGCGTTTCGTGATCTGGGGCTTACCGATCCGATACCCTATAAAAAATAATTTTTACCATCCGATTTCCGCGGTGTACTCTCAACCGAAAAAAACTGACGCACTTATGAGATGTACTTCGATTTCGTGTACGGCATTAGTGCAGACGTGAGAGAAAAACCAACCGCGATTCGCGTTAATTTGCGGAGATTCGCGGTTCTTTTCCCCATCCAACCACACTAACACCGCGTAACTCCTATTCTAAGAAAAATTCGTTCGAAAAAATAAAAGAAAAATAGGATTACTCTGCGGTTTCCTTTTTCGGCCGCTCGGGTTTCACATACGTGATCTCGTAGGTCTCAACGCTCCGCTCGGCCGGGGTCGCTGACTCTGAATACTCCCGTGCCATCGAAAGGGCGTCAAACTTACACACATCAACACAGTTCCCGCACATAACACACCGGAACCGGTCAAGTGTCCAGAGCTTTTCCGCCCGCTGAACCACGATCGCCTGCGAAGGACACCTTTTCATACACATCATACATGACGTGCACTTCGACGGATCGAAGACCAGGTGACCCCTTGTCCCCTCGAAATTCTCCAGAGGTTCATACGGGAACATCGTCGTCGCGGGCTTGTGGAAGAACTGTTTCAGGATCGTTGAAAGCATCTTCATCTGCTCTCACCTCTCCATACAGCCGATACACGGATCGATCGTCAAAACGATCTGCGGGACATCGGCAAGTTCACAGCCCGCAAGGATCGCTACAAGAGGCGGGATGTTGGTCAGGGTCGGGGTCCTCACACGGAACTGTGCGAGATTTTTGGTTCCGTTCCCTTTCAGATAATGGATGACCTCGCCCCTCGGCTGCTCGGAGCGGCTGAAGTATTCGCCGTCCGGATTACCCTTCACGGATGTGGAAACTTCGCCGTCCGGCATATCGGTGATCACCCGGCGGATGATCTCCACCGACTGGAACAACTCCTTACATCTGACCGCACAGCGGGCATACCCGTCGCCGCCTTTTTCAACGACCGGTTTGAACCCGATATCGCCGTAGGCGAGATATCCGGTAGACCGGGCATCCAGATCAAGACCGCTCCCGCGGACAGTCGGTCCGCACGCTCCGAGATAATAGGCATCCTCCTTCGAGAGAACGCCTTTGCCGATCAGACGTTTGGTCAATGTGTAATCATTCAGGAACACGTTCGTGAGATCCTTCATATCATCCTCGATCTCATCAAGCCGGTCATCCATTTCCGAAAGGAAAGAGTTTGCGACATCACGCCGGACACCGCCGACTTTGCAGACCCCCTGAATCACCCGGCCGCCGGTCGTTGCCTCCATCTCATCAAGGATAGATTCACGGATCTTCCATGTCTGATAGAACAAACTCTCAAAACCGAGTGAGTCGGCAAACAAGCCGAGCCACAGAAGGTGACTGTGGATACGCGAGTACTCGCCCCACATCGTCCGAAGATAGGTAGCACGCTGCGGGACCTCGATGCCCATCATTCCTTCTATGCCCTGGCAAAAGGTCGAGGAGTGGGTGAAACTGCAGATACCGCAGATACGCTCTGCAAGAAACACAAAGTCCTGATACTCACGGCGGTCTACCAGACTTTCAAGACCCCGGTGAACATAGCCGATCGACGGGATCGCCGAGACGACACGCTCATCTTCCACGACCAGATCCAGATGGATCGGCTCGGGAAGCACAGGGTGCTGGGGTCCAAACGGGATCACTGTCTGTCTGTCGGTCATATCTTCCCCTCCTTAACTATGGTAACTGTAGGAGCGGGTTGCTCCTTCTTTTTGAACGGATAAGGAACGGATGTTTTGATGAACGTTCCGCCGAAATCAAGAGACATTCCTTCAAACGAAAATCCATAGAGATCATGGATCTCATTCTCATACACAAATGCCCCGCCGTAGGATGAACCGATCGACGGGATCTTCGTCCCTTCAGAAACGGTGATGCGGTAATGCCGAAGATCCGTTTCCTTTTCGTACGAGTAAGTGATATAGTAGCCTTCATCAGCAGGCGTGCAGGTCATAGCGACCAGACGGAACCCGCTGTTTTTCATTGTGCCGGCAGTATTCTGTACATCAGCAACTTCAATGGGATCGATTTTCATATTATTCATTTTTTTGCCTCCAGAGCTGCACGTTTTTCTTCCAGAACGCCAAGTGCCTTTACGATTCCCTCGATGAGCGCCTCGGGACGGACGGCACATCCGGGGACATACACGTCTACCGGGATGATCGTGTCGACGCCGCCGGAAATATTATAGCAGTCGCGGAAAACCCCGCCGCTTGATGCGCAGATTCCGACCGCGACAACGACCTTCGGTTCAGGGATCTGGTCGTAGATATTTTTCAGGACCACTTTGTTCTGTTCGTTCACCCCGCCCGTTACCACAAAGATATCGGCGTGTTCGGGGTTTCCCGTATTGATGATCCCAAACCGTTCAACATCGTAGACCGGCGTTAAAGCGGCGAGGATCTCAATATCGCATCCATTACAGCTGGACGCGTTGTAATGGAGGAGCCAGGGGGATTTTGATGCTGAACTCATTATACTATACCTCCAAGGATGCCAAGAATGACAATGTTTCCTACTCCGAAGACGAGGGTGACAAGCCAGAGACTTTTGACCGTCATCTTCCAGGTCACACGCGGGAAGATATTATCGATCACGATTTCCAGAAGGAACACGAGAATGATCGCAATCGCGGAAAGTACTGGATACCCGGCAAAGAAGAAGAGTATAATGGAGAGGAAGATCATCATCTCATACCAGTGGGCGATCTCGACTTTGGCAAGACTTCTGCCAGAAAGGGAGGAAGTCACACCTTTCACCAGTTCCTGATGGGCGTGGTGAGAGGTCGAGATATCAAATGGCGATTTTCTGAGTTTAAGGGTCAAAACGGCGATGAATGCGATGAACACACCCGGCAGGAAGATGATCCCCGGAATATCCAGAATGAGCATATGATAACTATCGAAACTGCCGGTGACCAGGAAGCATCCTGCGGCGAGCAGGATCAGGATCGGTTCAAGGATCATGAGACTGAGAAGCTCACGTTCCGCACCTATGTTAGAGTAGGGAGCGTTTGCCGCATAGGCTGCAAGGATAAGGAAGGTGTGGGCAAGTGCGAGCGAGAAGATCACAAATAGAAGATTACCTCCTGTAGCGAGCATCGCTCCTGAAAATGCGATCAGGACCAGGTATGCCGTGGTGAAGATGATCTCCACCGGATTTGAGAATGCCTTTTCCTTATGCCAGAGTTTTGCCACATCATAAAACGGCTGAAGAAGCGGCGGCCCGACTCTTGACTGGAAACGGGCAGTTAACACGCGGTCGCATCCGGTAAGGAGTCCGCCGAGGATCGGTGCAAGGGTCAAAAATAATACCGCACCCACAAGAAACATTATATCCATATCATCACCCCCATGAATCCAAGAACAAGCATCACGATGATAAGAACTCCTGAGATCACCCACGAGGGTTTGAGAAGGACTTTCTCACCGCAGTACTCTTCGAGATAGTAGTTTGAAGTTTTTGCCTCTTTATAGACGCCGAGAGAACCAAGGAACCTGCCTTCTGCATCAACGGCGCGTCCGCCAAGATACGGCGGGATCAGTCTTCCTTCTTTGGTACCAACGAAGGCCCCGGCGACAAGCAGCAGAAGAATGGCCGCCATGAGACCGAGCATGACCAGCGTGTCGAAGAAATATAATCCATTATTTGGCTGATAGAAGTACGGATGTATCGTTTCAAGATAAGGAATGATCACTCCGGAGATGATCGCCGGGAACCCAAGGCAGCATACGATCACCAGAACACCCATGACGATCACCGAGATCTTCTCGGAGATGTGCAGAGCGATTTTTTCCGCAGGAGGTCTGGTCATTCTCATGAACAGTTTGCCGAGCCATTTTGTCCAGAAGAAGATGGTAAACGCACTGCCGAATGCAAGAAGCGTGATGAACACGCATCCAAGCGGAGCGGTAAGGAAGGCTTCCAGAGCTACCCACTTGGAAATGAGCATACCAAAAGGTGCCAGATACATTCCGCAGATACCAATGACCATCATTGTTGCAAGGAGCGGGAGACGGACCAGAAGTCCGTCCATGTCCTCAATGTCCCGGCTCCCGATCTTGTGTTCTACAGCCCCGACACAGAGGAAGAGAAGCGCCTTGGCGACCGCGTGGAAGATGATCAGAAGGATCGCCGCTTCGATTGCCTGGGCCGTACCTATACCTGCACAGGCGGTGATCAGACCAAGGTTCGCGATCGTTGAGTAGGCGAGAACTTTCTTTGCATTGCTCTGCGAGATCGCGAGAGCAGAGGTGACCAGGAAGGTGAACGCCCCGATCAGTGCAAGGAAAATACCTACCCATGTCTGCGAGAACAGCGGGGCAAAGAGTACCAGAAGATACACGCCGGCCTTGACCATGGTACTTGAGTGGAGCAGGGCGGAGACCGGAGTAGGAGCAACCATTGCTCCGGTGAGCCAGGTTGAAAACGGCATCTGGGCAGCCTTCGTCAATCCTGCTACTGCAATGAAGGCAAGCGGTATCGTCAGAGCGGAGACGTTCGGGAAATGAAGAAGATTGGTTACTGAGAGCAGACTCACCGGCGAATTAATGCGAAGCAGGAAGGTTATTGCAAGGGTGAAACAGATCCCGCCGATCAGATTCATCCACACTGCACGAAACGCATTATTTACTGCTTCAGGGGTCCGTGAGTATCCTATCAGAAGGAAGGAACAAAGAGTTGTGACTTCCCAGGCGCACAGGATCCACATAAGATTGTTGAAAAGAACCAGCCCGAACATCGCCGAGAGGAAAAGGAACATCAGAGCGAAGAAGTAACGCTTCCGCACAGGAACGGCGATCTGGTGTTCATGATAATCCTTCATGTAGCCAAGAGCATAGACACAGATCAGTGTGCCGATTATGCCGATGATCAGGACCATGACAGCCGAGAGATTGGTGATCGTGAATGTCGTTATCACATCATGGCCGGCAGTGCCGAAATATTCGAGCCTTACGATAAGGATCAGCTGAATAACCGAGAGAATGAGAGGAAGGATCTTCCGGTATTTTATGGAAAGGCCCAGAATAACGAGAGCTACGCCAAGTTCAACGACGAATAACAGCATACCGATCCATTCAGTATTTTCAAGGGTCAAAGATACGGGAGCAAGCAATGCTTTCCATGCCAGAAAGGCGGATGCCCCGATAATTATGACCGAAGTTATGCCTGCGAGGATATTGCGGACAAGGTCGGGTTTGAAGATCGCTAAAAGAACAGCGGCACAAACGGGAACAAGCAGCAATACCAGTATGGCAATGAGTTCCGGCGGGTACATAGATATCACTTGTTGAAAGTATTGACATTCATCATTATTAATCATTCTAATGAACCCCGGGAAAATGCGTGTATTTCCGGTCAGGATGAAAGATACGATCAAAATGATCCCAGTACTTATCAGCGGCCAAAGCAGGCTTCCAAGAAAATTCGTTTCGTCTCTGAATGATAAGAACAAAAAAATCCCGGAAGATTTCCCGGATTACTGAAGATTATTGCCGGATATATCATATGAATGAGGAGCTGATCTCAGAAATCCGGCAGGAGCGGGCGGTCATTTGACAGATACAGCGCGCCCGCTGTAAAAAGCTGAAGAAAAGAAAAAAATTAGAGGTCCGGAACGAATTTCGTTCCGTAATGGATGATCCCGTCCGAACCTTCACGGTCCAGGACCCGGAAGACGGATTTTACCGGCATGCCGATCTTGACCTCTTCGGGTTCACAGATGAGATGCGAGGTGACCCGCGTTCCTTCTTCGAGTTCTATGATCGCGAGAACATAGGGTTTCAGTGCGGAGAACTGATCGCTTGCTGCGGAAAGGACCGAGTAGGTCATGACCTTTCCTTTCCCTGAGAACTGACAGGGGACGATTTTTCCATCCCGGCGGCAGTGCGGACAGATCGCTCTTGGCGGGAAGAATACATCCCCGCAGGTATCGCATTTCGTTCCAACCAGATTATATCTCTGGGGGATCTCCCTCCAGAATCGTGCTACGGTCATCTCAGGCCCTCCCGAAGATGTGTGATACAACGCTTGCGCCGGTTCCTCCGACATTCTGTGTCATACCTATTTCCGCTCCTTCGACCTGACGTTTGCCGCCTTCGCCGCGAAGTTGCTGGACGACTTCCCAGATCTGTTTGATACCTGTGGCGCCGACCGGGTGGCCGCATGATTTGAGACCTCCCGAGGTGTTTACAGGAAGTTTGCCGCCAAGCTGGGTCTCGCCCTGCTCAGTGAATTTGCCGGCGGTTCCCTTCGGAACAAAGCCGAGATCCTCGATTGCACACAGTTCTGCGATCGTGAAACAGTCATGGACCTCAACGAAGTCGATATCCTTTCGTTCGAGTTTTGCCTGCCGGAACGCCGAGTTTCCTGCGGCAACCGTGGCACCCAGGGTGGAAAAGTCCGGACGGTCGTGTAAAGCGATCGTGTCGCCGGCCTGTGCGGAGGCAAGGACCTTGATCGGCGTGTCGGTGAACTCCCGTGCTTTTTCAAGCGGACAGACGACCACGACCGCAGCACCGTCGGAAACGGGCGAGCAGTCGAAGAGTCGAAGCGGGGAGGCAACAAGGGTCGAGTTCATCACCGTTGAAAGGGTGATCTCGTTCTGGAACTGGGCGAACGGGTTTCTTGCTCCGTGGTAATGGTTCTTCACCGAAACCTGGGCAAGCTGCTCGCGGGTCAGTCCATACTTATGCATGTAGTCGCATGCGATCATAGCATAGAGACCGGGGAATGTCGCTCCGGCAAAGCTTTCCCATTCTCTGTCGGCTGCTCCGGCGAGAACATCCGTCGAATCGCCGACATCGGTCATCTTCTCAACACCTGCCGCAATGACGACATCGGACATTCCGGAAGATACTGCTGCTACTGCCTGACGGAAGGCAAGACCGCCTGATGCACAGGCAGCTTCAACACGGGTGGCCGGGACGTGAAGATCCCCGCCGAGTCCCACGTAATCGGCAACGAGTGCCCCGACGTGTTCCTGACCGACGAATCTGCCGGCAGACATCGAGCCGACGAACAATGCATCGATCTGTTCTCCCGCCACATTTGCATCCTCAAGTGCGGCGATTCCTGCTTCTGTACACAGATCACGGAAAGATGTGTCCCACCTTTCTCCGAATTTAGTGATTCCTGCACCAATTACTGCTACTTCTCTCATGATCCACCTCACATCCGGATCTTGCCCTTGTGCCGGGCATACACTGCATAATCAAGATACTTCTTTGTGGAAAGCATCTGCTCAACGGTCGGACCCTGGGAACGGTCGATCTTATTCAAAATCGCATCGGTCACGGTAATATCAAAGGCATCGGATCCTGCTCCGCTGCCGTAACTTGTAACAAAGATCCGGTCGCCGGGTTTTGCCACATCTAAAACGGCCGCTAAACCGAGAGGAACAGCGCCGCTGTAGGTGTTTCCAAGCTTGGGGGCCAGAAGACCCGCCTTGATCTGGTCTTTCGTGAATCCCAGCATCTGTGCTGCTTTCTGCGGGAATTTGGCATTCGGCTGGTGGAAGACTGCATGCGTATAATCGGAAGGCTTCGTTCCGCGAAGTTCCATCATCAGCTTTGCAGCCCCGAGGGTGTGTTTGAAGTATCCGGGGTCGCCGGAGAATCTTCCTCCGTGTCTTGGATAATCCTCTCCTTCGCGGCGCCAGAAGTCAGGCGTGTCGGAGGTAAAGGAGCAGGTCTCATTGATGACCGCTATCGGATCGTCATTCCCGATAACGTATGCCGCTCCTCCGGCAGCTGCCGTATATTCCAGTGCATCGCCGGGAGCTCCCTGTGCAGTGTCCGCTCCGATCGCGACGGCATATTTCATCATTCCTGATGACACCAGGCCCATCGCGGTCTGGATAGCGGCAGTTCCTGCTTTACAGGCGAACTCATAATCGGCAGCCGTCATAACGGGTGTTGCGCCGATCGCCTCTCCGACCGTGACTGCAGTCGGTTTAACAGCATACGGGTGCGACTCGGAGCCCACATAGACCGCCTTGATATCGGCAGGGTCTACTGGACGCCGGCGAAGTGCCGAGCGGGCAGCCTCAACGGAAAATGTGGCTGTGTTCTCATCGTAATCGGGTACGGCTTTTTCTATAACGCCAAGTCCGCCGGTGATCTCCGCGGCGTTCGCTCCCCATACACGGGCAATCTCTTCGATTTTGATTCTGAAACGGGGAATGTATGCCCCGTAGGTGATTATGCCTACCATTGTGTTTTCCTTAAACGTGTAACGAGATCCTGAACTCCCAGGGGCGTACAGAGAACGGTAATGTGATCTTTTTCTGCAAGCTTTTTGACGAGCGGGTTGACATGTTCCTCATCTATCCCCTGAAGGATTACATACGGGGGTTTGAAGGGTGTCACGCGGATTGCGATCATGGGGGATTTTCCGGTCGAAATATCCGTGAAGATCAGAGCGCGTTCCGTGCTCCAGCCGTAAATACGGTTGAATTCGTTGGGAGAAAGATTCAGAATGGCATTTGTACTGTTGATAACAGTATAGCCGAAAATCTGGGAATCCAGCTCCCCGCAGATGAGGGTACATTCAATCAGTTCCGATAATTCCCTGATCGGAATAGAGGAAGCGAAGTCATGAATATCATAAATGACCTCGTCATCATAATCCGAGAACAGGAGTTTGCCATACTTTTTGATGTATGTCCCGCCATTTTCTTCGTCAACATTCAGAAGCGAGTCTACGATTTTTCCAACGACACCGGTTCCCGGACTTTTTCTCCTGCCGCTCTCATAATCACTGATAACGGACGGAGATACTCCAAGATGGTCTGCGAGTACACCCGGGGCTATCTGAAAACTTGTACGCCATTTTTTCAGGGCTTTTCCGGGTGAATCGGAGAGGGTGATCTCGCCTGCCATTTTCTCGGCAAGCTGCTGGCGAAGTACCGGCTTCATACATACCTATATTTCGTTACTTACATAAGAAGCTGGTTGTCGAATTCGTCAATACGCGAATAGCGCTCATCCTAACCCATAAATAGTAAGCGATCCAACGATGCGTTATGCATGCAATAGATGCCGAGGATGCTGCCTGTCTGAGGAAGATCGCTCTGCTTGGCGGGCGTAAAGGCCCGGTCCGTCTCTCCACCCAGACTCTGGGAGATCAGCTTGGGATCAGCCAGCAGACTGCATCACGCAGACTTCAGTCGCTCGAAAAGGCACAGATGATCTCGCGGACCACCGAGTCGACCGGTCAGTATGTTCTCGTGACCCGGTCCGGCGAGGAGCATCTCCGGCGGGAGTTCTCCGAATACTCCAAAATATTCGATGTAAAAGATGAACAGTACATCCTCACGGGAACGGTGATATCAGGCGTAGGGGAAGGGAGATATTACATGTCCATCCCTCATTATCAGGAGCAGTTTCAAAAACTCTGCGGTTTCACTCCGTATCCGGGAACACTCAATATAAAACTCAATCCCCAGAGTGTTCAGATCAGAAAACGCATGGACTCCCTGGAATGGACGGTCGTTCCGGGCTTCAAAGATGAACACCGTATGTTCGGCGAGGCACGCTGCATCAAATGTACGATATCCGGCATCCCGTGTGCGATCGTTGTCCCCGGCCGGACCCATCACCCGGAAGATGTGATCGAGATAATCTCCGGGACCCAGCTCAGGGATGCTCTGGGTCTTGCAGAAAACAGTGATGTTGTCGTGGTCATCGGATAAACCATCCCTTTTTTATTACATTTCCGCAAAGCCGCCTGCGGGAAAAGAGGATCGGCACCTGACCCTGATCAGGTATCAGTCAAACTGGAAAATCTCTTCGACTGTTGTATGAAAATATCGGGCGATACTAAACGCCAGATCAAGGGAAGGATCATACTTGCCCTTTTCTATTGCAAGGATCGTCTGGCGGGTCACACCCAGCTCCTTTGCCAGAGCATCCTGCGTCAGATCATGCATGGCCCGGTAGACCTTGATCTTATTCTTCATCTTCGCCCCAGACCCCGAACTTACGGGCGTAATAGAACCGGAATCCGACATAAATGAAGAGTGCCGCAACGATCATAATCAGCTGCAGTACCGCAAATAATCCCAGCTGCGAGATGGGGATCGTCTCAGGCGGGACGGGAAAATACGGGATGGATTCAAATCCGCCGGCAGGGATCAGTGAATCTTTTGGACGGCTGTAAGTGAATGAATGAAAACCCAACGGGCCGCTGAAAACATACACGATCGCAGCAAGATTCACCGTCAGAAAAAGAACGACCGATGCCTTGATCGTTGCAGACGCGGTTTTCATGTCGATCAGAATACTCCGCTCATCCTCATCAAGATCGGTAACCCGTTTTTTCAAAATGAAGAAGAGGACCGCACAAACAACTACGGATACTGCGATGATCACCGGACTCGAAAGTCCTATCGACAGCCAGAACAAAAGAAGCAGCGACACGGCAAGCAAACCGCATATAATATAGAAGGTATTTTTTTTCATCAGGTAATCCTACGTTATGTTAATTGAACACCATAAGGATTTGCAAAATATGAACACCCGCCCGTTGTGTGTGGGAATAGGGCGGGCATCCTGGTATGGTGGTATGAGAAAAAATCTGATTCTGCTTTTCCTGTTGTGTGTACTGAAGAACAGGAGAACGAAACCGTTCGGCCCGCACTTCAGCGTATAATCTATTTTACATAATGTAATATATAGTTTCCGTTTGCCGGATAAATAGGACAAAGCCGGATAAAATGAAAAAAAACTCCCCGGATCTTTTTGATGGTGTGGATCGGATCCGGGGTCTGCTGGTGTGTGTATGGTTCTATATGGGAAAATCTGTGTTTTCTGTGTCCTGAAGAATCAGTATCACCGATGCTTCATTAATTGGTATATCATTCATTTTCCTATATATACATTCTGAACGTAGACATATCGCGTGAACCTTAATCTCCGTAAAGCGCCCATCATACGGATAAGCATGCCTTCAATCACCACCGGACACACCGGCGACCAGCCTCACTATATTCCAATAACAGCAGAGGAGTTCAAAAATACCGGGAAAAAAACCCCGGATATCATTCTTGTATCAGCCGACGCTTATGTTGATCATCCGTCGTTTGCCTGCGCACTTCTCGGACGGACACTGATCAATGCAGGATTCTCCGTCGCCATAATCAGTCAGCCTGACTGGAAAGACCGGGAAGGGGCCGACTTCATGCAGTACGGAAAACCAAACCTCTTCTTTGCCGTACTTCCCGGAGCCGTCGATCCCATGGTCAGCGCCTACACCCCGGCACTCCGACGCCGACATGACGATGCATACTCACCCGGGGGAAACCCCACCCGCCCGGAAAAAACAACGCTTGTTTACACAAATATCCTTCATCGCCTGTTCAAAGACACCCCGATAATCATCGGAGGAATAGAAGCAAGTCTCAGACGTTTTGCCCATTATGACTACTGGAGCGACACCGTCAAGCAGGGAATTCTTGCCGATGCTCCGGCATCTCTTCTCGTCTACGGCATGGGTGAACTCCAGATGATCGAGATCGCCTCCCGCCTGAAAAACGGTGAAAGCGCGAAAGACCTGACAGACGTCAAAGGCACCTGCTATACGATGAGTATAGCAGCGTTCCGGGAAGATCCGCCGGCCGGAACCGTACTTCCGGGATATCCGGACGTCGTTAAAAAGGAGATCTATGCTGAAGCGTTTAAGATCCAGTATCTCTCCAAAGACACCCTGATCCAGCCCCACCCGAAGACCGTCATCGTCCAGAACCCGCCGGCGAGGCCGCTTACCACGGAAGAACTCGATATCATTTACGAACTCCCTTACGCCAGAAAACAGCACCCTGCATACAAAGAGCCCATCCCGGCCCTCACCCCGATCCAGTTCTCCGTCACTACCCATCGCGGCTGCTTCGGCGCCTGCTCATTCTGCGCCATAACCCATCATCAGGGAAAGGAGATCGTTTCACGAAGCGAAGCTTCGATCCTGAGAGAAGTTGAGAGGATCGCAAAAATGCCGGAGTTCAAAGGGACGATCACGGACCTTGGCGGACCTTCGGCGAATATGTACGCCAGTCATTGCGCAAAATGGGAGAAGAACGGTCCGTGCCTCGAAAAAAACTGTACGACCTGTCCCTCACTGAAAATGGATACAGAAGAACAGCTTTCTCTCCTGAGACACGTATCGGCGGTTCGAAAAGTCAAACATGTGTTCATCAGCTCAGGGATAAGATACGACCTTGTTCCAAATACCGAAGAAGGGGACAGATATCTCAAAGAGCTGACTGACCGCCACATCTCCGGCCACCTCAAAGTCGCCCCCGAACATATCAGCGACCGGGTGACCCAGCTGATGAACAAACCGGGAAAAGCGGCCTTCGATGCATTCTGCAAACGTTTCGACGCTCTTCAAAAAGACAAACCGAAACGTCAGTATCTCGTTCCCTATCTTATGTCGTCTCATCCGGGATGCCGGATAGACGATATGGTGACCCTTGCCCTCTATCTCAGGGAGAAGGGCATGTACACCGAACAGGTCCAGGACTTCACCCCGGTCCCGATGACCCTCTCTACGGCGATGTACTACACCGGTCTGAACCCCCTCACCGGGAAAAAAGTCCATGTGCCTCTCGGCGATGAGAAACGGATCCAGAGGGCCCTTCTTCAATGGAAGGATCCAAAACAGTATGATTATGTCATCTCCGGCCTGCTGAAGGCAGGCAGAAGTGACCTGATCGGCGATCTTGTGCCGAATAAAGGCCTCCCGCCGGTAAAAAAATCAGGCGACCGGAAAAAAAGAAGAAATTAACCCTCCGGTTCCTGCTCACATACAAGAGACTTGGGTTTCTCGCCTCTAAAGAAGAAACCCTTGTAGACCAGAGGAACGATCACCGTCGTCACTAACGATATCACCACGATCGCGATAAACAGCTCGTTTCCTAACTGAATCAGATGTTCGGCCTCGAGAGGATCCGCGGCTTTTGCTGCCATCTCCTGGAAATGGTTGAGAGCAATAAGTCCGACTATCATTGCAACTTCTCCCCGGGGCGTCATCCCAATCCCGATCACTGCTGAATCCTTCCAGCCCATACCTGCAAGTTTCGCCGGAAGACCGCAGCCGACAACTTTCGTGATAACGGCGACGATCGTCAGGATCACGATAAACAGGATCATATCCGGAGTCAGATACCGCAGATCGGCGATGATACCAAGGGACACGAAGAAGATCGCCGCGAATATGATATACAGATACTCGGCGCCCAGTTTGATATCCATACTATGTTTCAGACTCACCCTGTTCACGCAGATACCGGCAAGGAATGCGCCGACGATCGCAGAAATTCCAACTGCCTCGGCCATCATTGCGTAGAAGAAAGCGATCATCATCGCAAAGATGAAAACGAACTCCGGGAACTGCCGTGCGATCTTGGTTCCATCCATTTTGGTAATGAGTGTGGGGATGAACTTGACGCCGAGAACAGCAGCTATGATAACGAAGGCAAACGCTTTGATGACCGTGATGCCGACCGAGAGGGGGATCAGTTCTCCGGTCGCCGCAAGATCGGTACAGATCGACAGCACGATCAAACTTAAGATATCATCAATGACCGCAGCACCGATGATCGCCTTGGCAAACGGCTGATGGAGTTTTCCCATTTCGCGCAGAACATTTGCCGTGATCGCGATACTGGTCGCAGTCAAAGCCGTCCCTATGAAAATGGCACTGTAAAAATCCATGCCGAAAAAGACCGCGGTGAAGTATCCCCCGATCCACGGGACAATGACACCGCACAGAGCAATGACAATATATCGCCAATTGGTGATATCGCGCAGTTCAAACTCGAATCCGATCACAAACAAAAGAATTATTGCGCCAAGGCCGGCAAGACTCTGGACAAAGTCCGTATAGGTGATAAGTCCCAGAACACTTGGACCGACGATCAAACCAACCAGGATCTCGCCGATGACTGCGGACTGGTGGATCCGTGTCGCGAGAAGATAACCTCCCAGCGCAACGAACAACAGCAGACTCATCTGAAATTCGATGGTGGATACGAGTTCTTCCAACATAAGTATCTTGATTTAGGTTGTATTACTAAAAAGAATTTCTCTTGAGCGGCCCGGATCTCAGTAATCCGGGTCCTGTTTTGCCGGACAGAAATTACATAACGCCTGAGGAAGATCCTTTTCCCGGTCGCGGATCGGGCAGTAAACAATGTCTCCCGCCTGACGGATCTTGAGTCCGCCGGGGAAAGGCATCCCGACGGGATGACCGCAGCCCCCTTTTACAAACATCACGTAGGCAAACACCAGACGATAGAAGAATTTTGACAAGGGATGGTTCTGGGCCGGCCGGGGATCCTTGGAAGGGGCAGTGTCCTGATAACAGTATTCGGGGACATCCGTCCAGTATTTTTTCCAGAGATCGATATCCGGAAGCGGACCATGACAGACGATCCCGGGTCTGTACTCCTGCATGAAGGAATGGTACTGGTCAAAGAGGTCCATACAGTATGGTTTGTACAACCGGCGGTACGGATCGGGGAGGCGGTCGGCCTCACGTTTCAGATATCCGCCGATGTACTGCAGATCAAAAACCGTGTAGGCCGACAGAGCTCTGCCGATGATCCCGGCAGCGGTCTGATTCGTCTCTGCAAGGAGAAGAGCGGCGACCGTATCTTCAATAAATATTTTGGCGGAGGAGGGGGAACGTGAGAAGATGTCCATGGAGAGAGTACCATACATTGGCCGCGGCACCCCATAAAATCTGTGTGCCGGCAACAACACATGTTTATATTCCGCTACGTCGAATACAGTGTACTTTTCATGGATATTCTCTACGCCGTAGTGGTCATCATCGGCCTTGTTGCCTTCGAAACCGTTGCAAGCATAGATAATGCCATCATCAACGCGGATATTTTATCGACGATGAAGGCCTGGGCGCGGCGCTGGTTCCTTACCTGGGGTCTTATCATCGCGGTGTTCGGTGTCAGAGGGCTTCTTCCCTGGGCCATTATCTGGGCATCGGCCCCATCGCTTGGTCCGATTGGAGCTCTTACCGCGACTTTTTCCGGGGATGAGACGGCGGCTCTCGCGATCGAACATAGCGCTCCGTTCCTCCTTCTCGCGGGCGGAGTGTTTATGATTTTTCTGTTTCTGCACTGGTTTATGGTGGAGCAGAAGAACTGTATTGTGCCGGGAGAACTCGCTTTTTCCAGAACAGGACCCTGGTTTTATGCGGCAGCCGCGATTATTCTTCTGGCACTTGTTTACTTTACCGTTCAGATAAATCCGTTCCTCGCCGTCGCAGCAGTGGCTGGATCTGCGATCTTTTTTATCATGCAGGGATTTCGACTGTTTGCAGACGCAAAGTCGCTGGAGCTTGAGAAAGGAACGGTTGATCCAAATGAAACGGGACACAAGTCCGAAATCAGCAAACTGATGCTTCTCGAAGTTATCGACGCGACGTTTTCCATCGACGGCGTTGTCGGGGCATTCGCATTCACGATGTCGGTACCCCTTATCCTGATTGGAAACGGTATCGGGGCATTGGTTGTTCGTGAACTGACGATTCGAAATGTCGACAGCATCCGGAAATATGCGTATCTCAAGAACGGAGCGATGTACTCGATATTCTGTCTGGGTATCGTCATGTGCTCGGAAGGATTCGGTCTGGAACTGCCGATCTGGCTCGCACCCCTGCTTACCGTGAGCATCGTCTCGGTCTTCTTCTGGCTCTCTCTTAGGAGAATAAAGAGACATGATTACGGAGCCTGCCCGGCACCGAGAAAAGAGTAACTATTTTTTTGGTTAAGATCACACCGCGTAAGTCCAGGCATAAAAAAGAAAATGCAGATGTGATCCGTTTTCTGTCCGGAGGTACAGACCTTGCCCGTCGGCAGCGACCGCGGAAAATCCGCGGGCAATTATGCGGGCAAGGCAGGTCTCTCACTCTATATTGAGTGCTTTGCGCCGCTCTTCAATAATATCCCTCTGTTTTTGCGTGATACAGATTTCGAGAGCCTGTGTCTCGTCTTTTGGCTGATCAGGATGGAGCTCAGATGTTCCAAATCCTTTTGGAAAAACTGTTTCTGCTCCCTTGATATGAGATACTTGTTTCTCATTGAAAACGTAAGAATAGGATTATCACTGTTTCAGACATACAAAGTAGAAATCCCATGTATGAGAAAGATGAGTTCATCACCCGGATAAAAAACCAGATCCGGGTGGAAGAGGAGTATGCAAAGCTGCTCGAGGACGGCAGACACCGGCTTGCCCGTTCCAAGTATCTGATCCTCATCCCGCTTGTTTTGTTTATCATTGCGGCGGCGGCTTTTGTGATATCCTCCAATAACCCCGGACAGGTCCTTATCCTCTGGATCGAAGGAAGCTTCTATCTCTACATGTTCTACTTCTTTTTGATGATGATCCCTTCCATCGGCTCGGATGCAAAGATCAGCATCTTCGATAAAAAATTCCGGGTGTATGTGCTGGAGTTCCTTCGGCTCGCAAATATCCTCCGGACCGTCCGGAGAAATCCGCTGACCCTGGTGGAATTTTTCTGGAACGCTTTTCTCATCAACACCAAACCGCTCGTAAAAGGGTTTACGATCCTGTATCTGATCGATCTTCTCTGTGCGGTCGTGATGAAACTTTTCGATATCATCGACTGGCTGATGTTTTTCCTGCTTGTTGTCCAGATCGGCGTGATCCTGATCTTTTATTCAAGGGTCACTGCGGCAAAACCGGGAACGCCGGGATTTTTTGTCGGGAAACCTCTTCCGGGTGCGGATATCTTCGATGTCAGAAATCTGAAAGCCTGGCTGTATGTCGGGATATTCTGCATTTTCACCTGTCTTATTATCGTAGGGGCGATGTTTTTCCCGGGTATGACGCTTGGTCAGTTTCTGCGTGATATCTCCCTTGTTTCCGGGCAGTATCCTCTTCTTCTCGCCCTTATCCTGATCACCCAGGGTCTGATCCTGCGGTATTTCCAGGGTGTCGAGAGCCGGAAACTGATGAATACGCTCAATGAGCATCATCTTTCGGTTTTAAAGGACGATCTTCTGCCCCGGGTGGACCGGGCAGAGACTGCGGATCTGCCGGAACTGAAGCGCGAGTTCCTGCTGTTTATCATGAACAAACTGATGGTCCAGGAGTTCTTCTACCGGTTCCCTGCATACACGCTGATGCCCAATCTGCTTCTGGCTCTCGATCCGGTGGCTCAGGAGATCCTGACGGAGACGGGCGAGGATAAACATCTGAAAGATATGCTGTAAAAAAAAGATTGGGATCAGATCCGGCTCATCTTGAATTCAGCTGCCGATCCTGAATCGGTGTAGACTGCAGCGCTGTCAGTCAGAGAAGCCGTCAAAATATACGACACGACGCTCATAACGATCATCAGGATCATGGGGACAAGAATGCAGGTGAACACCTTGTTTGGCGCGAGTTCGGTGATCGATGCGATCCCAAAGATCCAGACAGGGATACACCAGAACATCAGGGCTCCCTGAACTGCAAGGCTCATCAGGGTATCCACGGTCCCGATCAGACCGACAGCTCCGGTCAGCAGCGCTCCGATCGCCAGGATCGCCGAGGCATAGCCGGTCACGGCGAGCATCTCCTTATACGTGCATTTCGCATAGCCGATGATTTTTACGCCGGCAAGGAACAGTCCGGCGACGACTGCCCAGGAGACAAAGACGCCGATCACCCCTCCGATCACCGTGAGGATCGCGATCAACGGATCGGCCGGGAGGATGAAAACGATCGAGAGCAGAGTATAGAGGAGAGTGATCAGTACAGGTATCAGGAGACCTTTGGGGCACTCCGCAAAGAACTGTTTCTGATCAAAAAGCAGGTAAATGATTGCATTTTTGATATTCATGGATGACTTATTATATTTCTATTCAGTCAGTATTAACCTTCGCCAGCACCCGTGTCAGAAGCGCGATCGTCTTTGCGTCCACGATCTCTCCGCGGGCGATCATGCCAAAAACTTCATTCTTTTTGACCTGGACCACATCGATGATCTCATCCTCATCTCGGGCACAGTCCTCACACGGGTTGAGCCCCCGTGCCTCAAACAGCCAGAGTTTTTCGGTGCAGAATCCCGGCGTCGAGTAGATATGGCCTCTCGGCACAAACTCTTTTGCCGAAAACCTCGCCTCCTCAGCCAGTTCGCGTTTTGCACACTGCAGAGGCGTTTCACCGGCATGATCCATGCCGCCTGCGGGAACTTCCAGGATATACTCATTGATCACTGCACGGTACTGTCTGATCAGATACACATGCTCCTCATCGGTTGGGAGAATGCAGACCGCCGGGACCGGCTGGACGAAGAGATAGTTTCTGTCCTTTCCGTTCGGGAGATGCACGTGCCGTGTCTCGATGGTGAGCCTTGGCGTGTCGTAGATCTTCGTGCTGCCTTCGGCCGGGAGGATCGGAGCGACAGTTTTTGTCTTCGGCGAATCCAGATAGGCAAACAGGGGTAGGAGCTCCTCTTTTCTCACCTCATCCACCTCTTCGATCTTCTCCTTTTTCATCATCAGTTTGTAGACCAGCCCGAGTTTGTTGTAATCGAGCGCTCCCCTGAGATGGAAGACACGGATCTTTTTCATCATCTCGGGAGTGAAGTTTTTGAGCAGAAGATCCTCCGTCCGCCGTTTTTCCTCAGGATCGGTGACGCCGACGGTGAAAACGATCACCGATTTGTTCTTCAGCTGCCTGAAATTATTCGCTATCAGGGCAATTCCGGCAATACAGCCGATGTAGATCCCTGCACCGTAAATGACCGTGTCGTAGGGGGCGAGATCTTTTACCTCCGTCTCATCGGCATTTCTCAGGTCGGCACCAAGCTCTTCAGCGATCCACTCGGCATACCGTTTCGCGGATCCGTACTTCGATTTATATACGACTACTGTGCTCACAGAATATCCCTTCTCTATTCTGAATAGGTCGTGATGGGATAAGTGTTTTAGTATTGCACAGAGAAAAAAGGGGTGTCAGTTGGTCAGGGCTATGCTGATCCTGACCTTGAGATCATCGATCTCCCAGTCCATGGAAAGATCGGCCTTTTCGGCAGCTCCGCATTTGCAGGGTTCCCCGTCCGGCAGTCTGATCTTCAGACAGCTTGCCCTGACCTCGGCCCCGATGACATCATGCTGTGAATCCACAAGCGGCATGATCCGTGCATCATCGATGACGACCTCTGCTTTGATCTTTGCATCGACGGCGAGACCGGCCTGTTTTCTCATCTCCTGGATCCGGCGGATGACTTCGCGTGAGTATCCTTCGGCTTCGAGTTCCGGGGTGAGGGTCACATCAACGTAGACCATACCCTCCTCGATCGGCGAAGAGAAGATGTTTTCCGGCATCTTCTCTTCGAAGGTCATGTGCTCATCGGTCAGTTCGGCGGTGAATCCGTCCTTTTCCATAATGACTTTTTTGTCAGCGAGGAGCGAGGCTTTGAGTGTCGTGCCGTTTGACTCTTCGATGAATGCCTTGACTTTGGGTCCGTCCCTGCCGAACTGTCTGCCGATGACTTTCATCACCGGGACCGCGGTCCAGTCGAGTTTGTCCCAGATCCCTTTCACGACCGTAACGGACCTGGCATTTGCCCGGTCGCAGCACATATCGTTCATTGCGGAGACGGCGGCAGCGATCTTGTCCGAATCGGTCGCGACAACGATCTCGCCGACCGGCCAGCGTCCTTTGCGTTTTCCGTTCTGGCGGGCATTTGCCACTGCTTCGTCGAACTCCTGCACGATCTCCATCTCCTCTTCGAGGACCGGGTCACGCAGCGAATCGTTTCCGCAGAACCAGCCGGCCATATGGACCGAAGCCGGGTCGCCAACGCACTTCAGGTTCTGGTACATGCATTCCGTGATGTGGGGAGCGAACGGAGCGAATATGGTGATGAGTCTGCGCAGAACATAATACATAGTGTCGTATGCCTGCATCTTCGAGACCGACTCCTCTTCGAGCCACATTCTCGGTCTGACCAGCTGGACGTACCAGCGGGACAGTTCATCGAGGACGAAGGTGCTGATCGGCCGGGTCGCCCGGTGAAGACTGCAGACCTCCATCTCTTTGGTCACCTGTTCCGCAAGAGAGTTCACGCGTGAGATCAGCCAGCGGTCTTCTCTGCCGAACTCTTTGATCCGGTCTTCTACTGCTGACGGATCCCAGACGCCGTCTTTTTCCGCCGGCTTGTAGCCGTCGAGCGCCATGTACGGCAGCGGGAACTTGTAGACGTTCCAGAGAACATTGAACATCCGGTGGTTCGTCTTGACGCCTTCAAGCGAGAAGCGCATATCGTCCCAGGGGGCATTCGCCGAAAGGATGTACTGGCGCATAACGTCCACACCGAACTGTTTGATCACGTCTTCGGGGGCGATAACGTTCCCGAGACTTTTACTCATCTTTTTGCCGTTCGCGTCAAGAGCGAAACCATGCATGAGTACGGATTTGTACGGGGATCTTCCAAATGCGATCGTGGAAAGGGCGAGCTGGGAGTAGAACCATCCGCGGGTCTGATCCTGTCCTTCGAGGATGAAATCTGCCGGCCAGTATTTGCCGAAGTCTTCGGTCTTTTCCGGGAACCGGAGGGTCGCCCAGGAAGCGATGCCCGAATCATACCAGACATCGAAGATGTCCGGGATCCGTTTCATCGTTCCTCCGCATTCGCAGGGGATCGTGATGTCATCGACGTACGGCCGGTGGGGATCGGTCATCTTCTGACCGGAAAGCTCTTCGAGCTCTGCGTATCTGCCGACGACATGGTATTTATTACAGATCGGACAGACCCAGACCGGGATCGGGATACCCCAGTATCTCTGCCGGGAGATACACCAGTCGCGTGCCTCTTCGATCCAGTCATGGAATCTGGCGGAGCCTGCCCATTCAGGGAACCAGGTGACCTCTTTGGAGATCTCTTCGAGCATCTTCTCCCTGACATCCTTTGCTTTCAGGAACCACTGGGAAGTTGCCCGGTAGATGATCGGGGTCTTGCATCTCCAGCAGTGTCCGTACCGGTGAGTGATCTTCCGGACTGCAAGCATGGCGTCTCCTAAGACGTCGATGACCTCCTGATTTGTTTCTGGCGCCTTGACGTATTTTCCGGCAAAGACACCGGCATCATCGGTGAAGTTTCCGTTTCCGTCCACCGGGCAGACGATCGCGAGGTCTTCTTTCAGACCGACGAGGTAATCGTCCCAGCCGTGACCCGGAGCGATATGGACCATTCCGGTGTTTTCCATCGCTACGTAATCGGCGATGACGATCCGGTGCTCGATCTTTTCCTGAATGGGAACGAAAGAAGCGAGGGGAGAAGTGTATTTTGTTCCGGCGAGTTCGGCTCCGGTCTTTGTTTCAATGATGGAGTAGTCCTGATATTTTCCGTATTTGAGGATCTGCTCGGCGAGGTCTTTTGCGATCCAGAGATCTTCGGTCTTTCCGTCTTTTACTGCATGGCATTTTGCGTAGACAAAGTTCTTTCCAACGGCAACTGCCACGTTGGCGGGAAGGGTCCACGGGGTCGTGGTCCAGATGACGAGGTACTCGTTCTCGGCTCCCTGGATCGGGAATTTGACGAAGATCGAGGGATCGGTCTCGTCCCAGTACTCGACTTCGGCGTCGGCGATGGCCGTTCCGCAGCGGGGACACCAGTTGACGACCCTGGATCCGCGTTCGAGCATCTTCTCCTCTTCGCAGCGTTTGAGGGTGTACCAGGCAGCTTCGATGTATCCTTTATCGACCGTCTGGTAAGGGTCGTCGAAGTCCATCCAGGTCCCGAGGTTTTTGAACTGCTCGCTCATCAGGTCTTTGTGGGTGAGAGCGAACTCGCGGCACTCTTCGATGAACTTTGCAACACCGTACTTTTCGATATCTGCCTTATTTTTGAATCCGAGCTTCTCCTCGACTTTGACCTCGATCGGGAGTCCGTGCATATCGTAACCGGCACGTTCGATGATATGCTGACCGGTCATTGAGTGGTATCTGAGGATGGCGTCTTTTAAGATCTTGTTCCAGGCGGTCCCGAGATGGATGTATCCGGTGGTGTAGGGCGGACCGTCGACAAAGAACCACGGCTGGCCCGATTCGTGAAGTTTGCGTGTCTCACGATAGGTATTGTTTGTTTTCCAGTACTCCCGGACGTCGTTTTCGACAACGGCGGGTACATAGCTTTCTTGTATTTCTTTCACGAGTTTTCCCTCACTCAATATGTGGGTAACTATTGGTCGTCGTTATACATAAGGGGTTTTGTGTGCCGGCGGTTTCTTCTCTTGGCAGGTTTCCTTGATGCGTGTATGGGCCGAACAGAGATATTCTGACTGATCCTGAAGCTTGTCAGAGGACATTTCCCGGGCTCTCAGGCAATAACGGCTCTGATCCATCTGCGAAAATTATCCCCTACTCATACCTTTATGCATTATGGCCACGAAGTAACTGTTTGGTAATTATTATGGACGGATACGCAGGAAACATGGTCTATGTCGACCTTTCGGCAGGGACAATATCAATCAAACCAACGCCGCCGGAACTGAAGCTGAACTATCTTGGCGGCCGGGGTTTTGGCATACGCATCCTGACCGACATGGTTGATCCGAAGACCGATCCGTTGAGTGATAAAAACATTCTTGTCTTTGCAGCAGGACCGCTGACCGGGACCGGGATCCCCCTTGGGAGCAGGTATGAGGTCTCGACGATCGCTCCATTGACGGGACTTGCCATGAGCGCAAACAGCGGAGGCGTATTCGGCTGGAAACTGAAGAAAGCCGGATTCGATGCGGCCGTCATCTCCGGCAGATCGGAAAAACCGGTATACCTCTTCCTCGACAATGGAAAGGCCGAACTTCGGGATGCTTCGCATCTCTGGGGTAAAACCACTGGTGAAACCACCGACGCGATAGTAGATGAGCTCAAGGACCCGAGTGTTCGCGTTTCCTGCATCGGCCCGGCAGGCGAAAACCTTGTGCTGATGTCCTGCATCATCAATGAAAAGACCCGGGCAGCCGGCAGAGGCGGTGTCGGGGCAGTCATGGGGTCGAAGAATCTGAAAGCGATCGCGGCAAGGGGTGATCAGCCCATCAAACCGGCGGATCCCGAAAAGGTCAAAGAGGTCAAGGAGCGGATCACTGCGATGATCCAGGAGAACGGGATCGCCAAAGGTCTGCATGATTACGGAACGGCAGTTCTCGTCAACATCCTTAATGAAAACTATCTTCTTCCGACCCGGAACTTCCAGACCGCCCACTTCCCGGAGGCGGATAAGATCTCCGGCGAGACGATGGCAAAGACGATCCTCAAAAAACCCAAAGGATGTTATGCCTGTATCGTTCAGTGCGGAAGGGTCCATGAGTTCGACGGCGAGTCCGGCGAGGGGCCGGAGTACGAACCCGACTGGGCATTTGGTCCCGGCTGCGGGGTCGACGATCTCAAAATGATCGCCCGGGCAAACAATATCTGCAACGAGTACGGACTTGATGCGATCTCTGCACCGACAACGATCGCCTGTCTGATGGAGATGGCCGGGAAAGGATATGTCGACCATCCGATCCGGTTCGGCGATGCAAAAGGCATGCTGAAACTCGTGGAGCAGATCGCCCTGCGCGAAGGGATCGGCGATGAACTTGCCGAAGGATCCTTCCGGTTTGCGACGAAATACGGCCATCCTGAGTTTTCCATGAGCTCGAAAAAGCAGGAACTGCCGGCATATGATCCCCGGGGGATCCAGGGATACGGGCTTGCAGCAGCGACCTCGGTTCGCGGAGGAGATCATGTCTATGCGTACCTGATCTCTCCGGAGATCCTCGGGGCGCCGAAAAAGATCGATCCGTATCTGATCGAGGGAAAACCGCAGTTGGTCAAGACCTTCCAGGATCTGACAGCCGCCATCGATGCAACGGGCATGTGTCTTTTTACCTCCTTTGCTCTCGGGGCCGAGGATTACGCGGATCTCATTACTGCAGCAACCGGAATGAAGATCGACGCCGGCGAACTTTTGAAGATCGGCGAACGGATCTGGAATCTCCAGAAGCTCTATAATGTCAAACGCGGATTTTCCCGCAAAGACGATACCCTGCCGGAAAGGCTTTTGACCGAGCCCTTAAAAGAGGGAGCCCCTGCAGGTCAGGTTTCCCGGGTGCCTGAAATGCTCGATGAGTATTATGATCTTAGAGGCTGGGATGCGGAAGGGATCCCGAAAAAGGAAAAGCTCAGGGAACTGGGGCTTGTATAAAGCGGCAGTCCACATTTGAAGGTCCTGAAATGTCGGCAGAATCTTCGTCTTCGGACGTCCGGTACCTGAGGCAGACACCTCTTTTTGGGAAAGAGGGGCAGAAAAAACTTAAGAACGCCCGTATCCTTCTTGCCGGGGCGGGAGGTCTTGGTTCAGCGATCGCGATGTACCTCGCCTCAGCAGGCGTCGGATATATCCGGATCGCTGATGAGGACGCCGTCGAGCGTTCCAACCTCAACCGGCAGATCCTGTATCATGAAACCGATATCGGCATATGCAAGGTCGAAGCAGCCGAAAAAACGATCCATGCCCTCAACAGCGGTATCGAAGTGGAGGCGGTCTGCCGGCATATCGATGAGAAGTCGGTTGGGAGCCTCGTCCGCGGGATGGATCTGATCATTGACGGGATGGACAACTTTGCCGCCCGCTACGTTTTGAACCGGGCCGGTCTCGATGAAAAAATCCCGTTCATTCACGGAGCCGTGAACGGATTCTACGGACAGGTGACAACGCTTATCCCGGGGATCACTCCATGTCTGCGCTGCCTTGTTCCGACCGATCCGGCCTGGGAAAAGAAGGTTATCATTGGCGTGACCTGCGGGGTCATCGGCTCCATCGAGGCAAACGAGGCGCTCAAATATCTCACCGGTACCGGAAAGCTTCTGCAAAACCGCCTGCTGCTCTGGGACGGGCTTTTGGGCGAGTCAGAGTCGATTGAGATCGTCAGTTCTCCCGACTGCGCCGACTGCGGTTTTTCAGAGGGGGAGCCGGACGCCCGGAGGATCGTATCATGAAGATCACGGTAAAAGCATTTGCCACGTTTCGCGAGGTCATGGATATGCAGCTCGAACTTGAGTTTCCGAAAGGCACGACCGTCCGCACGCTTCTTTCTGATCTGACCGCGCGATACGAAGGATTGTATGATCTGATGTTTTCCGCTCCGGATACTCTCCGGGACTTTGTGAACATCCTCAAAAACGGCAGAAACATCCATTTTATTACCGGTCTCGACACCTCCCTTGATGAAGGCGACCTGATCGCCCTGTTCCCGCCGGCAGCCGGCGGATAAGGAGGTTCTCCGCCGAAACGTGATCCGGGTTTATCTCCCATTTACTTCCCGGCTCCGTTTTCCTGCCCGGATCTGAAAACCAGACCGGCTTTTCAATCAAAACGCCCGGCCGCGTTCTCTTCTACGATACACAAGTATATATCCCTGTGAGGCGTATAAAGAGTCGCAGTTATCTGTGGGAAATATCAGTAAGACTTTTTTGTCTCATTGTTTTTTTCGTGAGCATTATTGCTCAAAGGAAATCCTATCATGGAAAGAAGAAATAATTTTGGCGCACCACGCCAGTTTAACGACGGCCCACGCGAAATGACCAAAACAGTCTGCTCAGACTGTGGAAAAGAATGTGAAGTGCCGTTCAAGCCAACAGAAGGCAGACCAGTCTACTGTCAGGAATGCCTTCCAAAACACCGGACCCCACGGAACCGGTTCTAATACTGTTTAGACACTCTGTCTAAACACATCATTTTTTTAGTCTGCTCTTTCTGCAGCTTTTTGTATCCTTAGTCCGCTTCAGTCTTTCGACCCGGCCGTTTCTTCAGTCAGATTCATCTGTCAAAAAATCCAACATGATAAATAATGCAGATTCAGATATACGGAAAAGCGGTGTTAGCCAAACCCGCCGAGCCCGTTGATGCCATAACCCCTGAACTTTTAGCCATTCTTGACGAGATGATCCCGATGCTCAAAGAACACCGCGGAGTCGGACTTGCAGCTCCGCAGGTCGGGATAGGGAAACGATTTTTTGTGATGGATCCGGGAGACAAAGTCCGCAGAGTTATCAACCCGGAGATCCTGAAAACCGGCAATGCCTTTGCGGATATGGAGGAAGGCTGTCTTTCCGTTCCCGGTATCCATAAAAAAGTCCGCCGTCCCAGAAGGATCACGGTCAGATATACGAATGAAGCCGGAGAACTGGTCGAAGAGGAGCTCAAAGATTATCCTGCCCGGGTCTTCATGCACGAATACGATCATCTTGAGGGGATCTTGTTTGTCGATAAGATCGCACCGATAGCAAAAAAGATGATCGCAAAGCAGCTTGAGGATCTGAGCCGAAAGGAGGCGTAAATGCGTGTCCTTTTTATGGGGACACCGGAGTATGCCCTCCCTTCTCTTCGTGCGGTTTTTGGAGAGCATGAGATCGTCGGGATCCTGACCCGGGCAGATAAACCGAACCGGAGAGGAAATAAGATCGAGTTCTCGCCGGTGAAGATGTTCGCCCTCGAACACGGGATCCCGGTGTTTCAGCCGGAGGATATGAAGGATCCGGCTCTGTTTGAACAGCTGAAGGCTCTTTCCCCGGATATTTCGGTCGTTGTGGCATTCGGGATGATGATCCCGGATGCGATCATCGATCTCCCGAAACACAATACGATAAATCTGCACGGGTCGCTTCTGCCGAAGTACCGGGGGGCTGCTCCGATGCAGTATTCCGTTTTGAACGGGGACCCGGAGACCGGGGTCTCGATCATGTATGTGGCTTCGCGTCTGGATGCGGGTGATGTGATCCTGAGAAAATCGATCCCTCTGGGCGAAAACGAAACTTACGGCGAGGTGCATGACCGTCTGGCAGAGCTCGGGGCGGAAGCGCTTGTCGAGGCGCTTGGTCTGATCGCATCGGGAGAGGTGACCAAAACTCCTCAGGATGAGGCGATGGTGACCGTTGCTCCGTCTATTTCGAAAGAGGAGTGTGTGATCGACTGGTCTTTGCCGGCGGCCGAGGTCCATAACAGGATCCGCGGGCTTTCCCCGATCCCCGGAGCAAACACCCGGCTTCCTGACGGCAAGCTTCTGAAGATCTACCGGTCAGAGAAGGTGCCGGGGGATTATGCCGGCGTTCCCGGGGAGATCGTCGATCTGATCAAAAAGAAGGGGCCGGTGGTGATGACGGGGAAAGGAGCGGTCTGCATACTTTCAGCAAAACCCGAAGGAAAACGCGAGATGCCGGGCTTTGAGATCGTGAACGGTCATTATCTGAATGTCGGCGACCGGCTCTGATCCGGTTCTTTTTTTTTGAGACCGCACTGCGTAATGCCTATGAAAAAAGAACCCCGTGTTGGGGGTATCCAGCTCGCAAGCCCGCCCCTACGGGTCGGCCCGCCTCGGCTAAGGTCGTCCGCTTTCAGCGTCCATCCCGTTCATCACACGAAAACACGAAAAAAATAATATCACTTGGGTGTCACAACTATCCCACCCTCTCCTTCCCCCACACGAAATATGCAAAAGTCAACGAAATGCACGAAAAGGGGTACGGGGCAATATCAAGGCGGAGGGGAGGATCGTTTGAGCGAGCTATCCGCTGATGTAGGGGAGGGATAAATGTGGCTAATTTTTTGGATCTATATCAACAATGATAGTTGGTACTATAAGATTATTCTCTTCAAATGTACTTTTTATGGTAATAATCTCGCAATTTAAGTTATCAACAAGTGATTTTGATATATTTATATCATCGACATAAATGATTATGTTAGGTTTATGATAAATCAAATCTTTGATATTCATGTGTGCTTTCCATATTTCATTTGACTCATCCCCTAATTCTAATTTGATTATATCATATACGGCACTAGGACATCTTTGACGCGTAATATCACATGCATCCATCAAACGAAATATGGCACAAATCATTCTTAGTCGAACGTTATCACATTCGTCTGGAACATCTATAAGAGAATAACTTTTCCTATGAGCTAATATTATATGCTTTAAACAAAATACGTACTTTTCAGGAAATGGGTCTAATAACTTAGATTTTTGCATGAGTTTAATTGATGCCGATGCATGGTCCTCACGACTAATAATACAACCTATATCATGAACCCATGCGGCAAGATATAACAATAAACCTTCATCCTGATTTAATATTATACCCCACGCCCCAAGAAAGAGATTAATATTTTTATTGATAATCCTTAGAGTGTGATCAACACCATGTGATGAATATTCTGGGAGTTTCCTGGGAATGAATGTCAAAAATTGAGTTGAATAATTATCAAAAGCATCGATTAGATATTTTGTATCTGATGAGTATTCAACAAAAATATAATTGGGGATTTCCATTTTAGTTCAATATTATATAAATTATTTAATCTTTCCAATAATGTTCATACAGATCTTTTATTCTGCTTATGTGCTCATTACTTATTTGGAACAGTCTTCCAGCACGTCCCGTATCAGTGGGACCATATTCCCCTCTGATGATTCCCCAATCGAAAAGTGTATCTATAGCGTTAGAGATGGTATTTTTACTTACTTTACCATCTAATCGTTCCACCAATCTAGTGAACCAAATGGATTCTCCAAGAGATTCCGCTTTGTAGATTTCACATGCCACTTTAAACTCATTTGAAAGTGGATTTTTGTGTGCTTCGGTCAATCTGCTTCAACTCCTCTCTGACATTAAATATAATTTATGATATGATAAATCTTTTTCTTTGAGACTAACTCTCAAATTTTGACTATTATAGTTATACTTTATACATCATATACTTATTCTATGATTGACTCTCATTTTATTAAGTGTATAAACCAGGGTATCTCACCAGATCCTTAAATATCAAAACGATAACATAATCATAAATTAATTAAAATGTAATTAATTCATGGCAGAATCTGATGAAGATATTATTGTTGATATGAAACATTATTTTTCTGAGGCATATGCCTTAGATTTCGAGCCATATTCCAAACACGTTAATAATATACTGGATCATTTAATCAAATCAGAGATTCTAAATTATAAAAATTCGGATGTATTAGTAATCGGTAGAAAAGGAGTGAGTCTTTTTCAACCATATATTAAGACGGTTAATAGAGAGAACAATTTACAGGGAATTTTTACTATTCAATTATTTTCCCACTCAAAACATCCCATTATAAAAATGGTACAACCTCATCGATATAGTGATTTTAAGCCACTTAAACAAATAGAACGCATAAGGAAAAGATTTTACGGGAAGGTTATATTATTAACCGACGCAATCAATTCAGGAAATGAAATATCAGAGGTCATAAAAACAATTGATCCCAAAAATATCTCTAAAATATGTGGTTATCTTGCAAATAAAGATCGTCTTTCTGAATTACAAAAAAAATATCCTCGCATACAATTTTCATTTATTAAAATAGTAAACAAAGAGGAGTATACCTTAGAACAAGATAGATTGCAACTTATATATCAGAGTCGATTGATCCCAATCGATGGGGAACACCCATATCAGATATATTCATTAAAATATCAATTAAGCCCAGAAGATCTTGTCAATCACATGGATAATATTTTTAGTAAATTTAAATTAGCAGAGACAAATCTAAAAAAAGATGAACTACTTGTCCCAAACATCTCTAGTTATACCATTAATTTAGATTACAATATATTATGTCAGGAAAATCCAGAATTAATACAACAAGTATATGATATTGAAAGACTGCAAGTAAGATTTAAAATTGATCCTAAAGAATCTAAATTAAGAATAATGGCACTTGCTCTTGTAAATAATACAGATATTGATATCAATAAGCAATGTAACATTGAATATAAAACATGTGGAATAAATATCCTCAAAAAAATGTGTGAAACGATTTCTATCCCACACCCAATGAAAGATAAACCTCAAGAAAAAATTTGTCCCCTCTGTATCGATTTAAATATTTCAAATTTCATTATTTTCTATGCTGAAAAAGAACTGTTCAAAATATTAGAATCAAATGGGGTTAAGATTGATAAAATGGAAATTTAATCGGATGAAAACGGAATCAAGTTAGAGTTGGTCACAAAGCCCCATCAGCTCTTCAACCCTTTCGAGGATGCGACGTTGTTTGGCGATTCGTGGGAGGGGAGTAGCGTAATTCTTTACCTGTTTTACATCAATAGGTTTTGCAGCAATTTCTTGTTGCTCAACATTAGCGGATTTTAAAATTTTAGGGGATTTGTTAGGCTGAGCTCATCGACTCCGACGATGATACGCCAAAATAGAACTCCGTAAAAAGGAGGGAAATCCCTCCCGTAAGGAAATATTGCTGCACTCATACATTACTTCTGCCCTGTGAGAAAACCTTCGACAAGTTTCCCAAAGAGCATGATGAGAAACCCGAGGAAGAGCATGATCAATTTCCGGAGCCGGCTGGAGATCTGCATCTCCGCCCTCCCGTTAGTTCAGGGCCGGCTTCGTGTCTGCCCAGGCGTCCACTGCGGCGATCGTTGCGTCGTCGGCATAGCCGGAAACGGTCATCGAATCGCGGTTGAGACTGATCTGGAAAGTATCGGTCCCGAGCTTTGCGGAAATGCGGACGTTCCAGGTCGCTTCGGTACCGATCTCCGTGGTCTCTGCAGTCCCGCCGTTTCCGAATGCTGCTTTAAGATCCGCACTGCCGGTAAGGGCGGTGATCGCTGCGGCATATTCTGCCCGCGTGTAGGCGGTGACCTGGACCTTGCCGTTCATTGCGGAAGTGTTCGGGTCGAAGTAGCCGACATAGGTCTTGTAGGTCTGCTTCCCGAGCTCGACTTCGGTAAGGCCGAGGGGATTTGTAACACCGGTAATTTCTGCGATGATCGCATCATACGCGGCGGCGTTCGTAAATTCTGTACTGAAGATCCGCTTTGCGGACTTCGAGATTGCTGTCTGAATGAAATCAGCTGTCATGGTTTTTTTGTCCCGAGATCAGTTGGGGCCCCGTCCAACCTCTATACAATTATAGGATGTAGAAGAGTAAATCTGTAAAGTTATTGCAAATTTTTTGCAAAATAGTTAGATTTATATGGTGACATTTGGATGACGTGCAACGAACTCAGTTGAGTCAATCTCTGATTTGCGGTTCGCGGTTGGTTTTTTTTCTTTTGTGTTCACACCATGCCAATTCCCTAACGAATTAAATGTCAGGCACTACCTACATTTTACGGTTTTTTTCACAAAGTCGGACACATGCCGAACTTCTACCATTAAAAAAGAATCCCTAGAGCTCCAGCTTTCGCCGGAGTTCGTCTGAGATGATCACTACAGGCCTTCTGACATTATGCCTCCTCTCTGCTGTTCTGACTGCCGACTCGGGACACCCGATCAGATTTGCGATGTCCCTGACGTTCATGCCGTTTCTCATCAATGCAAGGAACTGCTCCCTGTCACAGAGAATAGGATATTCATACCACATCATTCTGCTATCCGCACCACCTTCGTCAGGCTCTCATGCGGGACCTTTTTGATATACCTCGCCGCCTCCCGGTCCGGCAGCGCTTTTTTCAGATCCAGCAGATTCACCCGCTCCACCTCTGCCACCCGGCCGCGGCCTGCCGCCTCCACCGAGAGGTCATACAGAGTCTTCAGCCCGAGGAACCGCTTCGCATCCGCCGGCTGGATAAACACCAGCTCATCGTAGATATCGGGCAGCTCATCACGCAGCCGGTCCGCATCCACCACCCGATCCATCGGGATCTCGACTTCGAACTCTGCCGACTCGAGCCCCTCGGCTCGGATCAGCCCGATCAGCTCCTTATGTCTCTTTTCGAACAGCACCTGGAGCTCTTTGAGGCAGTAGAGAAACTCCTGATACCGATATGCCGCCGCGAATTCGTCAGCGGGAACCGGCCACCACTCCTGAAGGAATACCTCCAGAACGACCGGGGAAAGCGGCTCCATCACGGCACCTCCTTGTAGGTCCGGCGGGTCACGATCCGCCAGATCGTGCATCGCGAGACCCCATACTCATCTGCCATTTTCTGCGTCGAAACACCCGCAGCATACCTCTCCCGCATCGATTCGACCTCGTCCGTGCCGAAGATCCGGAGTAAATACCCGGACCGGGGACGATTGTTTTCCCGTGCGGTGATGAGCCGGAGGTTTTCGAACCGGCAGTCGGTGAGGTCGCCGTTGATGTGGTCGACCTGGAGATCGAAGTCGGTCGGCAGGTCCTTGAAGGTCCGGCAGTTCCCGGCGATGTAGACCGCCCGGTGCCGCATCACCTTGACTTGATGCCCCCGGAAACTGACCGTGGCCGTCTGGTAGCCTTCGCTGCTTGTGGTGAACCGGATCGGCTTTCCGGTCCGGGAGGAGATGATCTCCCCGCTAACGGGGTCAAACGTCCAGTCCCGATCAGTGAGTTTCGTCATGATGACGAGGTCCTGGAGCCGTATGCCGGGAAGTAAACGGGGCGGGGTCATTCTCCCTCCCTTTTGATGATGCTGGCGAACTGTTTCGTGCGGTATTCGATGATATGGGATCTGCGGGTGTTTTTGTAGATCTTTAGCCAGTCGCGGATGTCGATGTCTTCGGGGACCATGCCGCAGCGTTCGAGCATGAGGAGTTTGATGTCATGGCCAAGGCTGCTGAGGACGACGCCGGTCCCCCGCATGGCGATTACGGGAAGGGCGATCTCGTCGAGGATCTGCATGAAGGTCTGCATCTGGAGGAGGTGCTTTTTGTTGAGTTCGTGGAGGTTTTTGAGTTCCTTTTCGGTGACTGGGTCAAGGGATGGTTCGCCGTCGGCTGCCTTTCCATAGATGAGGAGGTGGGCGCAGGCGGTGAAGAGGTCGGTGCGGCTGAGAAAGCCGAGGTTTTCTGCGATGCTGTTGAGGGTTTGAAACTCCTCGGGTGTAATGTTGAGATATGCGTTTTGTCTCATTGCAGTAATTTTTCCGGGCAGTTCATCCTTCATCCGTCATACTTCATACTTCATACTTCAGATATGATTTCGGGAAGAGGATGACCCGGG
>JAYFOG010000006.1:0-5478 GCA_034932965.1 Methanocorpusculum sp.
ATCGCTCATCAGCGGTCATACTGGTAGGTACAAAACAGTCTCAGGAGATATCCCGATTTGTTCCCCCCGTACGGGGTAACCGTTGCTGGCGTAACTATATTTATGGGTCTGAATTTGAGATAAAGATATGGATGAACGTCAGGGAACAATCCTCCTCCGTGACAGAGAAATGCTCTCATCTCCCCTTGAATAACGACACCGGATCCCCGCTATCTCCCGAAACAAATCCCGTTTTGGGAGAGGCATTGGCTATTTTACCTGGTACCCTGCCGCTGCCTTATTTAAAAAAATTCAGGTCTTCTGAAAATTGATGGAAAAACGCCGTAATCTTCCATCTCCTATGCCGCGCTTAAAATTCCGGTGAACGGGAAGTGCCGATATCACCTGATCCGGTAGATATCCACACCGTCTGCTGAGAATACATTCTCGAGATCTTCCAGAGGGAGGGAAATCGTATACATCTCCTGTTCCACTTCTCCGACAAACAGATATGCCGCCTGATACTTCTCCATCAGCTCAACTGTTCTGGCGGGATCTTCATAGATGGCACGTACATCCGCTATCCTTTCAGAAATATCCCCGATACCGCTCCTCCACCCGACTTCATGCCCCGTCCATCCGATGATCGTAGATAAACCGGTCACCGCCGAGATACGTGATCCGTACGTATACGAGGTCCCGGCTGCTTCGACCACGATAGACGAAGGATCCGCCGTCCTCTGCAGAAATCCGATTCCTTCATGATCCGCCGGGTGTGATACCGAAAGCCAGGCTCCTCCGTCCAGCGTTCCGCCCGGATAGCCAAGATTGATGCCTCCAACGGCGAAGATCACCGCAAGACAGAGAAATCCGATGCATCCTGCCGCCCAGATCTTTCTCATGTCCACTGCTGCAAAAAGGTTTCTGAACCAGTTTCCAAGAATCAGCAGTGAGGAGATCCCAAGGAAGAACCATGCGCAAAATCCGAACTTGAAGACAGTGTTCATCCGATAGTAGGTATCACCCATAAAGTCCTTGAGATAGAATATCTCCAGAAAAACCAGGATGGAAAGTCCGATCACGCCAAAGATGACCTCGGGCCGCCAGGATTTTCTCCCAAGGAGAAGGACGATTCCAAAAATCGCAAGTCCCAGCGACCCGTAGCCGAAAATCCAGAATAGGATCGGGAGTGCGGTCACCCAGGGATATTTTTTCAGAACCGAAAATCCGTATATAACAAAGATCACGAAGAAGAACAGATACACGCCGAGAAACTCGATCACCGGTGAGGGTGTCGTCACAAGATAAAATCCCTGGATGCTTGACTCCCCGCCCGTGAGCATCTGATATAAAAACGGCGCGTAGGAGAGAAGCGAAAGCACCGGTACCAGAAGAAACGGCAGAAGTTTTCTGACCCGATGCCGGTCGGCCTTCCACCAGACCATACATGCAATAACGAGATATACCGCTGCATAGATCAGCACGTCCCATGAGTTCATGGCCGGCATCGTCCCAAGAGAGAGGGAAAGAAGGATCAGCAGCAGATATTTCCCCCAGCCTTTAAGATCCTGCCACCGGGTCATCATCACGGCAAGCAGGCAGATGAACACCAGCTGATTGAAACATGCAAGAAGATGTGCATGAGGATCCCCCCACAAAAAGGAGAAGAGAGGGTACTCATTGATCGTTGTTCCCTCCCCGATGACCCGTGTAGATGCCCACCAGGCATCGATCGCTCCTTTTCCGGTCAATGCATGCCAGATCAGCGCTGCGTTCGGAATGATAAGGACAAGGATCGGGAGCCACTGATGACGTTTGAGAAGCAGAACTCCGATAGCGTAGGCTGAAACCGCTGCCAGGGCAAAAACCGTCGGCAGCATCAGATTAAAGACCACGGTGTTCGATCCCATCGCAAGGATCCCTAAAACTCCCATCATCCAGTGTCCGAGATAATAATAGATGCTCAGGCTCTCCCCGGCAAACCAGGGGTCGGCCGGCGTTACTGTCGGATCAAGCATGATGCTTCCAAGAAATGCAGCATCCATAAACCGCTCGCCGGACGGGATGATCCCCGGAGAGAACCACCGAATCATCAGAAGCAGCGCGAATGCAGAAAGAAAAACAATATCCCAGCGGACCATGCTTTTCAGATCTGCCGATTCATACTGTTTTTTGCAGAACGCAAACACGCCAAGCACTGCAAACAAAAGCAGAACGAGCTGGACCGGAAGGCCTGCCAGACCAAGATACCATGACCCGATCGTCAGTAAAAGGATCCCGACCGGGTATGCAAGTCCGTAGGAAATCGATCCAAGCGCCGGTTTGAGATAAGGATAAACAGTGATCTGACTGAATTTGATAATGATCAGCCAGAGGATGACGGTGAGTATTTGGGCTTCAACTGCTGCCATTCTCTTCCTTGAGTTGTTCTGTCCTGCCTTTGAAGAGCTTTTTCATAAGCGACACTGACCAGTCGCCGAAGTAATAAAGTGAGATCAGACCTCCGGCAAGCGTGACCAGGTTTTTGATCAGATGGTCGATCACTGCGATCAAAAAGGCAGTGAACGGCACAACACCCCCCATCTCAAAAACGACGGCAAGTGCTGCTTCGTAGGTGCCGATACCCCCCGGTGTTATCGGCACGGCCTTTATGAGATTGCCGATCACGATGGCCAGAAGGACCAGCATGAACGGAACTTCAACGGACAACATCATACAGACCAGATAACAGGTGAGAACATCCATCATCCATATGACAGCAGATGTTCCCGAAAGAATGCCTAGAGAAGCTATTGTGGAAGAGACCTGTCTGAACTGTGCAAAAATCTCCAGGATCTTTTGCAGGATCCGGTTTTTCGCCTGCATCCATCTGGCGAGCAGAAGAATAACGATCCCCGCGACTCCGGCGATCAGGACAAAGATGATCAGCCAGATGAACCATGCATACTCTTTCGGGATCAGACTGATCAGAACCGGCAGAGAACACAGCCCGAGAACGGCCAGTACGAGGATATCATACACCCGTTCAGCGATGAGCGAAGTGAATCCCTTTGTATAGGACATCCCTTTCTCGTGTTTGAGGATGAACATCCTTACAAAGTCGCCGAGGCGTGCCGGGATGATCAGGTTTGCCGTCTGCGAAACATAGATGGATGCAGTGGAAAAGATGACACCTATCTCTGTTCCGAGGCGTTGAATAATGTATTTGTAACGGAATCCCCTGAGAAACCACGCAAGAACACAGATGCCGACCGCTGCGATCAGCCAGGCCGGGACCAGAGACTCAAGAATGGCGTCGAGATTTCCCTGGAGTTCATCCCATACACGCAGAAGCATGTATCCCAGAAGCGCTGCGGCGATCAGCGTTGGTATAACGACGGCACTAACTTTTTTCCACATGCAGTCTCCACCACATCTTCAGGATGTCTTTACCCATATTGCTCACATCTTTGAATCTGACGGTCGTCCCCGGTCCCTGCCGCCAGATCACCGGGAATTCATCGACCCGAAGCCCGGCTTTTTGTGCAAGAACGAGGGATTCGGTATCCCAGAACCAGTGAGGCGCCCGAATCTTTTGCACAAGCTCCGAAAGAACTGCGGATTTATAAGCTTTGAATCCGCACTGATGGTCATTGAGTTTGCTGCCGAGAAATAATCTGACCAGAAAATTATAGCCTCTGCTGGCGATCTCGCGGTCGCCGCTTCGAACGATACTGCTGTCTTTCATCAGACGCGAGCCGGTCGCGACGTCCGCCCCGTCTTCTATGTGATCAAGAAGTTCTGCCAGATGGCTGATATCTGTTGCCAGATCGACGTCATAGTAACAGAATATCTCTCCATGTGATTCTGCAAGCGCACGGTTCAGCGCCCTGCCTCTTCCCTGCCGTTCATCGGAGTGCAGCAGTCTGACCCGGGGATCTTTTCTCTCCCACTCTTCCACGCACTCGCGGCTTCCGTCGGTACTCCCGTCCTCTGCGATGATCAGCTCGAAGGATTTTCCATAGGCTTCGAGTGCTTCGAGGGATGCAGGAATGGCTGTTTTCAAAGCTTCCACATCATTGAAGACGGGAAGGACTGCAGTGACGGATACGCGGTTCAAAGATTTTTCTCCTCTAATGATTTTGCAGCATCGAGACCCGCCGAGACCGACCCTTCCATACTTCTTTCAGGATAATTCTCCCGGGAAAACATTCCTGCGATGAAAAGTTTGTTTCCAAGATCTGCCGGAGGGATGGTGTCTTTATATCCCGTCACATACACGGGGCCGGCAAATTTGTCGATGTAGAGGTCTGCGTGACGAATCTCGCTTTTATCTATAGAAAAACGTCTGCAGAAGTCATCAATCATCCGGTCTTTCAGTTCGGGAGCCGGTTCGTCTCTGAAGTAGGATGCAAGATACACCACATGCTCCCCGTACCATTCGAACGGGACAAAATTCGTGTGGGTGACCACGGCTCCGTAGGGTGCCGGATCTCCCATATTGGTCCAGTAGATGCCGTTTGTCGGGTCACGTGCAAGACCTAAGGTCATGCACGCCGCTCCCTGATACATCAGGTCCGGGAGTTTGTCTGAAGTATTTCCCATGAGCGAGTTTGTCACCTGCGGCGGGAGGGTTGAAATAACGGCGTCATATGCTTCGCCGTTGATCAGCCATATTTCCTTTTCCCTTACAAGCGTGGTCACCGGGGTGCTGAGTCTGATATCTGCCCCCTTTTCCCGGAGTTTTTCCGTCATGGCGTCGATCAGCCTGTGCCATCCGCCTTTCAGATAACCGAGCCTCTCCCCTTCAGCACCTCTGTCTGAGCGGATCGCTATCCTGCTCATAAGCCAGGCGGCCGATACCTCATTCTTCATCGATCCGAATTTACTTGTGAGCAGTGGAGCGAAGAACGCATTATAGATGTCCTCTCCCACTCTCTCAAACAGATACTCTTTTGCCGTAACTTTGTCAAGCGGCGAAAGATCGATCTTTCGTGAACTGATCACGAAGAGTCCGAGCCGGCATTTCTGGAAAAACGTGAGGCAGGGATATTTCAGGATCTCCAGCGGCGTTGTGAGCGGGTGGAGTTTTCCGTTCATGTAATACCCGGTCGAACCTTTCAGCCAGATCAGATCGGATCTCAGATCAAGACTCTCCAAAAGGGAAAACAGATTTTTGTCGCCGGAAAAACAGTGGTGATAGAGGGTTTCGAGAGTATAGGTGCCGTTGTAGGTCTGAGAGGACATACAGCCGCCGGGAGCTGTATTTTTTTCAAAAATAACGACCTCATGTTTATCAGCAAGCTGCAAACCGGCTGACAATCCTGCAAGTCCTGAACCGAGAATCCCTATCTTCATTGTAGTATAAGATAGCTTTGCATGATAAGAAAGTTTTTGGCAGACGTCGTCGTATAGTATGGAAGTCATATATATTCGATGACTTACATATATATCACAATTAAAGGTGTCTACAGTAAATGCGAGTGTTTTTTATAGGATTTGGACAAGCAGGAGGAAAGA
>JAYFOG010000007.1:0-14563 GCA_034932965.1 Methanocorpusculum sp.
AGCGTAGCTGGATTGCGAGAGTGAGGAGAAGCAAATCCGATTCGCTCGCCCGAAGGGCGGATTCAAGCGAGGGTCGAAGACCCGAAGCGGAGAGCAAATCTCTGATTTGCGGTTCGCGCCGATTCGCGGTTGGTTTTTCTCTTGTGTCTGCATAAATGCCTTACACGAAATCGAATTAGATCTCATACGTGCGTCAGCATTTTCATTGAGAGCACACCGCGTAACTCCTATTTATAATCAAATTTTTCCATCCGGACTTACCCCCCATTCGATGTTTTTCTCGCCAGCTCGGGAAGCGTTTTGATCCAGGCGACCCATTCCCCGAAATGCGGGCACTCCCTGCACATCGTCTCAAGCCCAATCTCCCGTGCGACCGTCAGCCCGTCGGTTGGTTTCTGATATCCCTGATTCACCCGCAGGATCCGTTTGGACGGCGCGGTCATCTCCCCGCCGTTGATCTCTTCCGGGAGAAAATCCTTTCGGACATCGGCGAGTTTTTTCACCTGTTTTTTACTCATCCCGCAGACGGAAAATGCCGACGGATCGGAAAACAGCAGCGTTTCGAACTCATGCAGCTGGATGTTCGCATGAAAATTCTCCCGGTCGATGTCCTTGGCAAACGCCGCCTCCATCTCGGTCACCCGCTCGAGAGGGGACGCCAGATCATAGGACACCGTATATCCCGGGATCTCAGGAAACTTATAAAAATCATACATCGCCGTCACATAGGAACCAGGCCGTCTGCAGAGGTTCAGCACATCCCTCCTGATCTTATCATAACAAGAACAACCGCCTCTGCGGACAACGCCCGATTTACTCTTCGAGGTCATCACGATAACCGGAATGAGATTCACCCCCAGATGCGCCAGTTCCTTTGCCATCAGGCGTTTGATGAAAACCTCTTCGGTATACCCTTCGCAGGAGATGAACAGGTCGATCATGCCTACTGCGGTCTCCCGCCAAAGATGTTCTTTTCCCAGAGCTCCCCTAATGAATAATCCTGTGCGATCCAGTTCTGCAGTTCCTCGTCGTCCTCGAGTCTGCGAAATGTCGATGCGTCGTCGCGCCAGTCGACGACGATGATGTCCTTTGGCTCGAACTCGCTGAGGAGAAGAGCCGACTGCGTGGAGACGATGATCTGTTTGACGATGCCGGCTGATTTGATCAGGGCCGCAAGCAGCGAAATGGCGTAAGGATGCAGACCTATTTCAGGCTCTTCAATAAGCACGGTTTCGGGGATGTTGTCGACCGGCTGAAGAAGAAGCGTAGCCAGGCAGATGAACCGAAGGGTTCCGTCGGAGAAGTCGGCCGCTTTGAACGGCATGTTCCCGTGGGTGGAACACCATTCAAGCTCGATCATCTCAGGGTTTTCGGGCTTCGGCCGCAGGATGAAGTCCTCAAAAAAGGGTGCGGCGAGCTGGATCACTTTTCTGATCCGCTGGTAGTTGTTTGGGGAGGTGAGTTTGAGGAGGTAGAGATATGCGGCAAGATTGCCGGCGTCCTGTCTGAGGGAGATATTATCATTGATCGCATGGATCTGTTTGACTTTTGCATGATCACTGGTGTCATGGAAGTGATAGACGATCCACTGATGGACATGTTTCATGACGTATTTGTCGATGAAGGTCCCGGTCCCTGCGTCGTAGCGGGATTCGAGGTGACCGGAGCCGAGCGACCGGTTTTCGGTGAGGAGGTTCCAGGAGAACCATTCGTCTTCGAACATCAGCCGGTTGTCTTTGGTGGGTTTGAGATCGAATCCGTATCCGTTGTTTCCAAAGTACAGGCCGATGCTGATCTTTTCGGTTTCACGCCTTCCAAACCAGAGGAGGGAGTCGGGACCGCCGTTATAGGTGACGTAGTTCTGGAGGCGTTTGGCAAAGATCTGTTCCATCATGCAGAATACTGAGAGGAAATTCGATTTTCCCGCGCCGTTGGCTCCGATGAGGATGTTGATGTCGCGAAGTTTGAGGTCGCAGGATCGTATCGAGCGGAATCCGCGGATCGTTATCCGGTCGATCTGGGAACCGGGTTGTTTCTGCCTCATATGTTTAGCTTTTGTTTACATGGATGATAAGGGTATCTTCAAATGAGGGGGATCCCGTTATGCTGTCAAAGTAACGGAGAGGGGAGGTCAGATAGATTTTTGGGGTGTATTTCGGGTGAGGGCAGAGGCGGGTGCGGGATTCGGGAATGAAACGGCTGAGTGAGGATGCATGGATCGATTTAACCGCGAACCGCAAATCATAGATCTGCTCTCCGACTCGGGTCTTTGACCCTCGCTTGCTCGGTTGCGTGCGGGTTTTTTCTCACACTTGTATTTTATCTCTCTTTTTTTGAATCGGGGTGCGGGGAAGTGACTGCGGGGTGAGCCGCAAGGCTCGCCCTTAGCCGAGCAAGTCGCCAGACTTGCGATCAAATCGTTAGATTTGCGACTGAGAGGTTTTTGGGGTGATCCGAAGGGGTTTATGAGTGTGGGGTTTTTGGTGTGTTTTTCGGTTTGGTGTACGGGATTTTTGGGTGGTACCATCCATCACACGAAATTCACGAAAAACACACGAAAACACGAAAAAGAGAAAAGTTCGTTGGACGGGCTCCATGTATTACCCTCCCCAGTCCCCCACACGAAACTATCGAAAATCAACGAAATGCACGAAAAGGGGGACAGGGGCGGATGAACTAAATCACGCACGGGCCTCTGATCATGGATATGGGTCATCGTGTATTTCCCATATACATGTGTGATGTTGAAGTCTGCGATGCATTCGTTCGCGGGTCATATTACTTCTTGGTTTTCCAGGAAGGGATTTGTCTTGCCATCTCAAGATTATTGATAATCCGAAGAAGAAATCCATGTACACAGATGGAAGTTGGCATAAAATATGTAACTATGTTTCAGTTGAGATGAAAAGACGATTGGATGATCTAAATATTAAAATGAAATCCTATGAGTAAAGATAATAGAGTTAGAATGAGGCAAACTCAGGAGATTTAGTAATATCCTCAATAATTTTTCCAATAGATATAAGTCTCACTGTGGGGAATGTATTGTTTATTGGGATGATTCTATTGTCGAATATGGAATATACAAGTATTTTTCAGAATTAACAGGTGAGCCAAGTGGAGTCAAATTTTTATTTTTTATCTAAGTATTTGCCAGATATGGCACAACTTGGAATAGCAGCAGAAACAGAATATCTTCAGAATGAAAAGATCAGAGTAGATGTATCGATCGTTCCAGTAGTAAATTATGCTCTCCAGCAAAACAAATTACCTTTAGTCCAATCAACATCCATCATCAACAATTCAGAACAGGAAATTAGTGATGTAGAATTACGCATAACTTCAACCCCTGAATTCATACATAAATTTGTCACATCAATACCTTATATCCCTGCAAATAACACATACGACATCAAAGACATTACTCTTCATCTTGATGCAGAATATTTAGCAAGTCTCACTGAAAAGATCACAGGCAGTCTACATATATCTTTGTCAAGCAAGGATACAGTCCTCTATTCTGAAGATATTGATGTCACTGCACTTGCTTTTGATGAATGGCATGGATACTCAATTTATCCAGAATTATTAGCTGCATTTGTCACACCAAATCACCCTGAAGTTACTAAAATAAATGCACGTGCTGCAGAAATATTGGGTGATTGGACAGGGGATCCATCTCTTGATGCATACCAGACGCAAGATCCAAACAGGGCCAAACAACAGGCTGCTGCAGTATTTGTTGCATTACAGCAACAGAACATTATCTACTCAGTTCCACCGACAAGTTTTGAAAAGATTGGTCAGCGTGTACGACTTTGTGATGCAGTATTGCAGATGAAAATGGGAACCTGTCTTGATCTATCCTTACTCTATGGTTCATGTTTGGAGTCAATAGGTCTTAATCCAATCCTCATAATTAAACCAGGTCATGTTTTTGCAGGTTTCTGGCTTTATGATCATTCCTTCCCTGAATCTGTTCTGGATGATGCAAGTTTTATTACCAAGCGTTTAGCAAGCGGCATAAAAGAAATTGTTGTTGTTGAGTGTACTCTATGCGTTTCCGGAAAACATTCCAAATTTGATGAAGCATGTAAAGTAGCTGAGGGTGAATTAATCGGTGAAGATTCAGTTGACTGTATTATTGATATCAAACGTGCCCGCCTAAGTGGAATTTCTCCACTTCCAATTCGTGTTCGAACTGAATATGGATGGTCTATCGAGCGTGAAATCGTAAATAAAGGGGAATATACCGCAATTCCTGATGATGTTGGGACACGACTTATCATTGATGATAATGGCAAAAAAGAAGAATTCTCCAAAATTGCCTTATGGGAACGTAAACTACTGGACCTGAGTCTGAGAAATTCACTTATAAGCATGCGTTTGTCAAGTACTGTGGTCCCCATCCTTTCTGCTTCATTAGATGAATTGGAAGATGCATTGGAAGACGGCAGGGAGTTTGTTTTACACTCACTTCCTGTAGACTGGTCGATACCAAAGACACACATTAATTTTGAAACGATCCACGATTTGGGGGGCAATGCTGCTGTCATAAGATCTGAATTTAATAATAAACGTCTTCGTTCAATATTCTCCGAAGAAGACCTTGCTATTAGACTCAAAAAATTGTATCGTGTTGCTAATACATCATTAGAGGAAAATGGTGCAAATACACTTTACCTTGCTCTCGGTATTCTGAGATGGTATGAAACAGAACGTACCCAAAAACCAAGATACGCTCCTATTATATTGATTCCAGTAGAGATCGTCCGAAAATATGCTGCCCAAAAATATGTTGTTCGAATTCGTGACGATGATGCTCAGATAAATATCACTTTGTTGGAGAAACTTAAGCAAGACTTCCACATTACTGTGAATGGTTTAGATACCATTCCTTTGAGTGAACATGGTGTGGATACACGTAAAATCTTCACCATTATAAGAAATGCCATAATGGAACAGAAAAGGTGGGAAGTTCTTGAATCTGCATATCTTGGTATATTCTCCTTTTCGCAGTTTGTAATGTGGAACGATGTTCGGAATCGAATAGAGGAACTTAAACAAAATAAGATTGTAAAAAGTCTCGTGGATGGAAAACTCTCATGGGATGCCCATGAAATGGATATGGGCATTTATGTTCCAGAAGATAACGTTCTCCTTCCAATTCCTGCAGATGCATCGCAGCTCTATGCAATCAAAGCTGCCAGTAATGGTAAGAGTTTTGTACTGCATGGTCCGCCTGGCACGGGTAAATCACAGACGATTACTGCACTTATTGCAAATATTTTAGCAGAGGGAAAAACTGTACTTTTCATTGCAGAAAAGATGGCTGCATTAGAAGTGGTACAAAAACGTCTTGAAGCGATTGGTTTAGGTCCTTTTTGTTTGGAAATTCACTCAAACAAGTCCAAGAAAATGGATATTTTAGATAAACTTAACAAAGTCACATCAATCACAAAATACAAATCCTCAGAAGAATACGAAAACAAAGCAAACCATATTGCAAATCTGAGAAAGGAACTCAATGACTATGCAGTAACACTTCACAAGCCGCTTAAATGTGGAGAAAACCTCCATACATTAATCAATTGTTATGAGGATTATAATGGATCACCAGATATCTGTTCGTTTTCCCAAGATTTTGCAAAGACCATAACTATCACCCAGATAGATTCACTTACCACCTTGGTAGAACGGTTGATTGCTGCTGCGGAAGCATGCGGGCATCCGCATGATCACCCACTAAATATCATTCAATGCAGAAACTATTCACAAGAAATGCGATATGCATTGCCAGACCTTATTAAAAATTACAAAGGATCCCTAAATTCAATAGATGCAATTTCAAGAACTATTTGTGTTCCATTGGGATTTTCATCATCAGATCAGTTTACTGATTTGAACGATCTGGCATCCCGATCCAGATCAATATCTGATGATTTAGATAGATACACTGAGAGTCTTCATAAACAGCTTGTTTGCGGACTCACTCTTTATGATTTGTCATCTAAATATGACGAATTTGAAAATGCACCAGACATATGTTCATTTTCACCAGAATTTGCAGAAAGAATAACTGAAACAGAATTTGAGAGTGAAAATGAATTTATTGAACGCCTTGTTTCTGCTGCAAAAGAGATAGATTCACCATATAATCACCCTCTTTCATTTGTTACAACAAAGAACTACCCATCAGATGCAATACAATCTCTACCTGCCTTACTAGATGCATATGATTCTGTAATTGACAGACTATCTGATGCAAGTGCTAAGTTTGCAAAATCAATCAGAAAAGATGTGCCACTTAAACTGGAAGACATTGAAAGATTAGTGTCAGATGCACAAACTTTTGCATTGTGGACTGACTATCCGAGTGCATGGGCTGATGCTACTAAAGAGTACTTCTCAGGTATTCGTGAAATGACACAACAATACCTCTATTTAGGAGAAATCTATGCTGAAATTACTAAGACCTGGATGGACTCTTTCCTAACTCTGAATGGAGATGAACTTAACACTGAATTAAGCACAATCTTATCCAAATGGGCATTACCTCGTAATTCCGGTTTAAAGAAACTTGCAAAACATGTTTCAACATATGCAAAAAGACCTGTGCAAAAAGAAGAATTGGGTTCTCATTTTAGATTATTATCCGATTTCCAAAATTTGAAAGTCAAAGCAGATGAACTTTTTGCCACATATGGGGGAGAACTTGAACATTTCTATACTGGTGAAAATACAAATTGGAAACAGATATATGATGCATCTAAAATGGCAGAAGGACTCTCAGAAAGAGTTAGTTTAATTTGTAATATCTCTTCAATTCGTAATGAAATAGGTAATATTCGGTCACTTGATAGAATTGTTGATGACCTAGTACATGCATGGAATTCATTTGGGCAGCAAAAAAAGAGTATTTATGAACTCTTTGAAATTAGTGATTCCAGCACTGCGACTTGGTTATCTAAACAAAAAGAGATTTGCAAGACTCTGCGTAACAACGAAAATAAATTGAGTAAATGGATAAAATGGAACAGTGTATCTTCCAAAGCCAGAGGACTCGGACTTGGATCAGTTGTTGATGCATATTATTCTGGTGTTGACCCTGTGAATATAAGGGGTGGATACAAAAAAGCTCTCTATAAATCATTGATAATTGATGCAATAGTATCTGACAGTAGTATTAGCGATATATTTGATTCAGATTCGGATATTTGGAATAAAGCAAATAAATTACGTGAACTTTCCAAACTTGACAGAACATATAAACAAATATATCCTGACATGAGTATGCACCAAGGCGTTAATGAAATGAACTTGGCATGGTCAAACTATGAAGATTCAAAAGATAAATTATACTCACTCGTAGATATCTCAGAGTCAATTACGATCCAAAGTATTCCTGGACAGATTGAGATGTGTAATAGTATTATTTCTCATCTTGATATATTGAAAGAATGGATCACATGGAATAGTATAGCTTATCAAGCTAATGAAAATGGCTTGAATTCAGTTGTGGATTGCTATTATTCAGGAGTTGCTCATGCAGATATCCTGAATGGATATAAGAAGGCACTATTCAAATCTCTGATTATATCTGCTATTGATTCAGACAACACTTTGATGAACTTCTCAGGTCCCGTATTTAACGAGAAGATACAGCAGTTCAAACGTATAGATAAGGAACTTACGAATTTATCACAGAAAGAAATTTATTGCCGTTTGGCAGCAAAAATTCCAAATTTTGTAAGAGAAGCCGCACAGAGTTCTGAAATTGGAGTGTTACAGCGGGCAATTCGCAGTAAGGGCAGGGGAATGAGTCTACGTAAATTATTTGAGCAGATTCCAAATCTTTTGTCACGTCTCTGTCCATGTATGTTGATGAGTCCGATCTCTGCATCCCAATATCTGAGTATGAATCGTGAGCCTTTCGACTTAGTTGTATTTGATGAAGCATCCCAGTTGCCAACTTGCAAGGCAGTAGGGCCATTATCACGTGGAAAAGAAGCTGTTATCGTTGGAGATCCAAAACAATTGCCCCCAACCTCTTTCTTTACATCGAATACCCTTGATGAAGATAATGAAGAAGAGGACCAGGACAGTATTTTAGATGATTGTCTTGCATTAAACATACCTCAAACACACTTACTTTGGCACTATCGCAGCAGACATGAAAGTCTGATTGCTTTTAGCAACAATATGTTCTACGAGAATCAGCTTTATACGTTCCCATCAGTTGATGGACCACAGTCAAAAGTAAATTTGGTCCATGTGGATGGTATATTTGAACGTGGAACCAATCGTGTAAATCCGGAAGAGGCTAAGGCGATTGTGAATGATATTAAACGACGCTGCCATGACAAAGTGTTGTCAAAAATGAGTGTGGGAGTTGTTACATTTAACGTCCAGCAGCAGGCTCTTATTGACGAATTATTAGTTTCAGAATGTGCTAATGATTCAAAACTTGAAAAATGGGCTTTTGAATCTGAAGAACCAATATTCATTAAAAATCTGGAAAATGTTCAAGGTGATGAGCGGGATGTTATTCTATTCTCAATCGGCTATGGCCCTGATAAAAATGGGAAAGTATCAATGAATTTTGGTCCCCTGAACAGAGAGGGAGGATGGAGGCGGCTGAATGTTGCAATATCACGTGCCAGATATGAGATGACAGTGTATTCAACACTTACACCAGAACAAATCAACCTCTCAAAAACGAGCTCAAAGGGTGTTGCAGAATTACGCAGATTCTTAGAATATGCATCAGGTAAGCCACTTTCTCAGGATGAGAATACTATTGTTGAACCAAAATCCATACTGCATACAGATGGCATTGCAAAAACGATCTGTGATATTCTGAAAGAGCATGGTTATGATGCAGATTTATCTGTTGGGCATTCCAAATTCAGAGTTGATGTTGGAGTAATTAATCCGGAACATCCGGATACGTATCTACTTGGCATTTTGTTAGATGGTGATAGTTATGGTTCTGCAAAAACTACTAGAGATCGTGAAATTGCACAGATAAATGTATTATATGGTCTTGGGTGGCATGTTATGCGTATCTGGACAATGGATTGGTGGGACAATCGTCAGAAAGAGATTTCCCGAATTCTAAATCAATTAGAACAAATCAAAAATTGTGTTCCAGAATCTGCAGAACTGGATTACGAAGTGAAGGAAAATATTACACCTCCAATTTTCGAAAATCCAATTATCGAGAGATCGAATGCTCTTGTTTCGACAAATAATCTGTCAAGATTATATTCTCCAACGAAGCTTGGAATGCAGTCTCTCTCATCTTTTATGGATGCGCCCGTTGAAGATATCAAATCCAAATTGATGAAGGTAATTGATCATGAATCACCAATTAGTGCAGGGTTGCTAATAAGACGTGTTGTTCAATCATATGGCTTCTCTAGGACAGGCAGTAATATTCAATGGCGAATGTTAAGAATTATGATTTCGTTACCAGTGGAGATTACAAATGAAAACGGTCAGAATTATTACTGGAAAATGAATATGTCATCAGACGAGTATCGTGATTTCAGATGCAGCGGTGAGGAAGACTTTAAACGTGATGCAAAAGATGTTTCAGTTACTGAGGCAGTAAATGCACTTTGTTACGCTCTTTCTGAACAGATCAGCTTATCTCAGGATGATTTAATCAGGGAGGGTGCAAAATGTCTGGGATACACACGATTAGGCTCTATGGTCTCGCAATTAATGAGCCAGGCAGTAGAAGCTGCACGAATAAAGGGACGGATAAAATTAGATAAAAATACCAACTGGGTTTTGTGTGATGAAAGGTGATTTGGTTTAAAAAAATTATTTTTGGATCTCTTTTCCATATCCATCCCGTCTCATTTCTTCTCAGAATATCCCTCTATCCTCCCTCACGGTTACTCTCTTTTTCTTCAATTTTCGTAACCCATCTCTCTGAGTGAGCACCGTGTTTCCGCCAAAAGCGGAGGCATTATCGCTTCACAAGTCCATTTCACTTCGTTCATGGACTTGTTTAGCTAAGGGCGAGCCTGTTCGCAAACCTTCGGTTTGCTCTCCGACTCGGGTCTACGGCCCTCGCTTGTCAGCTCACCCCGCCACCGCGCAGTTTGGAGTTTATATAATTCAGCATCGGATCTAGATAGTGAGGGCAGGAGGGACATGGTTGGGCCCCCTGTCCGAATGACCTGTGTCAGTTTTTGTGCATTCCTGCTCAGGTCGAAAAATGGTTCTGATTTGACCTAAATGTTTTCTTCCCCCCTCCTTCCCGAAAAATTCGGAAGGGATGGGTTTCTTTTTTGATTGGATCACCGCTGATCCAGGTACGTGTTGAAGACCTGATTCGGAGAGCAAGGCAAATGCCTTGTGAGGAGGAAACCGCCCAAAACTCTCTGACCATGTACAACCTCAACAAAAGATTAATCGAAGCTTATGCCCTAAAGAATCTCATCGTAAATGTGTGTGGTATCATGAATATAACAAAATTCGTAATGTCTTTGCTTGTTCTTTTTTTGATGATGACCTTTTTTGTCGGGTGTGCGTATGCATCGCCAATAATTACTGTTGAAACAGAGCAAAACTCCTATTATATTGGAGAAGAAGTGGTTTTTTCCGGTGTAAATACAATCACGGATAATGTATCTCTCTTTATCAAAGGTGTAAATTATCCTCAAACCTATCTTTTTACGGTTGATGTCTTGGCAGATGATACCTGGACGACTACATTTTATTTACAGGATTATCTCAACTTAGATACAGGGACCTACACGATCTCTGCCTCCTCTCAGCCTTCAGATTCGCATATATTCAACGGAGATTATCTGTATGCAACGACCTCAGTAACTCTTAAACAGCCATTCCTTTCCGCATCTGCAGAATCTTCCGTTGTTGCACGGGGCAATAATATCAATATTACCGGCAATGCACCCGGAACTACACAACTTATCTATTACATCTTTGGTACCAACATGTTCGCCTCCTCGACCATCTCTGTTAATGATGACGGATCCTACTCTATAGAAATCGCAACAGACACCTATGACACAGGTCAGTACTTCGTTGTTGTTCAACATCCGATGTATGATAGATTATTCAATATTGGGCCGGTAGCAGCAGAGAGTGGCGGATACTATATCAAAATGAATGTAAACGGGGACTACACCTCAGGGGATGCTGTGCTTCTGTTCAACACCCTGGATCGCCAAAGCGCAAATGCAGCACAAGCACTCTGTCAGGCAATGGATTTCCAGAATATTGATGATATCTACGTAAAGCTCACCGTCATTGTTGCTCAGCCATGTCTGACTATGAACCCTGTTTCTGATATTGTTAAAGGTGAGCCCCTTACAGTTTCCGGAACCACTAACCTCGAAGAAGGTACTGTCATAACTGTTGATGTTCTTTCAATTGCATACACTGCTGTTGATAAGACCACTGTAGGGTCAGAATCCTTCATCAACTTGACCACCACGGTCGTTAAGGGTGCAGACGGCGTCAACACCTGGGAAGTCACCTTTGACACAACCGGATTAAATGCTGACACCTATATTATTGAGGCAGTAACTGAAGAACTGTCTACCTCTCCATTCATTGACATCGTTTGGATAGCCGCAACTCCAACCCAAACTGCCCCCCCACCATTTCCTGTTGTGATAACACCAAAATTAATCCTTGATTCTTTGACTGTGGACCCGGAATATTCTCCATCAGTAGCAGAGGGAACGCCAATATCTGTTAATGCACGTTTGATTATTGACAAAAATCTCATATCCACCTCTGGAAGTCTCAAATTCACTACCGCCCTTAGAGACTCAACGCTTTGGACGGTCGATGTATACAAAGGAACAACGGGTTACAATTCTACTAGTGAGGATGCATTGATCACATCATTCAGTTCAACAAATTTCGCATATACTATTTCTGGCTTTGTTCTGGATTATAATGAGCCAATTACTTTAGTTATCCATCTCACCGGATTATACCCGGCAGAATCCGGCAATATCACCGCATTCAAACTTGATTGTGACCCAGGTTCTGGCAATAGTCAAGCTTTTACCTACTCCTATCTGTATGGCCCGACACACCACATCCCATCCTTTAGCGATGAACTGGAATTGCTTGCCGGCTGGAACTTCATCTCCGTTCCCAAAACGCTCAACGCCTCCAATAACACCTTCGGCTCGCTCTTCGGCAATGTCGAAACCAGCAACAAAAACATCCTTGCCTACAACGCCCAGACCCGCACCTGGATCCCTATACTGAATCAAAACGAGATCATCCAGCCCTTAAACGGCTACTGGATCTATGCGGCAAACCAAACGACCATTACCCTCACCTATCCCTCAGATCCCGCATCTCCCTCAATGAAAACACTTTATCCCGGATGGAACGCGGTCGGACTCTCAGCCGATGAATCTGCCTCGGCAAAAACGGCCCTTGCCGGCACCAGCTGGCGGACCCTCCTCCCCTGGAACCTTGCAGAAGGGAAATATGACTCCGCGATCGTCAACGGCGGCTCCGATGCCAACAGTCCCGACCGTCTCATGACTCCCGGAAACGGCTATTGGGTATATGTCGATGCACAAAGCACGCTTGTAGGACTCACAGCGTGATGACCATGAAAAAACTGTTCATCACTCTCCTCCTCCTTGCCGTTCTCTGTGTCGGCTTAGCCGGCGCTGAAACCTCCTCCGCTCCCCTTCTGCCTGCTCAGTACTACGGAACGGCCGTCACTGAAAACGGAGACGGCATCCCTGCAGGAACGGTGATCACTGCGGAACTCGACGGAAACACCTATACCTGCACCCTGTCCTCTCCCGGAAAAATCGGAGAACCCGGAACCTTCGGCAGCAAATTCATCATCTCCCCTCCCTGCTCCTCTGCCGAAGGAAAAACCGTCACCTTCCGGATCGGCAGCATCCCCGCATCCCAAACCGTATCATTCTCAGCAGGCGATTCTGCAGAACTTGCATTGACATTCGGGATCGGCGTCCCTCCTCAGGACACGAGCTCGGGAAATCGCCCTGCAAGCCAGTCTTCAGTCATCGTCACCAACAACTCCATCCCTGTCGGATTTCTCATTCCGATAACCGATGTCACCCCGGCTGAGCAGGCAGCCCTCCCCCCGGTCCCGACAGGCTCGACCGTATTCACCCTTGTAGATATAACGCCGGTCAATCCCCCTGCCGGCCCCTACACCATCATCATTACCTTCACACTGACCGCTGCCGATCTTGCCGGCCTTAACGCTGCAAAAGACAAGATCGTTGTGTTCCATCACAATGAACGCACAAATATCTGGGAAACGGTCCCGACCTACATTCACTCAGAGAATCCGGACGGATCCGTGACCTATGATACCTGGCTGAGCAGCTTTTCTGCATTTATGATCGCTTCCAGTCCCGCGGGATCGACAGCGCCTTTTTCGCCCGGCGGTTCGGTTTCGAGCCCAGTTACAGCGGTACCCACTCCTTCGGCCGTTGTCACCGTGACCCCGGTCCAGACGTCTGCCCCCGTACAAACACATGTTCCGACGGCCGTTTCCACCAACCAGCCCGGCGTGACTGAGAACACGGCCGGCCAGCCAGATACTGAAACAGGAGGAACGGATAACGGGCTTGTCACTCTTCTCTTAGTCGTGATCGGGATACTCTCCGCGGTCATTATTATCATCGGCGCAGTCTGGATAGTAAAAAGACGGAATGACCGGGATTATCTCTAAACCTTTTTTTGTGTATTTGAAGGAGTAGGGTAAAAATAGAAAACCCGCCGGGAGAGGTGTGTTCACCTCTGCCCAGCGAGAAACCGCTCGCAAATCAAAGATTTGCTCCGCTGAGGGCGAGCCTGATGGCTCACCCCGCCTCAGCTGAGGCCGCCGGCGGCGCCGTCGACCCGCTACCTCTGCCCTGCGAGGAACCCCTCCACGAGTTTCCCAAAAAGCATGATGAGAAACCCGAGGAAGAGCATGATGAGCTTTTTGAGCCGGCTGGAGATCTGCATCTCCGCCCTCCCGTTAGTTCAGGGCCGGCTTGGTATCTGCCCAGGCGTCCACTGCGGCGATCGTTGCGTCGTCGGCATAGCCGGAGACGGTCATCGAATCGCGGTTGAGACTGATCTGGAAGGTATCGGTCCCGAGCTTTGCCGAAATGCGGACGTTCCAGGTCGCTTCGGTACCGATCTCCGTGGTCTCTGCCGTCCCGCCGTTCCCGAATGCGGTCTTGAGATCCGCACTGCCGGTAAGGGCGGTGATTGCTGCGGCGTATTCGGCCCGCGTGTAGGCGGTGACCTGGACCTTGCCGTTCATTGCGGAAGTGTTCGGGTCGAAGTAGCCGACATAGGTCTTGTAGGTCTGCTTACCGAGTTCGACTTCGGCAAGGCTGAGGGGATTTGTAACACCGGTAATTTCTGCGATGATCGCATCATACGCGGCGGCGTTCGTAAATTCTGTACTGAAGATCCGCTTTGCGGACTTCGAGATTGCTGTCTGAATGAAATCTGCTGTCATGGTGGAGGTGATCCATCGAAGTCACCGAAGGTGACTGAGATGATGAGCAAATCT
>JAYFOG010000008.1:0-6734 GCA_034932965.1 Methanocorpusculum sp.
AAATGCCGAACAGATCAGCAGTATAATAAAAATGATGATATTCGTATAATCTACCATAACGTCCACGCCGCATCTGCGGCAGATCTATTTTTATGTCTGGGAACAGCCATTGGTTAAAATCTCTATATTAATTTATACGTATCTTTTCTTAAATACATCGGCAAACTGAGAACTCACCGACCTCACGCTTCAGGACCGCGATCTTCTCCCCATAGGATAACGGACAGGGGCAAAACGCTGCTGAATGCGGCAAAAAACTCAGGTCTTCGAGTTCAAAGGTCATCAGGCCATGATAACGCATCGCTGAAAGGACGGATTTCAGCTGATCCGCCTCGGGTGTTCCGGCAAGAGGTGAGTGCATGGATTTCCGGTCGCCTTTGCTCGTATGAATATTTACGATCCGGTCGCCGCATTCCCTCGGAAAGGAAAACGGATCTCCTGCCAGACATGCATGAGCATAATCCCACGTGAAAGAAAGCCAGGCATACTCATCCAGAACGTTACGGATCTCCTGTGATGTTACCATATGTGCATTCACAGCAGGAGGCATGTTTTCGAGAGCAACGGTGACGGAACTTCCGACAGCGGCATTTCCCACTCTCTCCAGATAATGAACAAACCGTTCCTTATCGATCGGGCTTATGGGCCGTTTCGCCGTTCTTTTTCCAGGATGGATGGTAAGAACACCGCCGCCGAGCTGCTCGAGGATCTCCATGCAGGCCAGCGTGTATTCTGCTGTGAGATCAGCAATCTTGGGATTGAATGAGCAGGGATTCAGTTCGAAGACCGGACCATGCATCGCGATTTTTTGAAAATGCGGGTAGATATCCAGGAGATCGATTAGTTCCTGAACATGCGCTCCCCGCATCCAGAAGGTCGGCGTTTCCATCCAGAACTCGATCGTATCGGCTCCGGCATTATCTACAGCGGCAAAAATTTCCTGAGGTTCATATTCATGAAAGAACATCGATGACGCGGCGAGTCGGATCATTGACCGTTATATTTCTCATGTCAGCAACTAAATGTATGGTATATGGCAGGAAAGAAGCGGACACCGCAGCAAAAGACGCTTGCGTTTGACAGCGAAGAGTCAGGAGCCGCATTTCTTACCCCGATCGCCGAAAACTCAACGCTGGGTGTTTCAGACACCGCACTCAGCGTATCTGAACTGGCAAAGAGGATACGCGAAGTTGTTGACTGCCCGCTCCTGACCGACATCGTTGTCAGAGGGGAGATCACCGGATATCGTCCAAACGCGTCCGGGCATCTCTACTTTTCTTTGACCGAGCAGGGAGATAATCCGGCATCCATTTCCTGCGTGATGTGGAAGTATTCGGTGAAAAACCTCCCGTTTTCCGTGAAAGACGGACTGCAGGTCCAGGCAACAGGTCTTGTTGATTTTTATCCGGCAGGGGGGCGGCTCCAGTTCATCATCAAAAAGATGGAGCCTGCGATTTCTGGAAAAGCAGGTCTTTACCTCCTGAAAGAGCAGTGGCGAAAAGAGCTGGAGGGAAAAGGGATTATCCCGAGACCGCAGGCAGAGATCCGCGACCCGCCGCTTTTCCCGCGAAACATCGGGGTCGTCACCTCAAAAACTGGATCAGTCCTGCAGGATATAAAAAATGTCATCAGCAGGCGGTATCCTCTCCCGATCCTGCTTGCAGGCACCTCCGTACAAGGAGACGGCGCGGAAAAGGGCATCGTCTCGGCGATCTTGTCACTGCAGGATAAAGCGGATGTCATAATAATTGCAAGAGGCGGGGGAAGTTTTGAAGATCTGTTCATCTTCAATCACCCGGATGTGGTGACCGCGATTCGAAACTCTGCCGTCCCTATCATCAGTGCGATCGGACATGAAACCGACACGACCCTCTCGGATTTTGCCGCAGACCGCCGTGTCCCGACACCTTCGGCAGCTGCCGAAACCGTCGTTCCGGATCGATCCGTTCTTCTCGAAAAACTTGAAAAGGACCGGAGATCTATTCATGACAGAATGGTCAGGCTGCTTTCGGCTGAACAGAACAGTGTTGCCGATATGAAGATCCGGGTGGATCCAAACCGTCTGACCAGAAAACTGGACCTTATGCACCAGCAGACAGCCGAACTCGAAGAACGGATTAGACGGGCCGTAGTTCGCCGGATGGCAGTTGAACACGAGGCCTGCAGTTCATGGTCGGCCATGATCCAAAAGGGTGTCAAAAACCGGATCACGACCGCACGCCTCGCGTTTCTTGCACAAAAAGAGATCATCCTCAGCCGTGATCCGTACAAACCGCTTGAACGCGGCTATGCTCTCGTCTGGAAAGACGGCGCCGTTGTCCGCTCCGTGAAAAATATCGCCAAAAATGACCGGCTCGACCTGAAACTTGCCGACGGGGAGATAACCTCGATCGTGGAGAGTATCAAATGACCAAAAAAGAAACCGAACCAACCTACGAAGAGATGATCGCCGAACTGCGTGAAATCGCAAAAAAGCTGGACGATCCGAACACGCCGATCGAAGATGCGGTAAAACTTCACCAGAGAGGGATGGAGCTCATCAGAAAATGCGAGATGTTTTTACAGAAAGCTGAACTGACGATCACTGAGGTACCTCAACCGTCAGACGGACAGTAAGGTCGGCTCCTCGCTGCAGCGCACCCACCAGTTCTCGCGGGAGAAGCGAGGCGGTGTGATCACTGTAAACGGCAATAGTTCTGGGACAGACAAAACAACTTCTCCTCCAGACCAGATCCGTTGGATGCGTCAGCGTTATGCCTGATGCTCCCTGAGAAATGATAGTAACGGAAAGTTCCCCGCAGGTGAGCGTTGTGCTTAAGACCGCTGTGTCGTCCGCTATTGCCTGACGGAATTCAGGAGAGAGATCGGCTGCCCCTTTGTCAGCTCCAACCGCGATGATACAGTCACCTTGTGGCGAGAGTTCGGTCTCTTTGGTGATCTCAAACGTGGTTTTGTGCAGGCCCCGTATATTTTTATGCCCGTGACAATGGATGATTTCAGTTACTGACATGCGCTTGAGTACGTTTTGTATGTCATATCTGATATAACGTGTGCAGGAGAAGAACGATGGTTCGACCCATTGGCCGGAGGGTGTGCTTATCACCTTGAAAATGTAATATATGAGGTATGGATAATGATATCATACTACTCGACTGTCCTGTCTGCGGCGAGGAGACAGACTTTGAGATTCTCAAAGATCCTCCTGAAGCAGTTGTGAAATGTACTGTCTGCGGACATGTGATGCGGGTCACCCTGAAAGAACCGAGGGTCTTGACCGTGAAAGCCGTCGTGAGTTATGGAAATGATTCACACACCGGCTCGATCGATCTGGTTGAAGGAGACATGATCTCGGTCGGCGATTATCTGGTTGCCGAGGTCGGGGAGGATTCGTTCAGCGTCGAGGTCACCTCGATCGAAGAGAACAATGCACGCAGACAAAAACTTCCTGCGGAGAAAATAGATGCACTCTGGACCAGGCTCGTTGACCAGGTCATCATCCGTGCATCGCTGAACAAAGGTGCCGTGACGATCCCTCTGTATGAAAATGTCGACGGAAACAAAGTCTATACCATCGACCACATAACATCGGTCGCCGGAAAACAGTTCCGCATAACAAGAATCAAACTCCGGAAAGGAAACGTCATCACCAGAAAAGACAAAACCGCCGAAGCCCACGAGATCAAACGGATCTACGGGGAACGGTCATAACTTTTTTTTATCTAAATACGCTGAATGTGAAAAAAGAGAAGTGATCACTGATCACTCGGGTCTTCCCGCCACAAAGACGTAGAAAAACGCAGCTAACACGGCACCAATGACTGGCCCTGCGATATAGATCGGGAATGTGGTCCAGAGCGCATCGGAGCCTGAAACGATCAGTCCCATAAGATCAGGACCAAAGGTTCGTGCCGGGTTGATCGATCCGCCGGAGATGTTTCCGGTTGCAATAATGACGGCAGTGACGGCAGCGCCGATCGCAAGACCGGCAAATCCTGCGGGAGCTTTCTTGTCAACAGCGACCCCCATGATCACGAGCATCAGGACAAAAGTTCCGACGATTTCTGCAAGCAGAGCCTGCCAGAGAGAGATCCCGGGAAACGGGGCAGTCGCGCCAAGTCCGCCGACACTGAGAGATTCCGGGCCGATAATAAGAAACAGCAGAGCTGCCCCGAAAAATGCGCCGATACACTGCGCGATCACATAAACGACCGTGTCTTTGACCGGGAACTTCCGGATCGCGCAGAGAGCTATGCTCACTGCCGGATTGATATGAGCACCGGAAACTGTACCAAGTGCGTAAATTACGACGGTAACGGCCAGACCGAAGGCTGCACTGATGCCAAACCAGTCTCCCATACCGCCGAGAGCGCCGATGCCGATGTTAAATGAACTTGAGGGAGTGGTCCCTGCCGCAAGCATCAGCATGATCACGACCGACCCGCAGCCGATGAACACAAGGATCATCGTGCCGATGAGTTCTGCAAGCGACCGTTTAAACAGATCCATTACTTTTCACCTTTAAATGCCAGGCTGCACTCGGGGCAGAGGATCCGGGGGATCGGGTGCTTCAGTTTCTTAGATGGGAAGGGATATCCCCCTTCCCATATCTCAACATCGGAACGAACCATGTGTTCCGTGCAGAGACCCATCCCGCACACAATACATACACCGGTTGCTTCCCGATCGATCCCCAGCTGTTCACAAACGTAACATTTCATTTACACAGCCTCGCGGTACTGGCAGTACTGGTGCCGGGAACCGATCAGGCATGCTGTTGCACAGCTCTTACACGAACGCACCGGCGCTGCTGCCGTCTTTTTGTCAAGCGCGATGATGTTGGTCATCATCGTTGCCGTGATCGGCTCGCTTGTCAGGAGACATGGATAGTCGGCAAGCCGCATAAGAGCCGAAGCGCGAACCGTGATAGCGCATGCAGGATATGCATAGCGCTGGGGGTTCATGAGCACTTCATTCTCGTGGATCGGTGAGAGATCGATTGGAATGCCGTCGACTTTCGGAACAAGAGGTTTGCCAGACCCATTCTTGATCCTCTCGGCTTTGTCAAGGATCTTCCAGCCGCGATAGATCATATCCATGAAATCGCAGTTATGCAGTTCGGCGGCTGCGCCTCTGGTCGGCTTGATCATCACAAGATTGTGATATCTCTTAGTCAGCAGATCGACGATCATCGGGGCATTGAATGCATCAAGCTCCAGAAGATACTCGGTTGCCGCAGCTGAAGCGCCAGTTGCCACATTCAGTAGCTGATAAGGTGTTTTGATACTCGGGATCGCAGCAAGAAGCGTCTTTTCGATCACATTCGTTACTGCCTCGATCGTTGCCATGACCACATCATCCTTACACATGTTGTAGGTGGACTGGGAGATGTGGTGGGATACATCCCCGACACAGTATGCAGGGATCGTGGCAATGTTTCCGTAATGAACGCCGTCATCAATGGCTGCTTTGACCACTTTCTCCATACCTTTGCGGTAGTTCTCCATATATCTCCTTGCAGAGAAGGACTTCATACCTGCTTTCTGCATGAGCTTGGCCTGGGCATCCACCGGGTTACGGTAGATATCCTGAAGCTGACGGACCTCCTTTCTGGAAGCTTCGGCAAGGGTGTCTCCGGATTCGATCCTCTTGGCGAAGAGATCGCCGATACCGTACGAGGTGTTCATACCCCAGGATTTTGCGGCAAGGATCGCCTGCTTGTGAGCTGTCGGGATCTCGGTTTTTGTCAGGACCTGGTTCACGACATTACTGGTTGATCCCGGCATCAATGCAAAGTCAACCACGCAGGTCGGACCATAGAAGCCGGCATAACAGCGTGCAGCTTCTTTGCCGATGATCGCCTCATGCGTTTTGATCGAGTCGGCAAAGATCTCCAGACTCTTGGCAAACTTCGCATCCTGATCCCGGAGGATCTCTAAAATAACGGGGGTCTGATAATGTTCGACAAAGGGATCGTCTTCGGGCTTAACGTGTCTGGTCAGACCCGAGAGAACATTGAAGTGGGTCTTCACCGATTCTTTGTGCAGATTGATAACCGAGGCACTCTGTTTTGGACCCACGGTCATCTTTTCCACCGCTTCAACATAGGGGCGGGCATCCTTGAGCGTGAAATGCTTTCCACGTCTCGCTTTAAGGACTTCGACATCGGCGTGCTGTGCCGCCATTGCCTCGTCGATCATTTTTTTGTAGAGTTCGGACATGTTTTTTTCTCCAAAAGGTTTAATTTATTGATTTATCCCTGACATAATAAAGGTATGCATGATGGGAATTTATGCGGGAAAACAGCACGCTGACACGATTTATTTTACAAAAAAGTGATTAGAAGAGAGATAAATCCCATTCTGGAAATAACATTGAATGAGCACAAATCGCTGCCATCAGACCAAAAATAGAGGCATTATCCGCACCCGGGTCAGAATTTTACCCCGCGTTTGAACCCGTAAAATGCCGATTCAAAAACATTGGACAGGTGCACTGACCATACATCATCCGCGCACAAGCGTGCTTTTCTGCTGCACGACTCTGTTTTGATACAAACATATATCTTTGGGAATCAGCAGTATTGAATATCTCCCGCACACAAATACTATTCAGTATTTATCGGAGATCCGCATGACAGATACAACTGAGAAAACAGGGAAAGGCACTGTTGTCCTCGCCTTTTCCGGAGGTCTTGACACCTCGATTTGTGTTCCGATTTTAAAGAACATGTACGG
>JAYFOG010000009.1:0-44973 GCA_034932965.1 Methanocorpusculum sp.
GAGATGAAGATTCTGATGACGATTACGCTGTCGGGGAGGAGGAAGAGTCTCTATTCGGAGTTGACGGCGGATCAGAAGAGGATCTGTGAGGCGTTTGGTATTGAGGCGGGGACCTAGGTAAAAATTGGCGGGGGATTAGGAGACTACTGGACCTTTATATTTTTCGTGTTTTGGTGATTATTTTTGTGCATTTCGTGTGATGAGTGGGATAAAATCTGCGTTATCTATTTAGTCACTTGACGCCGATATACTCTCTATTCAAAGATGAATACGACTGGCTTCGACTACCTCAAAACAGATCATGAATTTTTCTTCTTTTCTGATACTGTGATCTCAGCAGAAAAGATCTGCTTCATCGGTGCTGCAAGAGACGAATTCAGAATCATCTGAGGGAAATACTGATGTCTTCTGATCTAAAAAAAGCAATGGGACGAAAAGAGAAACCTGGAAAAAAATCCATTTATGATTTCTTATCCGCGGAAATAGATGTAGGCAGAGAGGTGCAAAAACTCGCCGGTCTCTTTGAAGATGTGGAAATTATATCAATAAGATCTGTTGAATTGCTGTCCTTAGAAGGTTATATTCAGAGGATTTTTTTGCGATGGAAAGGAAGAGGCACCTACCTAAATCCATTTGATCTTAAACAAGTTATGGACATTAATGATGTCCAAAATTGCGTCCCAAATGAGGTGCAAACAACACTGTATCTGGAATATCTCATCAATATGATACAGCTGTATGAACGCGAACAGAAGAATTATAATACTCGAAACAGCTCAGTACATCACGATGGGGATCTCTATAAGGCATTGATAGAAAATATCTTTTTTCTTTTATCCACTCTCAATCTTATAAGGGTAGAAAAAACACAGGATATCATTATCCTGGTGCCAGATGATGCCGCAGTTGTTGAATCCATCAACATCATTGAATCAACATCCGTGAGGATGGCTGTTTTGGAATACAACCACATCTCCATACGTGACAACCTCACGGAAAAGCAAAAGATACTCCATATCCTCGCAAAGGATTTTGAATCAAAAAAGCAGATGCTTACCAAATCAAGTGAGTGGAAAACTCTTGCATCTGATTTGGGATTTCTCTTTAACACGCTTGATATTCGTCACAACAATACTGAAGGGATCAAAGCCGTTTCAGCGATACAAACAATGTCGGAATCGGATCTTCTCAAATGGTATGATACCACTTACCACCTCTATCTTACTGCGGTCCTTGCAACTGAATACAATACCCAGTGCAAAGAAGAAATCGAATCGCTCAAAATACTGGTGAATCAAAAACTGTATTCGCAGCAGAACCACTCTTGAGTTTCTCGGAACATGGGAACTCCTCTCCAACCCTGACGTTAAAGTGGTCGAATTTGACCCCTTTAGAATATTCGCGGTTGGTTATTTTTCAGGTTCCACCTCTGCCCCCCCTTTTCGTGCATTTCGTTGATTTTCGCGAATTTCGTGTGGGGGGCAGAGGAGGGGACGTTCTATCTACCCCTTCTCTAATTTTTTTTTTACTTTCGTGTTTTCGTCTTGTTTTCGTGGATTTCGTGTGATGGATGCGCCCATCAAAAAATCCCGTACACGAAACCGACGCATACAAAAAAAGAAAACCAGCATCGGAAAAAAAGAAGGCGTGAATAGAGCGAAAGCCACGTTTGGACAACCCATCCCTTTCCACAATACTCATAACTTCCCGCATGCAATTATATAACCACTATGGACTTCGGCGGTTCTATCGGAAAAAACACCTATGTCGCACCCAACGCGACCCTCAAAGGCGACGTGACCCTTGGCGACAATGTCACGATCCTATTTGGGGCGGTCCTTCGTGCTGATATGGAAAAAATCACCATCGGAAACGGATCCAATGTCCAGGACAACGCCGTCATCCACGAAAGCGTCGGCCACCCTGTTTCGATCGGCGAAAACGTCTCCATCGGCCACGGAGCCATCATCCACGGGGCAGTAATCGAAGACGACGCCCTCATCGGCATGGGAGCGATCGTTTTGAACGGTGCAAAAATCGGCAAAGGATCCCTCATCGCCGCAGGCGCCCTCGTCTCCGAGCGAAAGGAGATCCCGCCGAACTCCCTCGTCATCGGCGTCCCGGGAAAGGTCGTTCGCGAACTCACCCCTGAGGAAGCGGCAGGCAATCTCAAAAATGCAGCCACCTACGTCTCTGTCGGGCAGAGGTATCTTCATGAATAATGTTGTTGTCATTGGCGGTGGGGTCGCCGGCATCCAAAGTGCCATGGACATTGCCAATCACAACATCCACGTCTATCTGATCGAGCGTGAGCCGTCGATCGGCGGCCACATGGCCATGCTCGACAAAACCTTCCCGACAAACGACTGTTCGATGTGCATCCTTTCGCCGAAGATGGCCGAGATCTCCCGGCATCCGAACATCACCATCCTCACCCTCGCAGAAGTCGAAAAGATCGAAGGAACGGTCGGGAATTTCACTATCACCGTCACCCAATATCCCCGATACATCAACGAAAAAGAGTGCACAGGCTGCGGAGACTGCGTACTCATCTGCCCGATCGAAGTCTACAATAAATTCGATGCCGGCATCGGTGTTCGAAAAGCGATCTACAAACCTCACGCCCAGTCGATCCCGAATATCGTCGTCAAAGACAATCTCCACTGTATAGAATGCGGCCTCTGCTACGGCGTCTGCGGAAAAGACGCCGTCCTCAAAGTCACCGAAGACAGAGTCGAAACCCTTGAGATCAGCGCGTCCGCCGTCGTCATCGCGACCGGCTACTCACTCTTCGATGCGCAGAAAAAATCCCAGTTCGGCTATCTTCGATATTCGGACGTCATCACCTCGCTTGAGTTCGAACGCATGATCAATGCCGGCGGACCCACCGCAGGAAACCTTCGCCGGCTCTCCAACGGCGAAACGCCGAAAAGCATCGTCTTTGTGCAGTGCGTCGGCTCGCGTGACATGACGGTCAAAAGAAACATCTGTTCCTGTGTCTGCTGCATGTATGCACTCAAAAACTCCATGCTCATCAAAGAGCATTATCCGGACTGCGAGGTCTCGATCCTCTACTCCGACATCCGCGCCTACGGAAAAGGCTACGAGGAGTATTACCAGCGGGCGATCGACGCCGGCGTCAAGATCATCCGCGGTCTGCCCGGCGATGTGCAGGACACCGGAAAAGGCCGGCTCGTTCTCCCGGTCGAAAACACCGAGACCCGCGAGTTCCTCAATCTGGAAGCCGATCTGATCATCCTCTCAGTCGGTATGATCCCCGAACCGGAAACCGTGCGTCTTGCAAAATCCCTCGGCCTTCCGCTCGATGAACACCAGTTCCTGAGCTCCGCAGATATGAAACTCGATCCTGCTGGAACGATCCGTCCCGGGATCTACATCGCCGGCGCCGCCCTTGCGCCGAAGGATATTCCCGACTGCGTGATGTCCGCCGGCGCTGCCGCCATGAAAGCCACGATCGATGTCGTCAGGAGCGAACAGTGACCGAGGACAAAACCATCTGGTGGAACGAGGAAAACAGTTCCGTGATGCTGATCGACCAGACGCTGCTCCCGACCGAGTATAAGGTGATCGAGATCACCGAAGTCTCCCGGCTCGCGGACGCGATCCGCCGGCTCGAGGTCCGCGGAGCTCCCGCTCTCGGTGTTGCCGGCGCTTTCGGGGTCGCTCTTTCAGCGGCACGCTGCATCTCGGACGCCGAGTTCGGCGAGACGGTCGCATCCGACGCGGCGCTTCTAAAGAGCACGCGCCCGACCGCCGTGAATCTCGCCTGGGGCGTGGACAAAGTCCTCCTCAGCATGGAAAACCTCCCGCCGGAGATGGCCCGGATCATGGCGCTATTTGCCGCGAAAAACATCGCCGAGAACGACACGAAATCCTGCATGTTTCTCGGACACAACGGGGCCTCCCTCCTCCCGCAGATAGGGACCGTTCTTACCCACTGCAATGCCGGCGCTCTTGCCTGCTCATCCTGGGGAACAGCTCTCGGGGTCATCCGCTCTGCAAAAAAGATGGGCAAGAAGATCTCCGTCATCTCCTGCGAGACCCGGCCCCTTCTGCAGGGATCCCGGCTCACCGCCTGGGAACTCGCCCGCGATAAGATCCCCGTGACAACGATCGTCGACTCCGAAGCCGCATTCCTGATGCGTCAGGGAAAGATCGACGCCGTCATAGTCGGCGCCGACCGGATCACAAAAGACGCCGTCTTCAACAAGATCGGGACCTACATGCATGCCGTCTGTGCAAAACACCACGGCATCCCGTTCTATGTCGCCGCGCCGGTCTCGACCTTTGATGCCGGAGCATCCGAGGCGGAGATCACCATCGAACAGCGGGGCAGGGACGAAGTCTCCGGCTTCTTTGGGAGAACGACCGTCCCGGAAAACGTCCCGGTCATCAACTACGCCTTCGACGCGACGCCTCTCGCTCTCGTCTCCGCCATAATTACCGAGAAGGGCGTCCTGTATCCCCCGTATGATTTTTCGGACCTGAGATAAATGGCGGCGACCCTCACTTTAGCGTATTTCGACAGTCCGATCTGGAACAATCTTGCCCTCATACTTGGTCAGCTTCTTCTGATCTTCATAGCCTTCTGGCTGGTTTTTTCCATCCTGATGGCTATTTTGATCGTCATCTCGATCCACAAAAAACAGATGTACTTCCCGCGGCTTCTCCGGCCGTTTTTCACCATCATGGAGGGCACGGTCAAAATCGTCTGTCTCCTTCTCGGCGTGGACGGCAAAGAGCTGATGGAGTTTCTGATCAGAATCGACAATGAGATGAACTTCTCGAACTTTGCGAAAACCCCGGTGGAAAAACGGGTCATCTTCTTCCCTCAGTGCCTGCGTTCGCGTGACTGCCCGGCCCATCTCACCCCTGACGGGCTGAAATGCGTCTCCTGCGGCCGCTGCGGACTTGGACGCGCCATTCCTGCCCTCAACAAAGCCGGATACAAGACCTTCATCATCCCGGGTTCGACCTTTATCAAACGGATGGTGAAAAAATATCAGCCGAAGGCGATGATCGGCGTCGGCTGTATGATGGAGGTCAAGGAAGGTCTCCAGATGGGACGAAAGATCTCCATGACAACACTCGGCGTCGTGACAAAAACCGACGGCTGCGTGGAGACAACGATGGACTATGAAGAGCTCATGGAGGTCGCGTCCCTCGGACTTGCAGAGCCGATCGTCATGGAGCCTGACCCGCGTTCAGGCACCCGCTGACTCCCTTATTCTAAAACATAATAATCCCCTGCCGCAAACATTAACCCGCATGAAAAACCTGATAGTGAAGGGTGCAAGACAGCACAACCTTCAGAATATCAATATAGAACTCCCGCGTGACAAACTCATCGTCATCACGGGTGTTTCAGGCTCGGGAAAATCTACACTCGCTTTTGATACGATCTATGCGGAAGGTCACCGCAGATATGTCGAATCGCTCTCGGCCTATGCCCGCCAGTTCCTCGGGCTGATGAGCAAACCCGATGTCGATTCCATCGAAGGTCTCTCCCCCGCAATATCCATCGAACAGAAGACCACGTCGAAAAATCCCCGTTCCACCGTTGGTACGGTGACGGAGATCTATGACTACCTGCGTTTACTGTATGCCAGGGTCGGGATCCCTTACTGCCCGGTCCATCACGTAAAAATCGAGTCGAGGACCCCGGGGCAGATCGCGGATTCGATCCGGAACGAGTATCCGGATACGATGGTCACGATCCTCGCCCCGATCGTCCGCAAGAAGAAAGGGACCTATGAACAGCTGTTCCGCGATCTGCATGCCGACGGATTTGCACGAGTGCGGGTCGACGGCGAGATCTTCCGGACCGACGACGAGATCAAGCTCGGCAGATACATCATGCACAACATCGAGATCGTCATCGACCGGGTCGGGACCTCCGACCGGAGCCGGTTGACCGAGGCGGTCGAAACTGCGCTGAAGCATGCGGAAGACGGGCTCGTGTACGCGAACGCCGGAGAAACCGATTCGGTCTACTCGGCGCGGATGGCGTGCCCCGTCTGCGGTCTCTCGTTCGAGGAGCTGCAGCCGAGAATGTTCTCGTTCAACAGTCCGTTCGGGGCCTGTCCAACCTGTAACGGACTTGGGTTCCAGATGGTCTTCGATCCCGACCTGATCATCCCAGACAAGACCCTCTCGCTCGCTGACGGCGCCGTCGCCGTGTACAAAAACTTCCTCGACGGGTACCGTGTCCAGTATCTGGACGCCGTCGCGAAACATCTCGGCTTCACCCTGATGACGCCCGTGAACGAGTTCACGAAAGAACAGTACGACGGGCTGATGTACGGCGTGAACGAGGACATGAAGTTCAGCCATACTTCGAAGAATGCCGAGTGGGCATACCATGGAAGCTGGGAAGGGCTGCTTCCCCAGACCGAACGGCTGTATAAGGAGACGAAGTCCGAGTACCGGAAAGAGGAGCTGGAAAAGTTTATGCGGATCCTTCCCTGTCCGACCTGTCACGGCAAACGGTTAAAGGACCATGTGCTCGCGGTGAAACTCGGCGGAAGGTCGATCGCGGATGTTTCGGATATGTCGATCGACGCAACTCTTGAGTTCTTCGAGTCGCTGCCGCTTTCAGAGAAGGAAGAGGAGATCGCGAAGCTGATCCTTCGGGAGATCAAGTCCAGACTGAACTTCCTCCGGTCCGTTGGCCTCGGCTATCTGACGCTTTCCAGAAGCGCCGGGAGTCTCTCCGGCGGCGAGGCCCAGCGTATCCGGCTTGCGACGCAGATCGGCTCGAACCTGATGGGAGTCTTGTATATTCTGGATGAGCCGTCGATCGGTCTCCACCAGAGGGACAACCAGAAACTTATCCAGACCCTGCAGAAGCTCCGGGATCTCGGGAACACGCTGATTGTGGTCGAACACGACGAGGATACGATCCGGGCGGCCGACTATGTAGTGGATATAGGGCCGGGCGCCGGGATCCACGGCGGAAAGGTGGTCGCGGAAGGAACGCCGGATATGATAGAAACGTTCCCGGAGTCGCTGACTGGCAAGTATCTTTCGGGCGAGCTCTCGATCCCTGTTCCGGAGAAGAGACGGCCGGCGAAGAAGTTCATCCGGATCAACGGATGCACGGAGAACAATCTGAAAAATATCGATGCGGCGATCCCGCTTGGGACGCTGACGGTGATAACCGGCGTTTCCGGCTCCGGGAAGTCGACGCTGATCTATGATACGCTGTATCAGGCGCTGATGAAGGAGATCTATTCGTCCCGCGTGACGCCGGGCGCTTATAAGGAATTGATCTTCGAGTCTGAGATCGACAAGGTGATCGTGATCGATCAGTCTCCGATCGGGCGGACGCCGCGGTCGAATCCGGCGACGTATACGAAGGTGTTCGATGAGATCAGGAAGCTTTTTGCCGAGACGAAGGAGGCGAAGGTCCGCGGATACGGACCCGGCAGGTTTTCGTTCAATATCAAGGGCGGCAGGTGCGAGGCGTGTTCGGGCGACGGCGTGATGAAGATCGAGATGAATTTCCTGCCGGATGTATATGTGGAGTGCGAGGAGTGTAAAGGGGCGCGCTATAATGAGGAGACGCTTGAGGTGAAGTATAAGGGGAAGTCGATCGCTGATGTTTTGAATATGAGCGTGGATGAGGCTCTTGAGCTGTTTGAGAATGTGCCGAGTATCAGCGTGAAGCTGCAGACGCTTGCGGATGTGGGTCTTGGGTATATCAAGCTCGGGCAGAGTTCGACGACGCTGTCGGGAGGCGAGGCCCAGCGTATCAAACTGACGAGGGAGCTTGCGAAGCGGGCGACGGGGAAGACCGTATATCTCTTAGATGAGCCGACGACGGGTCTCCATTTCCATGATGTGAAGAAGCTTATCGGAGTTCTGGACAGTCTTGTCGGGAAGGGGAACTCGGTCGTGGTGATCGAGCATAATCTGGATGTGATCAAGTCGGCGGATTATCTGATCGATCTGGGACCGGAAGGCGGGAATGCCGGCGGCGAGATCATTGCGAAGGGGACGCCGGAGGAAGTGGCAAAGGTGAAGAGGAGTTATACGGGGCAGTTCTTACAGAGGATGCTGTAAGAATTTTCCATTCTTATTTTTGGGCGGGTTGGACGCTGAAAGCGGACGACCTCAGCGGAGCAAATCTTTGATTTGCGACTGTGGTTTTCGGTTTCGTGTTTGGGATTATTTTGGGTTTTAATATCCATCACACGAAATTCACGAAAAAAATACGAAAACACGAAATAGAGAAAAGTTCGTTGGACGGTCTCCATGTAATGCCCTCCCCCGTCCCCCACACGAAAAAGCACAAACACGCAAACCGTCGGTTTAGTCGCAAGTCTATCGACTTGCTCCGCTGAGGGACCTAAAGGTCCACGCCTCAGCTGAGGTCGCCGGCTGCGCCGTCTATCCGCCAACGAAATTCACGAAAAGGGGGACAGGGGCGGATGAATGGGCGTTCTTCTATTTTCTGATTTTTGGGTGCGGGGAAGTGACTGCGGGGTGGACGATGAAAGCGGACGCCCTCAACTGAGGCGGGGACCTTTAGGTCCCCTCAGCCGAGCAAATCTCTGATTTGCGAGTAGGCCCGCGGTGAAAATATCCAATTTGTAGAGATCCATATCTCTCTCCAGGCAGTTCATCAGGAGTTGAGGATTCGTATAGAACTTTCCTTTCAGAATACAGCTGACACCCCCTCACCCCCGCGTGATCCCGATCAGAATTTATCATGCCAGGACCCTGTCACCCGGCCGCTTAACGCAAGCTGCCCAAGGTGTTTATCGATCTCCGGCAGGATATCCCGGGGCGCGGAACCCGCAAGCGGCGTTCCCGGAAGCGGGGTCAGGTAATGCACATGGGCCGTGCCGTATCTCGTCACCTCGCGAACAAGAGCGAGGGTCGCCTCCTCATCCTCATCTTTTGCAAACGGGAAACCGAAGATCACATCCACCACCGGCGTCAGGCCGGTTTTTTTACAGACCTCGAGCGCCGAATACACATCAGCGACCGTATGACCACGGCCCATCCTCCGCAAAACAGCATCCGAGCCGGACTGCGCCCCGAAATGGAGCTTCGTGTTCGAACAGAACTCTGTAATGAGCTCGGCCGTCTCCTGAAGAACGAACTCGGGTCTGACCTCGGACGGAAACGTCCCGAAGTAGATGTTGTTCTTCGGCATCGAAGATAAAAGCCGGCGGAGTTTTTCCACATCCGGAGCGCGTCCGTCCGCCGAACCGTAGGCGAAAGCGTTCGGCGTCACGAACCTGGCATCCTGATACTTTTTTGCCATCGCCACTATCGCCTCCCTTGAACGGTGACGCATACGTCTTCCGTGCAGACACGGGGTCTGACAGTATGCGCAGGAAAAAGGGCAGCCGCGGGAAAGTTCGATATAGCCTTTCATCCGCGAAAACGAGGGGAATGCATCCAGTCGGACCGAATGATCGATCGGGACGGGGGCGGATCCCCGGCAGGCGACTCCCGGGATCTTCGACGCGTCTTCTCCCGCTTCGAGAGCGGCCAAAAGACGCGGAAGCGTTCGCTCCCCTTCGCCGATCACCGCATAGTCTGCAATTTTGCAGACCTCCTCCGGGCAGGCGGAAGCGTGCGGCCCGCCGACAACCGTTATCTGCTCTGCCGATCTTATCTCCTCGACATATATGGGATAGTCAAGACTGTTCAGACTGTAACAGATCAGATCCCCGCCGTCCGCGGGTGAATCTGCCGGCTCAAGGATGTAACCGTATTTTTCGCATGCGGCATACAGGGCAGCATAGGAGTTTCTGGCCGCAGCGATGAAACGCCAGGTGATCCGCATTATGCGAAAGAGACCGTCCCGTTGGTTCCGTCAACGGTGACAACGCCGTCTGCCGGAAGATCGCCTTTCAGGCGGTCGATGGTCGGGATCTCCGCGATGATCGCCCCGGTCGCGATGATCGTTTCGCACTCGGTGTTGATGATCGCGGCAGGAGCGACATGGTTTTTCGCGAGGGCATATAAGACATAGGAGCCGACGGTCGAGCCTTTTCCGTACGGGAAAACCAGGACTTTTCCTGCCACCGACTGACCGAAGAGGGGGTGGGATTCATCGATCACGATACCTGTTTTCGCATCGACACCTCCAAGGAAGGATAGGGGTGTATCGGTTATGAGAAGTGGGCCCGTTCCGGTCCCTTTGGCAATGCTTCGTCCCTGTAGTAACATTGGTTAATACTATGAGAGGGAAGATTTTATAGTTTTACCAATTTTCTATTCTGATCCCGGGTGCGCTCTTTGGATTGGATTTACGAGGTGTGATTTCAATCCGATTTGGACAGGGCAGAGATCCGCGGTTCTTTTTTCTCATACGCCCACACAATACCCCGCACGAAGGCAAACCACATCTTCCGCATATGTCAGCATTAAATGCGGAGCAGCACGCCAGATTCTAAAAGCCCCTCCTGAAGAGCTTTCCGTTCCCCTTATCATGCAAAAAAACCAAAAGAACTGTATGAACTGTATCGTCACCGGAGGGGCGGGTTTCATCGGCTCGCATTTGGTGGATCTTCTTGTTGCCGGCCGGCATAAAGTCACCGTGATCGACTCGATGGTTGCCGGAAGGATGAGCAATATCGAAAAGAACCTTGACAGGATAACCTTTGTTTCCGCCGATCTTCTCAAAGACGGCTGGCAGCAGTATTTTGCCGGCGCAGACCGGGTATATCATATCGCCGCCGATCCGGATGTACGCGGATCCGCACGAAAATCCTTTGAGGTGTATGAGAACAATGTTACTGCCACGGTACGTGTTCTTGAAGCTATGAAAGAATACGGCGTCAAGGAGATCGTTTTCACCTCGACATCGACCGTATACGGCGAAGCTTCGGTGATCCCCACGCCCGAGACCTACTCCCCCATGATCCCGATCTCGGTCTACGGTGCGAGCAAACTCGCCTGTGAAGCGATGATCTCATCCTATGCGGCGACCTACGGATGGAAAGCCTGGGTCTACCGGTTTGCAAACATCGTCGGCGCCCGCAGCACCCACGGGATCATCTATGACTTCGTGCAGAAACTTCGCGCGAACCCAAAGGAGCTGGAGATCCTCGGCGACGGGCGGCAGAGCAAATCCTATCTTGCCGTCGAAAACTGCGTCAAGGCGATGATATTCGCACCCGAGGTCTCGAACGACACCTTCAACTTTTTCAATATCGGTTCAGAGGACTGGGTCAATGTGAAGCGTATCGCGGAACTGATCGTTGAGGAGATGGGACTTGAAAATGTAAAGTTCAACTTCACCGGCGGCGACAGAGGCTGGGTGGGCGACGTCCCGCTGATGAGACTCGGGGTCGACAAACTCCGGGAACTTGGCTGGGATCCGGCTATCACGTCGGAAGAGAGCGTCCGGCGCGCCATCCGGGCAACTCTTGCTGAGTGAAGCGTCCAAAACCGTATCTCTCTTTTTTCATAATTTCACAAAAAGCTAACGAAATACGCTTAGAAAATATTTATCCCCTAACAGCGCCAATTCCGAGTTAGTGGCCACATTTCTTGACATCTTCTGGGAGTATTTTTCCGGAAAGACCCTGCCCGCGCCGGCATTGATCGGATTCACCCTAGGATTGGCCATAGCGGTGACACTGACGCTTCTCGTCTCCATCTTCTTCATCGATATGTACGGGACCCCCTCTTTTATCATAAAAATCGTCGGACTCACCACCACATCTGCAGATGATCAGCATATCGAACTGGAGCTCATAAGCGGCAGAGATCTCGACGGTCTCGTCTCACTCCAGGTCTATATCAACGGCGTTCCTGCCGAACCCGTCGATCCTCCCGGGATCTATACGCCCGGAGTAAGGCTGACCTACAAGATACCGCCCAATATAGATAACAGCAAATACGCAGTATCGGTCGTCGGGGTCTTCAAGGACGGGATCATCGCCGAACTGTACAACACTACGGCGAGAAAAGGTTAGGGACGGGGTCTGATACCTTTCAGTCCCGCTTGATTTTGAGGAACTTTCCGTTTCCTGCATACTTGGCAAGGGAGCCGTCCTCCATCTGATACACCTGCCCCTCAACAAATACCGGCTGACTTTTTCCGTCTCCCGGCACCCCTGCTGCCTTTTTTGCTCTGCGGAGTCTTCTCTCGAGGACGGCTGAGATCACGATGATGATAAAACAGAGGATGATGAATCCTATCACGAGAAGCCAGCCGTCAGGTGCGGATCCGAATATATCTGTCATTTCTTATACCTATTGGACCCGGCCTTTTTATATTTTGCCGGCGGCGAGTTTTTCGATCAGTTCGCCGGATCCCCGGCAGCCCTCACGTTTCGCGATCTTTGCGAGCGCTGCTGAAACGCCGCTGCCGTACTGCATGGCTTTCTTCGGCCGCCATGCGATCTCTTCCGGGAGGTACTTCGAAGCCGCGGTCCGAAGCGCGGTCTTTCGCAGATCGCCGCAGACCAGCTCTTCCGGGGCAAACTTCCGCGATGCAGAAACGACCCGCTCGTCCATAAAGGGCAGGGAGTACCAGACGCCAAACAGAGCGGCGACCGCCGAATCCCGCTCCCGCTGAACAACAAGGCCGGCAAAGTCGGCTGCCAGATCTGCACGGAGATCTGCTGATCTGCCGTATCTTGCATACCCGCCGAAGAGTTCATCGGCCGCCTGGCCGGTGAGCACCCGGGTCGCGCCGGCCTCTTTGGCAGTTTCGGCGATGAAGTATCCGGTGACGGCGATCTCGGCGTCGAGCGGCGTGATTCGCGGGATGACCTTGAGGACCGCTTCGAGCGCGGCCCTGATGTCTTCCGTGCCGATCTCTTTTACGGTAAGGGGGAGGCCGAGGATCTCTGCGGTTTTTTCCGCGGCCGCCAGATCATGCGAACCGGCGAGTCCTACGGCAATACAGGGGAGTCCCGCAAGGACCGCAACGAGTGATGAGTCAACACCGCCCGAGAGTGTGGTCACGGCATCCTTTGCGGCACGGAGAGAAACGGCCGTCTCTATCGCCTCGCCGAGCGGAAGGTCAGGGACCCGCGGCTCGGCGGTGATGACCGGTTTCCCTTCGGCGATCCCGGGCATGATATGATATTTGTCGCGGATGAAGGAATCGGCAGTTTCCAGAAGAAACTCGCCGCCGCATGCTGAAAGTCTGGCTGCGGAAAAGGTTTCGATCTCGGCAGGGTCGAGCAGCCGGCCGTTTTCTTCCATCCAGCCGGTCAGCCGCATTCAGTACCCCCGCTGGAGGTTTTCGAACTCTTCTGCTATGCAGATGCGGATCGTTTTTTCCAGAGCTTTCATATCGATCTGCGGTGTGCTTTTTTCTTCGATGAGTTTCTGCATCATCCTGATCGCTTCACTGATGTCTTTGGCATATCTGCCGGTGATCTCGATCGCGTCTTCGGAGATGCGGACGACTTTTGTTGCCATGCTGTATGTATATTCGGCGCCCCGATGATTTATAAGTAACATTTTGTAACCGGGTTTTCGGGGGCGTGTTACGGATTGTAACATATGATGAAAAATTCTGTTACAGTTTGTAACAAGAGGGATAAAACACTCTTGAGTACTTCGATTTCGTGTACGGCTTGGTGCGGACACAAGAATAAACCAACCGCGAATCTCCGCGAATAAACGCGAATCGCATTTTCCTTACGTTCGGGTGCTCTGCTCCGGCTTATCGCCTACGCAGGAATCGCACGCCGTCTGGAAAAATGCTATCGGAAAAACCGGCGTGCCGGTTTTTCGTTTGGGATATCATTCATTTTATTTTGATTCGGGGGGCGGGAGGGCGACTCCGGCACGGAGGCGGGTCGACGGCATAGCCGGCGATCTTAGCTGAGCAAGTCGTTAGACTTGCGAGTCGTCCCGCGGCGGGGATATCCTATTTTTGCGTCCCAAAACAGTTTCGGGCAGTTCGTCAGGAGTGCAGAATTCAGATAGGAAAATGCGATCCAAGAAAATCTCTGATTTATGAACAAGCGAGCGAAGCGAGTCGCACCACATAACCCCCTTTAAAAACAGAAAAGATACAGAAAGTGGAGATTGGGTGTATCCCTCCCCCCATTGGGCTGGCTCACCCGCAAATGTTTTAATTAATCCTTCGGTTATAAGTTTCAGAAGATATCGCCTTATTTTCCTGGCGGGGTCATCGTGATCAAATAACACCTTGAAGGGGTATCAGTGCTTTCGATCGCTTACCTATTTCCGCTGTCCGGAAACAGAAAGGCACTACCGTGAAAGCACATGCCAAACATTTTATCTCCAATCTGATAATACATCCTAAAACTACTTAATACTATTGTTTGAGGAAAAAATTCAAATTTATTCTTAAATAATCTCACACATACTTGAAAAATCGAAAAAATAATATTCATTTATCTTAAAAACATTCAAACGTCGAAATCGACTCCGTAGACCCGTTTCGGCACGGACGAATGAACACGCCGCATATCCTCTGAAGTTACCGCGCCCTCCTGAAGAAGCCTCTGCATCCTGCGGGGAACCGACCGCGGACCGTTAACGGCCCCCGGTCTTGAAAGATCGTCCATGTAATCGCTCTCGAGCGTGAACTCCCGTTTTTCGGCAAACCACTGATTCAAAAACGGTTCGCGGACGGTCACTGAAGGGTGGAGCGGCGTCTCACAGGTCGCAAAATGCTTCACGACCCGGGACGGATCCATCCCGCAGGATCTCGCCAGAGCCGGAACGTCTTCGCACGGTCCGGACTCTGCATGGATCTGCAGAGAACATCCAAGCTCGCCCGAAAGGGTAAGTGCTTTTGCAAGGATGCGGTTCGATGCATCCCAGACCTCGGGCGTCACCGGATAATGCGGTCTCCCGGACTTCAGCCCGATACACCTTCCTTCGCTGACATACTCAGCGGCGATCTCGAGAGCCCCGCACATCAGCTCCTCGGCGGCTGAAAGGCCGAGCCTCTCCGCAAGCCGCCCGATCTCGGCCGGGTGAACGCCCGCGACAGGATAACAGACGCACCCAAGCTCGTTCACCATCTCGGAAACCGTGAGAAGCTCATCGAACACCTGACGAAAGTCTGCTGGCGTTGCGGGAGTAACGCCGCAGGACCAGGAGGGAAGCGAGACTAACACGATGTGCGTCCCGCCGGAACGCATGAACTCCTTCACGACCGACGGGCCGACGCCTGTCAGCCGATTGATATGAAAATGATCATCGAGGATCGGAAATTTTTCCATCACTCGAGGATCTTCATCAGCGGATAGCCGCCTTCGAACTTCAGACTTGCACGGCAGACCGCGTCGCCGTACTTCGTTTCGATAACGGCATCATACATCGCCCCGGTAAGTTCCGAGTAGCCGAACGGATTTTCATTCATTAAGGATTTGTCCAGCCTGACCGTGATCTTCGTCACATACGGCTGAAGAGAGACCGCACTTTCGATAGCGGCCTCCACGATCTCTGCGGTCGAACGTGAGATGGGCGTTCCCACAAACTGGTGATAGAGCGCCCCGAGTTTGATCGCCGCTTCGAACACGGCGTTTTCTCTGTCTGTTGCCATTTATTTTACCTCATAGGTGCGGTGAACTTGATCAGGCCGTTCCTCGGCTGGAACACTTCGCCGTCCATCCGCATTCTTTCCAGGATGTGTTCCACCTCATCCTTTTTATAATGATACTTGTTCTCCATCGTCTCCATGATCTGCTCCACCTTCGCCACGCGGTCGTCGCTTGCCTGGATCAGTGTTTCGATCGTCTCTTTGAGTTCGCGGCGGATCGCGCGGCCTGACCTGGATGTGCCGGTGGTGATCTTGTCGATGTCAAGTGAGCCTGTCTTCGCATCGTATGCCACCTGTCTCAAACAGGTATCCACGATCTTGACCACACGCTCCGCATCCTCCTGCTCGACCTCATCGGCAAGACGCACGCGGGCGCTTGCTTCAGCGAGCCGGACGAGCGCTTCGAGCTGACGTGCGGTGATCGGGACCGGTTTGTCGGAGTTTTCGTATGCGACGCTTCGAAGGCTCTGATAATACTGAACGAGAACTTCTTTTGCCTCTTCTTTCAAAAGAGGGAAGCAGTTTCGTTTTGCGTAGGCCAGATACTTTCGAAGCATCGCCGCATCGATCTCCGGCGTGACCGGAGCGAGTTCGCGTTTGAAATACTCATCGTCCGCTCCCGGGATCGGGTATTTCTTGTGCCGCATCAGTTTTTCGCCTGCCGAGTGGGCCTTGATGATGTGGCGGGCGATGTTGAGATCCCTCACGGCGTCCGGCTGATCCTTCATGATGAAGATGAGATCGAAACGGGAGAGGAGCGACGGGGGCATGTTGATCTGTTCGGAGATGTTGGCATACTCGTCGAAGCGGCCGAGTTTCGGGTTCGCGGCTCCGAGAAGGGAGCAGCGGGTCCGAAGCGTGGCATTGATGCCGGCCTTTGCGATGGAAACGGACTGCTGCTCCATTGCTTCGTGCAGCGAGGAACGGTCGTCTTTTTGCATCTTGTCCATTTCATCCACCGCGGCGATACCTTTGTCTGCGAGAACGAGCGCTCCGGCTTCAAGCGTCCAGCGCCCGTCGCCGAGGTCGTCTTTCACGGCGGCGGCCGTCAGACCGGCCGAAGAGGCTGATTTTCCAGATGTGTAGATACCGCGCGGAGCGAGCTTGATGACGTAGCGAAGCAGCTGCGATTTTGCAATACCCGGGTCACCAACCAGAAGGATATGGATATCGCCTCGAAGACTGGATCCGTCCGGCATTTCCTTTGGGATCCCGCCGAACATCTGGAGAGCGATGGCCTCCTTGACCTCGTCGTTTCCGTAGATGGTCGGGGCGATCGAACGGGCGATCTTTCCGTAGACGCCGGGGTCGGCGGCCATATCTTTGATGGCGACCTCGTCCTCTTCGGAGATGTTGACCTCTTCGAACTCTTTGATGGAGATCTCGATCGAGTTGCATTCGATGTAGAGATCGAAGACGGTGCTTTTCTGACCGCCGACGACTCTCTGCACGCTGCGAAGGATACCGTTCACGATGACGCGGTCACCCGGCGAGACTTTGCCGCAGAGATCGTCGATCGTGTCGATGTCGATGTTCTGGGGCTGCTCGCCGCCGCGAAGTCCTTCGGGCGTCTCCTGAACACGGAGTTTCTGCGAGTCGGTGAAGGTCGATTTGCTCTGCACGAGTTCGAGCTTTTTCAGCGTACACTCGGCATGCCCGCACATGTCCGGTTCGGAGTAGGAGCCGTACTCCTGTTTTTTGTAGGTGATGTGCCCGTTCACGCACCGGAACGCTCCGGTGACGAGCCGGGGTCGGACCTCGGTGACCCGGCGCACGATCCCGTCGATGCTGATGAATTTATTGATGTCGTCTGCCCGGATGTCCCGGATCTGGGTTTTTCGCGGGAGGCGGACGAACCGTATGTTGACTTTCCCGATGATGGTATCGGAGATGTCGTTTCCTTCGACATCTTTGCCGGTGATAAGGCGGGAGGTCCGGATCGCGTCTTTGACGTCCTCTAAGGTCTTTCCCGGGTGTTCGAGGAGTTCGTCGGCGAGAACGACGCCGATCTTTCCGTATTTTTCCAGAACGCCGTAGTCTATTTCCAGGGAACGTTCGCTTGGATATTCACGGGATATTTTATTGAGTTCGCTTTTGTATTTCTTTTTCAGAAACCCGGTCCACTCCTCGACCCGGTCTACAACTTCCAGTTCAACAGCCATGCTCCTCCATAACGTTATACTTTGGCGTGAGGTGATATGAAGATGTTATGTTCTCGGTGAAGGAGGGGATGTTCGTGCGGGTTTGATTCGTGAGGGGTAAGGCTGGGTGTGGAGACTAGAGATTATTTAACCGCGAATAAACCCGTTCGCAAATCAAAGATTTGCTCTCCGCTTCGGGTCTTCGACCCTTGCTTGCGTGCCGGTTTTTCTTTTTTTCATTTTTTTGTATTGGGGTGCGGGGACGCGACTCCGGCGCGGAGCGTCCCGCGGTGGAGATATCCTATTTCTGCGTCCCAAAACCATTTCAGGTAGTTCGTCAGCACTGGGTTACCAGATACGAGGCCGTGGTTTTTGAAAGGAGATCGCCGTCGACACTTCCACGTCTGACCTCCGCCTCTGCAAAGACGATCCGTCTTCCTTTCCGGATGATCTTTGCGACGGCGAAGATCTCGTCGTCTTTCGTGCCGCGTATGAATTCCGTCGTTTCTGAAATCGTCGTGGTCCCGGATCCGGGATCGAGCTCCGCTAATACGGCAAGGGCGATCGCCTCGTCGGCGAGGATGACGTAAAATCCTCCCTGCAGGAATCCGACACCATTGTGCAATTTCTCCGAGGCTTTCATTTTGAGAACAGCCTGTCCGTCACCCCACGAGACCGGGGTGATCCCAAGGGTCATGAAGGTAGGATTGGCCGCGGCACCTATCGATGCGATCTTTTCAGCGTATTCGTGCATGCGCATACGTTCTCTTTGCAGGAACAAGAGATTTGCTATTTTTTCTGCTTCGACGGACAGGACTAAATAGGGCCCGGAATAATACTCAAGCATGCAATCATCTCTCGACGTGAGAAATCCTGCCACGAATGAAATCATCGGCACAATACAGAACGCCACGCCCGATGATGTAGACAATTTTGTGAATGCCGCCGCCGAGATCCTGCCGACATGGGAAAAGACGGCGGCAACGAAGCGTGCCGTGATGTTTGTGAACGCCGCGTCCCTGATCCGGGCACGGGTGGAGGAACTTGCCGTTCTGCTGACGACCGAACAGGGAAAGCCGCTTCGGGAATCACGCGACGAGATCCTCGGGTCCGCCCATGTGTTCGAGTATTATGCCTCGGTATGCGGGAGCATTCCGGGCGATGCCCGCAATCTCCCGGGATACGGCTATCTGAACGTTGTTCGAAAACCTCTCGGGGTCTGCGCCGCGATCATCCCCTGGAACATGCCGGTGATGATCTTTGCCTGGAAGGCAGGGGCCGCACTGACCTGCGGGAACGCGGTTCTCGCAAAACCCTCGAAGACCGCGTCCCTTACGATCCTGAAGATCGCCGAAGCTCTGCACGAAGGAGGCTTTCCCAAAGAAGCCCTGCAGATCGTGACGGGATCGGGCGGAGAGACCGGCGCCGCGCTTGTTTCGCACCCGGATGTCCGGCACATCTCGTTTACCGGATCGATCCAATCGGGAAAAGCGGTTTCGCTTCTTGCGGCTCCGCATCTGAAGAAACTGACGCTGGAGCTTGGCGGGAACGACAGTTTCATCGTGACGAAAACGGCCGACATCGACGCAGCGGTGAAAGCGGCGGTCAGAAACCGATTCTACAACTGCGGCCAGGTCTGCACGTCTGCAAAGCGTATCTTAGTCGACGCATCGCTTGCCGATGAGTTCGTGCACAAAGCGGAGGTTATGCTTTCTGGCTACGTTGTTGGAAACGGCCTTGAGAAAGTAAACATGGGGCCGATGAACAATCCCGATCAGCTGGCTCAGATCGAAGCGTCGGTCGAGAACATCCTCGCAAACGGCGACGCCCAGCTCGTTTACGGCGGGAAGAGACTGAAGATGCCGGGCAACTTCTACGCGCCGACGCTGCTGAAGAACGTAAGTCCGCTCGCGGTCTCCGAGGAGATCTTCGGGCCGGTGATGTCGGTGATCCCGTTCAACACTCCTGACGAGGCGCTCGATATCGCGAACTCCACTCAGTACGGCCTCGGGTCTTCGGTTTGGACCACCGATATAGGAACGGCACGCACATTTGCCGAGTCGCTGAAATGCGGGGTCGTCTGGGTAAATAAGCATCTGACGCTTCCGCCGGAGATGCCGTTTGGCGGGGTCGCGAGCTCCGGGTTCGGACGGGAAAACGGCAGGGACTTCGTGTACGAATACACGGAGCCGAAGAGTATTCTGTTTGGGTGAGGCGGGTTGGCGACGAAGTCGACGACCTCAGCGGAGCAAATCTTTGATTTGCGACTGCGGGGTGGACGCGAAGCAGGCAATCTTAGCGGAGCACGTCAAACGGATGTGCGATCCGGCGGGTGGAGAATCCTAATGTTTCAATCTCTTAAAAATGGCTAGTCGTTCAATGTATAGCGATCCAATCTTGAATTAGTGATCGAACCTGCTTTGACGAACAAATTTTCATTTCATTATTTACCCATCCTGGAAATTTAGAGAGAAATCTTGATGTGTATCGTGTTTCAGCTAGAATCAATACACCAGTGTCAGATTCAGTTCGCAGGACTCTTCCAAATGCCTGTAATGATTTATTAATTGCCGGCAAATCATAGGAGAGAAACGAACCCTTTTTTCCATGAAATTTTGCATCAAACAACGCGTTGATTTTTCTTCTCACTTCAGTACATGGTGATAATGGATGACCAATAACGAGAACCCCGGTAAGCATTTCTCCTTTGAAATCAAGGCCTTCACTCCATTTCCCCCCACAAACCGCAAATAAAATACCTGCATCTCCTTTTTTTGGAAGGTTACAAAATTCTTGAATCAAACGAGCTGCTTCATCCCGATCTTTTGGATTTTGTGGCTCCACAATTATTTTTTTCCCAGATTTACAACGTTTGTAAAGTTCCAGATATTTGTACATGAAAGCATATGATGGAAAATACACAGCAATATTTCCTGGAAGTTTATCCAATGAATTTATACACGTAAGGATGTTGTAATTATTTTCTGGATCAGTACGTCTTGAAGAGACAGAGGTCACATCATTAACTCCTATGATACATCTATTTTTTTCTGGGAAAACATTCGGTGAAGAAAATAATTTGATCTCTTTATCTCTGAAATAATATTTTTTGTATTCTTCGAGAGGCTGCAGTGTACCGCTTATGAAAATTGTTGCATAATGTTCATCAGTAATGTCTTTAAGGATATCCGCTGGATCAATATACCGGATTTTTAGTTTTATTTCAGTTTCCAAATCAGATTTTCTTTCTTTTAAGTAGATTGGAAGATAGTCAGAATTAGTTTTAATGCAGTTAAATCTGTAAAGAAATTGCCAAAGTTTGGAAATTGCTGGTTCTCGATAATCATTACTCTTTGAATAGTCTATTTCAATAAGAGTTCCAATTTCAATAACATCAAGCATGATGTCCTCAATTGTATTATATTTAGTTGAGTGAACTAGAGCTGATTCAAATTCCTGGGGTGAAAAGGTATCTTCTTCAAATTTTTTATGCATTAATTTATTCATGAAATTCTGAATATTAGTGATAATTGGTAAGAGAGCTAAAGCATATGCATTATTTTCGTTAAATTTCGTGAGTTCTTTCGTAATGCGTTCGAGATTTCTTTTTGTGAGAGTGACGCTTTGATGTTCAAGTATTGTTTCTCCGACATTATGCGCTTCATCGAAAAGCAGGATTATGTTTTCAGGCTGGCAATGCAGGGATTTGTAGAGCTTTGGTCGAATATAAGTTGGAAGGATATGAACGTAATTTAGGATAATGACATCTGACCTGATTGCTGCCGCTTTCATAAGTTCATACGGGCAGTGACTCCCTGCTTTTTCTATGAGTTGATCTGGAGGAATATTCGTGTATATGAGTTCATGTATCAAGTCCTCAGCTTCAGGCGTAAATGCGAACTGGGAATCCAGATCATCAGACCGGCAGATTCCATGGATATATGCAGGACATATAGTTGGCTCCTCCTGATTTTCATTTGCTATAATTTCTTTTATTTCTGGGCAGAACTCCGGTCGATTATATCCTTTATCTATTGCCTGATTCATCAAAGAGCCAGATTTCTCTTTTAATTTTTTACACGCACTATGAAGTTCGGGATATATCTCCTTATAGGGACACACATTACCTCGACCAAGAATGTACGCATAAGTTAAATCAGGTTTTTTCTCTTTTCGTATGAGATTGAGTTCATTTATGAAGATATTAAGTTGGGTAGTAGTCCTAACAGCGACAAGTATTTTTTTACCATTTGCTTTGGCAAGAAGAGGAGCAATAACACTACTTTTCCCGCTACCGGTTGGTGCATCTATCATAAGAATGCCCCCTGTTTCCGCAGTTGCAGCAACGGCTTCCAGCATTTCTCTTTGATGCTGGCGATAGGATGGATATGGAAAGTAGTCTGATATTTGCGCCATGATAATCTGTAAATTTTAAATTGTCATATATCTGTATCACATAGAACCAGGAAATTACTTGAGCCTTATTCTCTACTGATCTGGGTTATCTTCCTCAGTGGGCAACTTTTTGGGAAACCATCATCATCGTTAAAAAATTCACAGTAGTAAAAAGTATCTCCCGTTCTTTTTTTATTACAAAATGTATGGATGTTTCCAGTGTTGTGATATGGACACTTTTTTGGAGAATAAATGGGTCTTTTATCTCCATCTTTCGTAATAAGGAGTCGCAAATTCACACACTCCCATGTTTGGTTCTTGGTTTAACAACCTTGCATCCATGAATAAGTTTTACTTCCGGTCGATATCTTTTACAATAGGCAAGAGCCGGTTTGGTAAAGCCACTCTCTGAGACAAACTCAGTAACACCTTTCTCCCGAATTATTTTTTGTATTGCAGGTTTGGTTAGTTTTGCCGCAGTCGCTTTAACCTCGCCTTTTATAGCACCGCGTCTATAATCCTCCTTTCCAGGCCCACCTACATGAGTGGAATGATGTTTTTTAGCAGCCTTTTTCTCATATACGATTCCGCGTCTAACGGGATTAATTTTCATAATAATGCGTTGACCTTACCACCATATTAATTTTATTGCTAACTTACACAACTTATCATTATTATTTGGCTTAGTTATTTATTTATAGTCACATCGCGCATAAGTAAATATGACCAATGGTTTTGCAAAGCAAGTCCACATCATACCTTTAGGTCATGAATTTGACCGAGCAATTCGCCCATTTGATAAAAACATAGCATCCCGCGTGTACTTGATCGTTGATACAGGAGATGGGACAAGCAATGGCAAAAGTGACCGCGATAAGTCGATGAATGAAATCCAGAAAACACTGTATACCCCACGTGTGATAAAATATCTTGAAGAGAAGGGCATCGAGGTTCGATTAGTTGAAACCCTTACATTTGATTTGGAGACACTTTTAAAAACACTAACCTCAATCATTCGTCTGGAACTTGATCTGGGAAATGAAATACATATCAATATGTCAAGTTCAGGAAGATTGGGGGCAGTTGGAGCCTTTATGGCAGGAACTGTTTACAATGTCCCAACCTATTATGTGCATTCAGATTATTTTGCCGATGATAATGAAAGGGAGGAACACGGTGTAAGTGTCTGTATTTCTGAGAAAATCTCTTTTCTGCCGGATTTCAAGTTCGAGAGACCAGATTCAACCGAAGCTCGTATTTTAGAATATCTGTATACAGCGAAAAAGGATTCGGAGTTTCAGGATGGAATTTCTTCCATGGAGATTGTAGAATATCTTGAAAAAAATAAGGTTAAAGAATTCACTCTTCGTGAACTAAATTCAGATGGTAAAACCACGGATATACGAACGGAAAACAGCAGGAGACTGATGAGACTGATGATAGTTATGAAAAAACTTGTTGAGGAAGATAAGTATGTGGTGAATTATAAATCCGGTCGAAAAATGATGTATTCCCTCACGAAGTTAGGAGAACATGCATTTTGTCTTTGCGGGATGGATAAGGACAAATATGCTAAACAGTTTCAGGAGATAACAGGAGAAGAGAAGTAGCTGTTAAACATATATTCATGTCACTGAATTAAGGGCAGATTTCAGAAAAACAAAGATTTTGTTCGATTTAACTTACAAATATAAGATTTGTCCACCGCGGGACGTTCCGCGCCGGATCGCAAACCTTCGGTTTGCTCAGCTGAGGGTTTCCGCTTTCAGCGTCCAACCCGCAGTCGCGTCCCCGCACCCCAAAAATAACCAAAAAAATATCCATTTATCCTTACGGGAGGCGCTGGGGCGCCGACAGGATTTGCCCGAACGTTCCCGATGAGGGAGGAGCAAGACTGCAAAGCAGGCTTGCGAGAGTGAGGAATAGCAAATCCGATTCGCTCGCCCGAAGGGCGGATTCGCGCCGATTCAAGCGAGCGAAGCGAGTCGGAGAGCAAATCTCTGATTTGCGGTTCGCGGTTGGTTTTTTCTCTTGCGTCTACGCTAATACCTTACATGAAATCGACCTACACCCCACGAGAAGCATTTTTTGGTTATCATCGCCCCACCCCACTCACTCTTCCGGCTCGATCCTTTCGATATTCTGGAGGATGCTCTGCGCCACAAACACCGAGACGTTGTTCACAAGGCCAAAACAGATCATCTGACCATTATTTTCAAGGATCGCGATCGTACCCTGGCGATCGTGATAGAACTGTGCAAGGACAGGGATCCGCTGTTTTTTGGAGGAGACCGGCATCTCCATCGTCGTCATAGGGATCCCGCGCTTGACCATATAGCATTTTATCGGGGAGAATTTTGCCATTTTTTTATCTTTAACGACGACATACACCGGGATCCGCTTTGCGGCTTCCTTGATATCATCGGCATATCTCTGCAGGATCCGTTCATCGAAACAGAGGATCAGGACCTCCTTGCAGGAACGTTTCAGTTCCATGCGGATCTGCGTATCTATTGCAAGATCAGTCTGGAATTCATGCACGCCGACGATTTTCGAGCCCAGAGGGTAGCAGACATCCTGAAGTTCGGTGAGGCAGTCGGTCATGCGTTCCAGATTTGCGAGCGTATCCCTCACCAGACGAACCGAAACCTTTTCCACCGGTTCGGCAGTGTAATAGACCGGCTTCTCCCACGAACGGGTAATGAAGCCTTTCTGCTCGAGGATCGTTAAAACATCATACACCCTCCCGCGGGGGACCCCGCTGAACTGATGGATCTCAAAAGCGGTAAGAATTCCACGGCTGAAAATAGTCACATAGATTTTTGCTTCATACTCCCGCATCCCGCAGGCGATCAGTTTATGCTGGATCGACAGAAGGGGATCTTCAGGCATTCCCGCATCCGTCATAACTGCATATCTCTTTCATACTATCTCATAAACACATTGTTTCAAGATAAAGTTTCTGGAATCAATCAGACACCTGGTTTTTCCAACTGGAGATTACTCGTACCACTGGTATTTTTTTGGCATTTCAGACAGAATTCTTGAGAATTCCTCTGAGATTCCCCGCCCGGAAAAACACCGTATATTCCGGTTTTCGAGTGGCATTTTCTTTATTATTTCCAAGGGGTAAGTATCAGCTTGATAAAAATGATAAACTTATGTGATTTAACAGGAAAAGTCGCGGTCGTCGCCGGAGCTTCCAGTGGTCTTGGCGCCGACGCGGCACGAGCATACGCCGAAGCAGGGGCAAAAGTCGCCATGCTTGCACGCAGAACGGACAAACTCGAAGCCGTCGCAAAAGAGATCGCCGGAAAAGGCGGGGATGTCTTCACCTACCCGTGCGATGTAACGAACGAACAGAGCGTAAAAGAGGCGGTTGATGCGATCATTAAACATTACGGAACGATCCACATCCTCTTCAACAACGCCGGCATTGCCCAGCGCGGAACCGTCGAGACCCTCACCGTAGAAGAGTGGGACAGATCGATGGATACGAACGTCAAAGGCATCTACCTCATGAGCAAGTATGTCGTGCCGCATATGAAAGCCCAGAACTACGGGAAGATCGTCAACACTGCCTCGATCAATGCGATCATCGGCGACAAGGGAGACATGTTCGTCCGCCACGTCTACAACACGTCGAAGGCCGCCGTCCTTGGTCTGACCATGGGTATGGCAACGTCGTACGGTCAGAACAACATCACGGTCAATGCGGTCGGCCCCGGTCTCTTCGAATCGGAGATGACGGAAGGCACATTATTCAAATCATCCGAATTCCTCGCACAGTACAGCAGAGTCTGCCCGCTGAACCGCCCGGCAAAACGCGGCGAACTGAACGGAACGATCCTCTACTTCTCAAGCGACATGTCAAGCTACGTCACCGGCCAGTTCGTGGTCGTGGCGGGCGGAACCGAGCTCGTATAAATCCAAAAAATATTTTTCCTTTTTTTTAACGCAGTCAGGGGTGATGGGTTTCGCGGTAAAGTTCCGAGACGGCGTTCAGCGTTTTGAATCCCTTATCCGTGATCACGTAATCCCCCCGCTCATGACGCTGAAGGATCATCCCTGTGTCGGTGAGTTTTTTGATATGAAACAGCAGGTTCCCGCCGCGAAGCCCGGTCAGGGCAGATATATCGGAAAAGGTCCGCGTCTGTGCCGCAAGCGATTTCAAAATCTGGAAACGCAGGACGTTTGCGATCGGCTCCAGGAGTTCTCTGACCGCCGTTTCTTCCGGGATATCCATGATGATGTCGTCAGTGCTGCTGTTTTCTGCATAAATGCCGAGAGACTGCATGAGATCGACCTGCTTTTCAAAAAGCCGGTAGACCTGCGAAAAACAGGTGTCACACCGGTCAAACGGGCCCGCTTCCCGCATGTTTTTCAGCTGGTCCCGATAGGACTGGATGATCTCTTCGGAGACCTGACCGTCTTTGATATGCTTAGATGTGTTCTGCAGAAAATCCAGAAACACCCCGTAACATTTGTCCCGCATCCCGCAGTCGGTAACCATATTTGCCGAAAGTTCCGATTTTGCCGTTTCCACCTGATCGTTCGCGAAGAGCCCGGCATAATTCTGTTTGAGATCCGTAAGAGCGGTTTGCACATGCTGCTGATTTGCATGTTCGATAAAGCGTTTCAGATCCATACGCAGACCGGTGACCTCCTTTTTTAGTTCACGGATCTCCGTCAGTGATGAACTCAGTGTTGTTCCCATGATCCTTCTTTTCCCGTTACACGTATTGAGGATGCACAATCATTAACCCGCAGGGTCATAATTCTGTATCAGCGTGCTTTGTATATTTTAATGACGCTCTTGTATATAAATATAACATCCCCATAGGTATGTGGTGAAACAAGATGCCAACATGGAGTTATACAGGTAAAGACGTATCACAGACAAAGGCGGAAGAGTCCCTCAAAGCAATCAAGGGAGCATGCTTCGGGTGCGAGACCCACAGCACCGACTGCCCGATCGCAAAAGCCGCGGGAGAGGTCGCCGGCATGCCCGGATTTGTTCCCCTTACCGTAAAAGAGCAGATCCATGCCCAGATCAGCGGGGCACTCGCGGGAGCATCCTTCCCGATCGACACCCCCGCCGCTCTCATCGCCGCGTTTCCAAACGGCGCAGACACGACCTGTCAGGTTGGCGATCTGAAGATGACCGCAGGCGAAGCAGGCACCCTTCTAACGAGCGCGGATTTCCCGTTCACGAGCGCAAAATCGGTAGCCGACGTTATCGTCGAGCGGGCCGGACTTTAAGTGCGGGAATTCCTTCGAAAGGATCCCGGCAGGGTGCGAAACCCGCAAAAACTATTTTTTGAGATATAATCTCAACCCCATAATGTTGTAAGAGCGCGAAATCATGCAATCCCAATCAATAGCGTAACCTGTTTTTAGAAAAATAGAGATTGTTCTGTATCCATTCATATTATATATAACATATTACACTAGTGATACCCGGGTTATGTCCTATTATTGTACAAAATATGGAAAAGCAATGTACCATGGACCCCTGGAATGGATAAATATTAACTGCACTCTTTATTACACCCATAAAACATTCTATCTGGGATAATACAACTCGCGGGAATACCTTGTATGATTGATCTAAACCATCACATCTCTAACTATCTGTATCATTGTAAAAATCATAAAACTCTCAGCCCTCACTCGCTTAAAGCATACTCGATAGACTTACGACAATTTATTGAATTCATGAAAGCAACAAACGGCGAACTCAATAGGGATAATCTCTCGGATTTTATAGCAGAAATGCATAAGAAATACAAACCAAAAAGTGCCAAGAGAAAAATCGCATCCGTCAAAGCATTCTGCAATTATCTGTTCTTTGAGGGAATTGTTGATAATGACCCGTTTGCAAGAATACAACTAAGGTTCAAAGAACCGTTTGTGCTGCCAAAAACGATCCCTCTAAGCGTAATAAGTACACTTTTTGAGAAAATGTATGGAGACCTTCACAAAGAGACGAATACATCAAAGCAGCGTAACAGAATTATAAGAGATATAGCAGTATTAGAACTTCTTTTTGCAACAGGAGTCAGAGTGTCTGAATTGTGTTCGCTGAAAGCTGAGGATGTGGATCTGCTCTATGGTACGGTAAAAATTAATGGGAAAGGTTCTAAAGAACGTGTTGTATATATAGGAAATCATGAGGTCATTGCAGCTCTTAAAAAATATAAGCAATTGAAAGATACATCTGCAGGCAACTCACCCCAGGTATTTTTTTTTGAAAACACGTATCATCACCCGATGTCTGAACAATCAGTCAGACATGTGATTGACAACTATACGGAGAAGGCAGGGATCTCACAGCATCTTACGCCGCACATGTTCCGTCATTCTTTTGCTACATTATTGATGGAGGAGGGCGTTGATACGCGGTATATTCAGAAACTTTTGGGGCATTCTTCTATTGTTACGACCCAGATCTATACACATGTAGCTACCAGTCAGCAAAAGGAGATTTTGACGGTAAAACATCCTAGAAATAAATTGAATCTTAAATAACTTTTTTAAGGGATTTCACAGTTATGTGGCAACTAAATTGATGATAATATAGAATTATCTATGTTAAAATCAAAACGAAGTGGTTCGTGTGATTAAAGAGGAAAAATCCGCAGTAGTATTTTCAATTGAAGTAAATGATAGAGAGTACGGAGAAAAAACAAAAAAAATGGGAGATATCTTCGATATTCATTCCGTTGAAAGAGGAATAGTCCGCACAACACAGGAGGAGGGTATATGTTTACCTGTATCCAAGTCCTGTCAAAAGACGAGCTGACCACCATGCTGAATGACCTGAATCATCCCATCCGAGGTGAAGGGCCGTATCTCGCCAGCACGGTTGAGGGTGCAATCCTATCATATGCAATGGTCTCATCAGTGATCGGAGGCAATCACTTGGGATATGGGAATTCCTATGATAAATCTATTGGTCAAAATGTGATGGCGCATACAGGATCCAGCAGCGAACTCTTGTATAATAAAGTGCCGAATCCTGAACTCCAGAAAGAAGTTGATGTTATAATCAGTGTCGACCTGTTTGCCCATATGGACATTACGGCGGCATGATTCTTCTGGAGGGAAGAAGATGGCACTAAAGTACAGAAGAAAAGTAAACCAGAAAGAAAAGCGTCTGGTAATGATTGGGATTCTCAGTATGTTAATACTGATTATTGTGTTGGTCTGTATCTTTTCGGCTGTTTTTGGAATGGAATATATGATAAATAAATCACTTGCTGATCCCGATGTGCTGGTACATGTAACCATCAGAGGAGATGATGTTATTGTGACGATAGACGAAGGATGCAGGGTAGATGAACTGCTTATGCTCTCTGTGCAAATCGAAGGTGTACAACTTTCAAATTCAGTATGCACTATGAATGTTTCGGATGTAGGTACAGGCGAGGTCGTTTTCAATGGAGCATGTGCTGGTGTTACCGGCGAAAGAGACATCGCCGTTCGAGGTATTTTCTCAGACGGAAAGACAGAGATTCTTAAACTGTATACAGTGAAATTCACCGAAACGTAGTTTATTTTTATTACTTGCCGCAATCAGCGCAGTTTGGAAGCATGCCGGCTTTTGAATGAGGAAATATAACGAACATGATAATATAATAATGAAATACATTTTCCATTATTACTGGAAAGAATAAGTTAGATATTTGTCTGCGAAGTTCTCTATTGTATCGAAAAACTTACAATTCTCATTTAACGTCCCTTCATCACATATTTTCAATTTTATCCTGAGAAAAAAATAATGGAAGATAATTCTATATTATCTACTAAATACATAATACCCGCGCAACACCATATTACTTTTGATACAAAATGTTAATCATAAATACATGATTACTATGGGATGTATCTAAAACTCACTTGTTCATATAACGTATCAGCGTTTTTTAATTTTAATTGAGTACAGGTAGGATTTGGATATTCTGCTTCAAATGAATCATGCATTTCATATAATGAATATCGGAAATAAATCCATTATTCACTAATTTAGGGATGCAGGAGGAAGATTGGCGAGAGGAGTGAACGCGGCGGAGATATCCATTCTCTTCAGGAGATAATCAGGCAGGATTGTCTAGAGCATAACTCCAAACAAAGTTTTGATATTATGATAATCCCTTTTTGTTGAGATTAAAAAAATCATTTGCGGGAGTTATTATCTGCCAACCTCGGGGCGCGTTCTTTATAACCAGTATTTTTTCCGGTTTTGTCAGAAATTGATTGGATTTTGGATGCAGCCTCTTTGACATTTCCTAACACGACCCATACCTCCACCCGGCAGAAACTATAAAGGCAAAGCCTTGCTCGGCTAAGGGACCTAAAGGTCCCCGCCTCCGCTAAGGCCGCCCCTGCAGGTCGGCCCGCCAGAGCAAAAGAGTGGCTGAAAAAAGCAGAAGAGATCGAGATCATGCTCAAAGCCATGGGCCTGGTCTGGGGCGTCGCGGAATAACCATTCCATTTCAAAATCATTATATGTAAATATGTGAATATAATAATATATGTCATCAATGTGTCTTTACGAAGCAAAAGACCCGGATACGACCCACCCCGAGTACATCAGGATAACCGAACTTATCGAGAAGCTGAAACCCAAAGGCATCCTGATCGAGCGGGCGAGATATGACACCAACCCAAACGTTGCCCGTCTCATATCCCTGAACGGCGAAAAGATCCTGCCGGCCGTCGTTGTCAACAACTTCATCATGATCACCGGCAGGTATCCAACCGATGAAGAGGTCAGACAGATCCTCCACGTTTCCGACAGTCTCATCGAACGAAAAACGCATTGCGGCTGCTGCTGCATTCCCGGATACGAATGCGATGAGTGATCCGGAAACGATCTTCAAGGCCTTGGGCGACGCGACCAGACTTCGAATCCTTGCACTCCTGCAGGATAACGAGTTATGCGTCTGCGAGATCGAAGCAGCGCTCTCCCTCTCCCAGCCGAACGCCTCCCGCAGCCTCGCGATCCTGAAAAACGCCGGCATCATCCAGAGCAGAAAACAGGCGCAATGGGCATACTACAAAATCAGCGATGATTTTTCCACCGTCTACCCAGACCTTTCCCGAGCTCTCGAAAACATCTGTGCCGGGCTGCCGTCGACAAAAACCGACAAAGACGCTTTGATAAAATTCAGAGAAACACGACCCTGTGAAAAGATGTGAGTATCATGACCGAAGAAAAAAAGACCTCGATATTTGGAAAGCTGAAAAAAGCCATCACTGCGGAAAACTGCTCATGCTGCTGCAATGTGAAAATCGTGCCGGAAAAATCCTGCTGTGACGAAAAAAACGGTGAAACCGACTGCTGCAAAGAAAACTGCTGCGGAAAATCTGAATGAGTTTTACAGAAACGCTCCTGAGTGCCGGAGAGTATTTCCTGATCATAGCTCTGGAGCTTACGGCGCTTTTCATCGTCGTCTGTCTGATCGTCGGGGCACTCAATGTCTATGTCCCTAATGAGAAGATGCAGAGAGTCCTCGGGCATTCCGGCTCGGTCAGGGGAAGCGTGATCGGCGCAGCATTCGGTGCGATCACCCCGTTCTGCTCCTGCTCGACGATCCCGGTAACGCTCGGATTTCTGAAATCCGGCGTGGCCTTTTCGAGCGCCATGTCCTTTCTGTTCGCGTCCCCCCTTCTCAACCCGGTCATTCTCGCGATGATGCTTGTCATCTTCGGCCCGCAGATCACCGTCGTGTATGCCGTTTTCATGTTCACAGCGGCCGTCCTCATCGGTCTCACTCTTGAGCGGCTCGGCTTCAAAAAATACGTTAAACCGGTCGCAGTCGAAGGAATGACCGAAGAGACCGGAACGAAACTCCAGAGGATCGTCGGATTTGCCTGGACCACATTCCGGCAGATGATACCCTATCTCCTGCTCGGAGCGGCGATCGGCGCATTCATCTACGGATTTCTGCCTGCCGACTGGATCCTGGCCGCCGCGGGACCAGAGAATCTGTTTGCGATCCCTATCGCTGCGATCATCGGGATCCCGCTCTACATCAGAGCGGAGACGATCCTTCCGATCAGCGCCGCCCTCTTAAGCAAAGGAATGGGGGCAGGGACCGTGACCGCTCTTCTAATCGGCGGGGCAGGCATGAGTATCCCCGAGATCACGATGCTTTCCGCGATATTTAAGAAACAGCTCGTTCTGGTGTTTGTTGCAACGATCTTTATTTCGGCTGTGGTGACCGGATTAGTCGTACAGGTGATCGTATGAAACGGATCGCCTTTCTCTGCATCAAAAACTCCTGCAGATCCCAGATCGCAGAAGCGCTCTGCCGGCATCTCGGCGGCGAAAGGTACATCTGTTATTCGGCCGGGAGCGACCCGGGCGACACAGTCGATCCGACCGCCGTCCACCTCATGCAGGAGATCTACGGGATCGATCTCTCGACACATCGGCCGAAAAAGATCTCCGATCTGCCAAAGATCGACATCATCGTCACGATGGGATGCGGGATCGCCTGCCCCGTCGTTCCCGGGACACAGAGGATCGAATGGCACATCGACGACCCGGTCGGAAAAGATGATGATGCGTATTTCCAGGCGATCGCTGAAATCGAAGCAAACGTAAAATCATTGATAGAGTGATGCTATGACAAAAAACAATTCTGCAGGTCTTGGGATCTTTGCTAAATATCTTACTCTCTGGGTGATCATCTGTATGATCGCCGGCGTTCTGATCGGCAGGTTCCTGCCGGTCGTTCCGGAATTCCTGGGCACGTTCGAGTATGCAAACGTCTCCATCCCGATCGCTATACTCATCTGGGTCATGATCTACCCGATGATGCTGAAGGTGGATTTCCAGAGTATCAGATATGTCGGGAAAAATCCCAAAGGACTCGTGCTTACCTGGATCGTGAACTGGCTGATCAAACCGTTCACGATGTTTGCGATCGCCTGGTTCTTTTTCTTTATCGTGTTCAGCGCCCTCATCCCTCCTGAACTCGCCCAGGATTATCTTATCGGCGCCGTGCTTTTAGGCGCAGCTCCGTGTACGGCGATGGTGTTTGTATGGAGTTATCTGACGAAAGGAAACGCCGCCTACACGGTCGTTCAGGTCGCAACCAATGATCTGATCATTCTCGTCGCTTTCGTTCCGATCGTCGGCTTTCTGCTCGGGATCGACGGTATCAGTATTCCATGGACCACGCTGTTTCTTTCGGTCGTGCTGTTTGTAGTGATCCCTCTTCTCGGAGGTGTGCTCACCCGTGTGTATCTCATCCGGAAAAAAGGGGAGGAGTATTTCACCAACACCTTCATCCCGAAGTTCGATAATATCACCGTGGCCGGGCTGCTGCTCACTCTCGTGATCATCTTTTCGTATCAGGGAACCGTTATTACGGAAAATCCGCTGCACATTCTTCTGATCGCCGTTCCGCTGATCATCCAGACGGTGCTGATCTTCTGTATCGCATACGGCGCGGGATGGTTCCTGAAACTCCCTCACAGTATTGCGGCCCGGCAGGTATGGTCGGTGCTTCGAACTTCTTCGAATTAGCCGTCGCCGTTTCCATTGCGTTGTACGGGACAGGAAGTCCGGTCGCTCTCGCGACGATCGTCGGAGTGCTCGTCGAAGTGCCGGTGATGCTCATGCTCGTTAAATTTGCGAACGCTACAAAGAACCGGTTCAGTAATACGGAGCTGGAGTGAGAGATTATTCTGCAGGATTTTCAGCAAAGATCCTGCCCTTCTCCGTTATCCGGTAGATGATCCAGTTCCCCTGCTGTTCTGACACGATCAGCCCGTTCTCCTTCATGATATTCAGGTGATAAGAGAGCTTCGAACCGGATATCCCGATACATTCCCGGATCACGCATACACAAAGCGGCTGGACAGAAAGGAGATGCAGGATCATGATCCTCACCGGATCGGAAAGCGCGTGATGCGTCGCGCTGATCCCGCCGATACGTTCCGGCGAAGGCAGACGATTTTTGAGGCCGGAAATGCCGCCGATCCGGACGAGGTCATCTCTGATCGCTTCCGGAATCTCGCACCGGACATTGCACTCTTCTTCTGCAGCTTCGCTTGAAACGGGTAATGGCGTATCAGTCATCTATTTCAAATTATTATGAAATGCGTAACTATATATCTTTTGTCCGTCAATAATTGATTCAACAAAAATTGAAATTCTAATTCATGAGGCAAAAAAACAATGATTGACATACTCCTCGGCTCGCTGCTTCTCGGATGGGAAACCCTGATCGGCTACCTTTCCGAACATGTCGTGACCTGTCTTATCCCGGCATTTTTCATCGCCGGCGCGATCGCGACATTCATCAAAAAAGATGCCATCCTGAAATATTTCAGCCCTGAAACGAAAAAGACCGTATCCTATGGGATCGCGTCCGTTTCGGGGACGGTACTTGCCGTCTGCAGCTGCACGATCCTGCCGATGTTTGCCGGCATCCTGAAAAAAGGGAGCGGACTTGGGCCGGCAATAACGTTCCTCGTCGCAGGACCCGCGATCAACATTCTCGCGATCGTCTATACCGCGCAGGTGCTCGGTCTGGATATAGGCGTCGCCCGGGCGGTAGCCGCGGTCGGCATATCGATTTTGATCGGTCTGATCATGATGAAGATTTTTCCCGCTCACGACACTGAGACGAAGAAAACCTTCGGCGCTGCACGAAAAGCCGTCATGGCGCAGGGGTCGACGCGGCCCAAATGGGTGGTCCCGCTCTTCTTCGTCCTCCTCGTTGCGATCCTCTTAGTCGGCACCTCCGCTCTCGATGGGTTCATCCGTCTTGGGATAGTGTATGCCCTATCCATGGGGATCGCCCTTCTCCTGATCTACTACTTCACCCGTGATGAAGTTACCGACTGGGGAATGGAGATCTGGGATCTCACCAAGAAGATCTTCCCGATCCTCATCATCGGGACCTTCGCGCTCGGCATTCTTTCCTTCTTTCTGCCGGCCGAGTTCTTCAGACCCTTCATTGGCGACAACTCAATTCTTGCAAATTTATTTGCTGCCCTTGTAGGAACGATCCTCTACATGCCGACCCTGCTTGAAGTGCCGGTCATTGGAACTACACTGGGATACCTGACAGGATCCATGGCAAAGGGGCCTGCCCTCGCCCTTCTCCTCACCGGCCCTACAGTCAGCCTGCCGAGTCTTCTTGTTCTCTATCGTCTCATCGGCGGAAAGAAGACAGGAGTCTATCTTAGTCTGATTATAGTTTTTGCGACCGTCGCAGGTTTTGTCTTCGGAAATCTATTCTGAGGGAGCATATAAATTCAAGAAGGATTGAACGAATCAGAGAAGGGCAGAGTCCCTTCCCAAAAATCTATTACAAAAAAAGTTGAATATCTACTGGAGCTATCATGACAAAAATCGAAGTACTTGGAATGGGTTGTGTAAAATGCAAACGGCTTTTCGCCAACACTGAACAGGCTGTAAAAGAACTGAACATCACCGTCGATCTGGTCAAGATCGAGAAGCTCGATGAGATAACCGATCGCGGCGTGATGATGACGCCTGCGCTGATCATCAATGACGAGATCGCCGTCGAAGGTCGGGTCCCCGACGTGAAAGAGATCAAAGCAATGTTAACGGAGTGAAAAACTATGACAGAACAACCAACATGTTCCTGCGGACAGAATGAAATAAAACGGATGATTTTACCCTGTGCCGGACAGGCAAATACCGGGCAGCTTACAAACCTTGCTGCCATTCAGCTGGTGGAAGAAGGATTTGGCAAAATGGTCTGCACCGCGCTTCTTGCAACAGGCAACGAAGGACTGGCAAATAGAGCGAAAAATGCCGAAGAAGTTGTCATCCTTGATGGCTGCCCTCTGGTGTGTGCATCAAAAATAGCAGAATGTCAGGGAGTGAAAGCCGGACAGCATATTGTCGTAACCGAGTTTGGAATCACCAAAGGTCCTTCCAGATCATACACGGATGACGATGTTGAGATGATTGTTGCCGCCTGCTGGAAGGGCGAAGGCCGCACTGATGAGCCTATACAACAAAAAATGGGAGTCAGTCATGGAAACTGAAAAGAAAAATGCTCAGCTAAGTACCCTGAAGAACTATACGCCGACCATCATTTTGCTGGCGTTGATAATTGGGCTGACAATCTGGGCGTTCTCGACCGGAATGGCATTCAAGGAAGGAACGCCTGAGATTACCCCCCTAGTGATTGTCCTGCTCATCATCGTCGGGCTTGCTGCCGGCCTGCTTGGCGGAATCATCGGAACTGGCGGGTGCAGCGTGATGCTGCCGATTCTGCATTTCTATCTTGGTTACCCATTACCCATTGCCATCGGAACAACACTTTTTGCCGTCATCTTCACTGCCATCTCAGGCGGGTATGGCCATCTGATACGCAAGAACCTTGATGTCCGGACAACGCTCTGGCTTGCCGGGTTCGGTGTCATTGGTGTGGTCCTTGGATCCTATATGTTCAATCTTTTGAGTAACCAGACACTGCTCTTTGGCCTGTTCCTAGGAATTGCGTTCCTGCTTCCAGCTGTCCGCATGATCTTTGAAGGTGTCTCACACAGGAAGAAATCCAACGCGGAGGGGAACACTATCCCTGGGCCTAATGCGGGAAAGGGAGTCTTTGGTTTTGTCATCGGTATCTTAACGGGACTTGTCGGACTTGGCGGCGGGTATGCACTCGTGCCGGGCCTCATCTACCTCTTCAATGCACCAGTCTATGTTACGATGGGAACATCACTCGCCACCATGATTCCGCTCGCAATCGTGGGAGGAGGCATCAAGCTTGCCGAGGGATATGTAGCTATCGGTGCAGGCCTTCTCCTCGCCATGGGCACGATTATCGGCGCACAGTTTGGCGCCGCAATTATCAAGAAATTCAAGCCCGCCACGCTGAAACTCATATTTGGCGTGTACTTCCTGTACATATCGGTAAAGTTCATCCTTGCATATTTCGGAATCCAGATCTTCTAAACAGAAATCCCTCTGCCCATTCCTTTTTTTAGAAATCGTCCCCCACCTATCATCCTTAAAGAAAGGAATTCAAAGAGACCGGTACCCCTCTATTCGCCGGTGCTAAGCTGGCGGATTGAGGATGCGGAAAGGTCGTCTGCGCTTCGCTGCTCGCTGCCTCGGTGGTGTCAACAGACTGCCCGTCGTGCGGGGAGCTGGCAGGAGAAAGCACGTGCTGCCGTGCGGTCGGGATCGGCGGCGAGATCTTCGAGGATCTGCCGGTCGGATTGATCAAAGAGGCGGCATACCGGGTGCTGGTCGCAGTCTCTCCGGAAGAGTGAGGGGTCGGGTTCATCTTTTTTTATCAGATTTATATTCTGCTGAGATTATGTATCAGGTTTTATTTGGCATGTTATCCCGGTGTGCATCCATTCATTTTCTTCCCTCACTTGACGCGAAATCCAGTTTCATTCGCACGAATAGCAAGCTGGATTTCCATGTCGGGAGAGGGCAGCATGAAAGAAGTATGGGTATTACATAGGGGTATAGGGGAAAGTCAAAAGAGGGGTAGGGGCCGATACTAATCTTTTGAGAGAAATAAAGAGATGAATAGTTACAAAACACCATATAACTCAGACATACAGTTAATTACTTAAAAATCTATATTACTCATCTGGACAACATGACAAATATAATCGAAACACACTCACTTACCAAAAATTATGGAAAAACATGTGGAATATCTTCAGTTTCACTCAATGTTGAAGAGGGAGATATATTCGGATTTGTCGGACCAAACGGTGCTGGAAAGTCAACCTTCATTAAACTGATATTAAATCTTATAAAACCAACAAGTGGTACTGCCACTGTTTTTGAAAATGATGTGTTCAAAAAATCCCACGTGATAAAACGGAGTCTTGGTTATGCTCCGTCAGACGTAAGATTTTTTCCTAACATGACAACAGATCAGATACTGAAAAATACACTTCGTTTTCACCGAAACAAAGACTACAGCAGAATTGACACGATCTGCAATAGATTGGATCTGGACAAATACAAAAAATTTAGGGATTTGTCACTTGGAAACAAAAAGAAAGTTGCATTGGCAACTGCATTGATTCACGAACCTAAAATCATAATCTTAGACGAACCAACAAGCGGGTTAGATCCGCTTATCCAGATCCGCTTATTCGAAATGCTCGAAGAGGCTGCAAAAAAAGGCGCAACGGTATTTTTATCCAGCCATAATTTAGCAGAAATACGCGACCACTGCACTGTCACGGGATTTATTAAAAACGGGAAAATCATTAACGAACAACGACTTGATACAGCTATTACAAACAAAAAGATAGTAACGATTACTGCTGAAAATTTAAATCGTGAAGTTCTTGAAAAACTGAATATTACCATTATTTCAGATAATGGCAGCTCTGTGAAATTCTCATACACGGGTGAACTGTCAACACTCATCAAAACAGTATCTTGCATCGAAATGTCAGATATTCTGATTGAAAATAACTCATTAGAGGGAGAATATATAAAATACTATGATAATGGGGGTAAATTATGAACTTAACGCTGTTTATGATTGAGATGCGTTCATATTATAAATCAATAATTCTCTGGAGTGTATTTCTCTCAATCATTCTCGCAGCTCAATTGATATTGATGCATAACCTGATAGATATCACTCTTGGTTATCTCTCGCTGATCATGCTTTTCGCAATTAATCTGTCACTGGCAATATATGCAATAAATGCAGGTTCCCGATCGCTTATTAAAGAAGAAGCAAAGGGAACGATTGAATATATTTATGCACAACCGATTTCAAGATCAAGCATTGTATTTACAAAAATTATTACTGCAGTTCTCTCATATGCCATAATTCTGACTATTGTCGGTTTTGTCTGTATGATGACCTACTATTTGATAATTCTTCCCCAACTCTCATTTGAAACATTATTCGCTGAGATCGGAAACCTCTTTCTATGCAGTTTTGTTATTGGGCTTTTTTTTATGGCAATCGGATTTATGATCTCAGCTTTAAAGTCAAATAACAAACACACATCAGGCACTTCATTATTAATTGTGTCCGGTACGTATATAGCCGGGATTTTAAGTGTTCTTCCAAATCTTAAATTTAAGACACTCGAAGTATTTAATATAAGTTTAACTTTTCCTTCAGTTCTAGAAAATCTTGGTTATTTATCCCCATTTATGATGGTACCCTCTTTGTTTGAAATCACTCCTACAGATACAAGTCAATTATTGACTCTGGTTTTCAGTCAGATCTTTATTAACCAGAATATTTATTATGCTCTTGATCATACTTTGGTATTAATCGTTATTTTCTGTGTTTTTCTGATCTCTCTTAGTGTATGTTTTATTGTTTACAAGAATAAGGATTTAAAAATTTAAAAATCACGGGACTCTTGGAATGTTCTGGGGATTACTCCGTCTTTGACGGTTGGCAATTCCCCCTTTGGCCTGATTTTGTCGGTTAGCTGAACATTGCCAAAATATCCACTCATATATTTGGCCGTCTGGTGTCCAATTCTATTTTTTCCGGCGTGACGTTCTCTTTCCCGACGTTTCGCTCTTCCCCTCATCACTTTTGAGCGCCTTCACCCGGTCCCGAAGCTGGATCGCCCGCTCGAAATCCAGCGCCGCCGCCGCCGCATTCATCTCCGCCTCCAGCTCAATGATCAGATTCGGGATCTCCGACTTCGGCAGGTGCCGGATATCCTTGATATCGATCTCCTTCTCCCGCACCGGTTTCTTGATCGTCACCGGCGTGATCCCGTGCTCTGCATTGAAAGCCACCTGCATCTCGCGGCGGCGGGACGTCTCACGAAGAGCCTCCCGCATCGAATCCGTCATCTTATCCGCATACAGCACCACATGCGAATCCGCATTCCGGGCCGCCCGTCCGATGATCTGGATCAGACTTCTTGCATCACGCAAAAACCCCTCCTTATCCGCATCCAGGATCCCGATAAATCCGACCTCCGGGATATCCAGCCCCTCACGGAGCAGATTGATCCCGACAAGCACATCGAACATCCCGAGACGCAGCTGCCTGATAAGCTCTGTTCGCTCAAGCGTCTGGACCTCAGAATGCAGATACCGCGTCTTCACCCCCTGACCCGCGAGATACTCAGTAAGCTCTTCTGCCAGCTTCTTTGTGAGCGTCGTGACCAGCGCACGATCGCCCCGTCCGATAACCGCGCTGATCTCTTTGAGCAGATCGTCCGTCTGGCCCGTGATCGGCCGCACCTCGACCACCGGATCCACAAGACCCGTCGGGCGGATGATCTGCTCCACCACGCTCTTCGAATGCTCCCGCTCATACTCCCCAGGCGTCGCCGAAACAAAAATCACCTGACGGAGATACTTCTCAAACTCCGCAAACTTCAGCGGCCGGTTGTCAAACGCGCTCGGCAGACGAAATCCGTACTCCACCAGCGATACTTTTCGGGAATGATCCCCGTTGTACATCCCCCTGACCTGCGGAAGAGACTGGTGACTCTCATCGATCACCATCAGAAAATCATCCGGGAAATAATCCAGCAGACAGTACGGCTTCTCTCCCGGCGCCCGCCGGTCGAAGTGCCGCGAATAGTTCTCGATCCCCTTGCACGACCCTGTCTCTTCGATCATCTCCAGATCATACTGCGTCCTCTGGCGAAGCCGATGCGCTGAAAGATCATCCAGCCGGTTCTCGGCAAGCACCGACTCAAGCTCCGCCGAGATCGACGCAATGGCCGCCTGCTTCTCCGACTCCGGCGTAACGAAATGACGGGCAGGATAAATGAAAAAATACTCCATCCGCTCCTTCTCCTTCCCCGTGATCTTATCGATCTCGCTGATCCGCTCGACCATGTCGCCGAAAAACTCCACCCGGATGATATTATTGAAGTATCCCGGAATGAAATCCACTGTGTCGCCCTTGACCCGGAACCTTCCGGGCATAAGCTCCGTATCGTTTCTCTCGAACAGGATCGCCACCAGCCGTTCCAGAAGCTCCCGGCGGGCGAGCGTCTGCCCCCGCCGGATCTCGAAAGCCAGGTTCTGGAAGTTCGCCGGATTGCCCAGACCGTAGATACAGGAGACCGAAGCGACCACGATCGTGTCCCGGTGGGAAAGGATCGACGCCGTCGCCGCAAGACGCATCATCTCGATCTTCGGATTGATCGAAGCATCCTTCTCTATATACTGATCCTTTTTCGCGATGTAGCTCTCCGGCTGATAGTAATCATAGTACGAGATGAAGTACTCGACATGATTGTTTGGAAAAAAGTCCTTGAACTCATTGTAGAGCTGGGCGGCGAGCGTCTTGTTGTGGGCGAGGACCAGGGTCGGGCGCTGCACGTTCTGGATGACGTTTGCGATCGTGAAGGTCTTTCCCGATCCGGTGACCCCAAGCAGCGTCTGAAACCGCTCGCCGTCGAGGAGACCGTCGGTCAGCTCCCGGATCGCTTTCGGCTGCGATCCTTTCGGGGAGTAGGAAGACTGGAGAGAGAACTGTTCAGACATGGTCAGAAGTCGTCAAAATCCGCATCATCAGCATCCGGGATCAGAAACGCGGTGTTGTAGACCTCGGCGAGGTAGCGGACGAAGAATACGATGACCGGGATCATCACGAACAGATAAGCGCCGAGAAGCAGCACGATCGCGACCCCGTCGTAGGCGAAGATCTGGGCGAGCGTGATGAGGATGAAGGTCACCAGAAGGAAGAGGATGCTCATGATGATCAGCGAGAGGATGTAGTCATACCAGCCGATCTTTTTTATGATCCCGGCGATCCCGCGGATATGGGTGGCTTCGGCAAGGGAGCCGGAGCGTGTGAGATGGACGAGGCCGACAAACGCAAACAGGGAGACGAAGATCATCGTGATGAACTCGATCCCGACATAGGAGAGGGTCACGAGAATGGTGATCAGACTTTCCAGCGCCACAACGTCTATGGTGGTGTAGAGGCCGGCTTCGGGGAAGAGATAATAAAAGATCATGGCGTAGATGAGCGAGATGACGATCATCGGGATGGCGTAGTATAATATGACGAGGTTGATGCGCCAGCCGCTGAAGAAGAGTCCCCAGAGGTTGGTGTGGTCCGGCATCTCGCTTTGATCGTTTTTGGCGATCCGATAGCAGTATCCCTGGATGAGCGGGATGAAGAAGATGCATGCAAGACTGAGGATGACTGCCAGATACTGGAGGAGTCCGGCGAGGCTCGAGGCCGTGAATCCGTAGTTGTCGTTGACGAACACGCGTATGAGGACGGGAAGGACGGCGAGCTGGAGTATGAGGGAGGAGACGAGGAGACAGGCCAGGATCGGGATGACGAAGTAGAGGAAGAGAATGATCCACCGGGGGAGCTGTTTCAGGGCGAAAAAGCCCTGTTTGGTATAGGTATAGGCTCCGGATATGATTTCTGCATGTTCCATGGATTTTTGTCCTTACATATTTACTATTGTCCGAATCTGATATTAAGTGTTGGCTCTGTTTTCCCGGGTTCAGACGGCGTGCCAGAGGAATTTTTCGGATCGGAGGCCTTTTTTCTTCTGGCCTGCAGGTGTTTCGGCAAGGTCGTCGACGATGCTGCGGAGAAGCGAGCTGCCGGAGTCGGCTTCATGGACGAGCCATGCTTCGGCAGTGAGGGGGATGACGTCGCCGTATGAGCCGTGGTGGGACTGGATGATGTGCCGGAGCTGAAGGAGCTGGTCGGCTGAGATGAGGTTTTTGTATTCGTCGATGTGCATGATGCCCATCGTGATGTGTTCGATGAGGTTGTAGGTGTCGTTTGGGACGTAGCCGTAGCCGATTTTGTCGAAGCAGAAGATCTTGCCGATGTCGTGGAGGACGGCGCCGGCGATGACCATATCGCGGTTTATGTCGGTCCGCGGGATGATGTCGATGAGGGAGAGGGCGATCTTTACGGTTTCGAGCGAGTGTTCGCACAGGCCGCCAGTGTATTCGTGGTGCCGGCGGATGGCGGCGGGGCATTCGTAGAAGCGTGCGTCGAGGCAGCAGGCGACGAAGAGTTTGAGGTCGATGTTTTTGATGGAGCCGATGATCTTCTGGATCTCGAGTGCGTTGGCGTTGAGGTGTGCGGGGGTGTAGACAAACGCGCTTTCCTGACCGGGGGTGAGGGTCAGGGGGCCGGCCTGGATGCCTTTGACTGTTTCGGGAGAGTCGGAGAAGATATGGATCTCGCCGTTCTGGTTGGCCCTGCCTGTCCCGGTGATGGGGTATACGCGGCCGATCTGGATGATGCGCGGGAGTTCGGCGGCTTTGTCGCCGTAGATCTTTGCTTCGATGATGCCGGTTTTGTCGGCGAGGGTGAGGTGGGCGAACTGTTCGCCGCGTTTGCTTCGAAGGTCGGCACGTTTGATCAGAAAGAGGGAGTGCACGGGGGTGGACTCGGTTATGTTTTCTACGAACTGGGTTTTTTCCATGAGTGTTCCTCGCCGTTTCACCACTGAAGACGGTTTGCTCGATACTAGTGTGCTTCAAAGAGTAATGATGATTCTGTTTGACGACGGGGGGAGGGGGAGGAGGAATAGAGAAAGAAAAGCCGATTTCTTTTTCTTTTAGGGTTGCAGTTCAGCGATGAGAACGTGCGTATTCTTCGAGTTTGTTCATCCAGCTGTTAAAATGGGGGCAATATAACACTTATCTGTATTTACTCAAGTGTAATCCAAATAACGATATAGTGACTGGCGCAAGTAGCACTCTTTTTTGCATTTCGCTCAATCATTAATGAGATTAATCTTTTTCATAGTTTCCATCGATCCTCATATTTTTGAAGTACAATTTGTGCTTTTTTTTCTTTTCTATATTGATCACGCTCTTTCTCTTCCTTTTGTACTGCCATAGCCAAAGTAAGAATTGCTTCTCTAGTTAGATGAAGCATAGATAATATTCGCTTGTGCAATTCATCTTCTGATATATATTCAACTAAATGATTTAATTTCTCAGAATCATCTATCTTCTCGGTTGGTGGGGATGGATAATCAATACATTTACGAAAGTGAAATAATTCCTGTTCAGTATTTTGCTCTCTTTCTTTTGGTATTTCTGGTGTCAAATCACCATACATAGTTCCAAGGATATAATGCAGATGAGCTTGAGAATAAATATCAATATTTGGAAGAAGGCTGTTTGCTTGAGCCAGAATTAATTCAACATTAGGCTCTCTTTTCTCTTCAAACGCTTTGTCAATTTCACGAGCAAGATTCCATGCCTCATTATTAACATTTTTTTGAGAAGGAGATTGCATTGAGAACATATTCAATCTAACAATATATTAATGGCTAACCCTATGACACCAAATTTAAGTTGACTTAATACAGAAAATCTCTAAACTAAATCAAAAAATAAGATTTTTCCACCGCGTCGGGCTCCGCGCCGGAGTCGCCCTCCCGCACCCCAAATTACACAAAGAATAATAAATAGGACTTACGCGGTGTGCTCTCAACCGAAAAAAACTGAAGTCCTTATGAGATGGACTTCGATTTAGTGTACGGCATTAGTGTGAGTGTATGAGATAAAAGAACCGCGAATAAGCCCAAATGGGCTGATTCGCGGTGGGCTTTCTCATGCATCCACCCCCAGCCGTACCCTTCCTGAATTGGATTCACACCAACACCGCGTAGCTTCTTTTAAAAAAGAGACGGGCCTTTCTTCTCTTATCCATCCGGGATCCCGCAGACTTCCCTGATAAGCTCTGCCGCCTCCAGATCCCTTGCCCCCCCGCACTTGCGCCCGAGACCCAGATGATACTCGAGAAGTTCGCGCAGTTTTGGATCAGGATCCATCACGTACCTCGGAGCATGGACCGTTGCATCGATCACGGAATTGAACCCGCGGTTCACCGGCCGCAGCTCATCGCGGCAGTACTCTGACCCCACCGGCTCAAGTTCGACAAATAATGCCTCCTTCGTCTCATTCACCACACGGGCGGCAAATGC
>JAYFOG010000010.1:0-8744 GCA_034932965.1 Methanocorpusculum sp.
TCCCATGGGGAGCCGTGTTCTGCGAAGCACCATCACCCGGCCGCTGACCTCGCCGGAAAAGATAAATCATCGTCTCGACGCCGTCGGGTTCTTCACCCGGCGCCCCGTCCTCCTCTCCGGGACCAGGACCATCCTCTCCAGATTCACCGACATCGAACGGATCGCCGGCCGGATCGCCTACGGAAACGCCTCGCCGCGTGATCTTCTCGCTCTCGCGGGAAGTCTGACTGCTGTCCCCGACCTCACCGCCGAACTCTGCGGCGCGGAGGGACTCCTCAAAGATGAACTTGCACAGATCCCCTCCTTTGCCGGCATCGCCGACCTGATCCTTTCCGCGATCGTGGACGAGCCGCCCCTCGTCTACAAAAACGGGAATGTTATCAGGGAAGGATACGACCGTGACCTTGATGAGGTCAGACATGTCGTCGCAAACGGGCGGGACTGGATCGCCGAACTCCAGCAGACCGAACGGGAACGCACCGGGATCCGTTCCCTCAAGATCGCCTACAACAACGTCTTTGGCTACTACATCGAGATCACGAAAGCCAACCTCCATCTCGTTCCCGACACCTACGAACGCAAACAGACCACAGCAAACGGCGAGCGGTTCACCATCCCTGCCCTTCGCGAACGCGAAGCTCTTATGGCCCAGGCCGACGACCGTGTTCTCGCTCTGGAGATAGCGCTCTTCGAAGCTCTTCTCGCACATCTCGGCCAGTTCGTTCCGGCACTCCAGCAGGCATCGCGATCCATCGGCACGATCGACATGATCGCCACGTTCGCCGATCTTTCGCTGACCTGCAGCTACGTCCGTCCTGAACTTGGGGTAGGTACCGACCTTCTCATTCGCGACGGCCGCCACCCGATCGTGGAAAACAGCGTCCCGGGCGGGTATGTCCCAAACGACACCGAGATGAGTGCGATCGGACAGCAGATCCTGATCCTCACCGGTGCCAACATGGCAGGAAAATCCACCTACATGCGCAGTGTTGCCCTGATCTGCATCATGGCCCAGACCGGCTGTTTCGTTCCGGCGAGGTTTGCGCGGATCGGGATCGTCGACCGGGTCTTTACCCGGGTCGGGGCATCCGACGATCTTGCCGGCGGGCAGAGTACGTTCATGGTCGAGATGCTGGAACTTGCCAACATCCTCAACAACGCGACCGATAAAAGTCTCATCCTCTTAGATGAGATCGGGAGGGGGACGAGCACCGTCGACGGGTATGCCATCGCACGGTCAGTACTCGAGTATCTGCACGGGAAAGGGGCTTCGGGCCCCCGCACGCTTTTTGCGACCCATTTCCACCAGCTGATCGAAATGGAATCCGAACTCAGGCGTGTGCGGAATTATCACTTCGCTGTGAAAGAGGATCAGCACGACATCACGTTCCTGCGAAAACTCATCCCCGGTGCGACGGATAGAAGCTACGGCATCCATGTGGCAAAGATTGCAGGCGTTCCCAAAAAGGTCCTTGTCCGGGCATCGGATCTTCTCCGCGAGGCCTTGTCCGAGGATGCGTCATCAGGCGGGAAAAAATACTACACGCAGATGCTTCTTATGGATTCTGCGGAGCAGACCCCGTCCGCGGTCGAGGAACGGGTCCGCGAAGCCGATCCGAATATGATGACGCCTATGCAGGCCCTTATGTTTATCAATGAACTAAAATCCATGCTGGAGAAGAAATGAGCCGGGTCAGAGTTCTCGACGAGGAGACGATAAGCCATATTGCGGCAGGCGAAGTGGTGGAACGTGCAGCGTCGGTCGTGAAAGAACTCGTGGAAAACGCCGTCGACGCCGATGCCCGTTCGATCCGGATCGGGATATCGGCAGATAAAACCGGGATCACCCGGATCTCCGTTACAGACGACGGGGTCGGAATGGATTTCGACGACGCTCTTCTGGCGTTTCGTCAGCATGCAACGAGCAAGATCTCCCGGCCGGAGGATCTTGACGGGATCACCACGCTCGGATTCCGCGGCGAGGCTCTGGCAAGCATTGCGGCGATCTCGAAGGTGACATTCACGACAAAAGAGCGGGATTCACCCAATCCGGAAGCGACCCGGGTCGTGATCCACGGCGGGGAGCTTATCTCTCACGCCGCGGTCGGTGCGCCGGAAGGGACGAGCGTGATCATTGAGGCTCTTTTTTACAACACTCCGGCCAGACGCAAGTTCCAGAAGTCCGTTCCAACAGAGCTTTCCCATGTGTATGATATGGTCGAGAGGATCGCTCTTTCAAACCGGGATGCCGCGTTTGTTCTGCTGTATAACGGGAAAGAACGATTCCAGACCTTCGGCACGGGCTCGTTTCCGGATGCGATCGCGGCGGTGTTCGGATCATCATTTTCAAAAGAGCTGACCCGGGTCTCCGGCAGCTTCGGCCCTGTGAAAATCGACGGCTGGATCACGCGACCCGGCTCCGAGATGAAGACGACCCAGACGCGGTTTTATCTTGCGGTCAACGGCAGGCAGGTGACCTCACGTCAGCTTCAGTGGGCGATCCGCGAGGGATACGGGACCCTGCTTCCAAAAGGGATGTTTCCTGCGGCATTTCTGGACATCACGCTCGACCCCCGGGAGGTGGATGTGAATGTGCATCCGACGAAGCGGGAGATCCGGCTTTCCCGGGAGCGGGAGGTGATGCGGTCTGTTCAGGATGCAGTATATCAGGCTCTGCATGAGGAGCGGGTCTTTTCTCCCGCGGATCCTGCCCCTGCCCGCGAGAGAGTGATGACCTTGTCTGCAGAGATCGTAGGGGAGCCGGTGCAGGCGTATGCGGTGAGGCGGGAGGCGCGGCAGGCTCCTCTGAAGCAGACAGAGAAGCAGCTTCGGCGAACGGAGGGCGCTGATCTGCCGGAGACGGATCAATTTGTTCCCGAGGTCCTCGGCCAGATCTGGGATACGTATATCCTCGCGAAGAACGAGGTCGGGGATCTGATCGTCGTGGATCAGCACGCGGCCCATGAGCGGATCATGTATGATCAGCTGCTCGCCCGCGCCTCATCAGCGGAGTCCGGTCAGGAGCTCATTGTCCCACAGCCGGTCACGCTGACGAAAAAGGAGGCGGCAGCTCTTCCTGATCTGCTGGATGTCCTTGCCGCGGCGGGTTATCTTCTGGAGCCGTTCGGGAAAGAGGTCTGGATGGTCCGGTCGGTCCCGGTCGTTTCCTCGACTCTGGGAGATCCGGAGGTGATCCACGCGATCCTGGCGGCCGCACTGGAAGGGGTCGGCAGTACCGACGAGGTTCTGGACCGGGTGCTGAAGACCGCGGCGTGCCGTGCGGTGGTGAAGGGAAATACGCCGCTTACGCTTGGGCAGATGCAGCGCCTATTACGCCAGCTTATGGCAACGAAATCGCCATATACCTGCCCGCACGGACGGCCTACGACGATCGTCTTGTCGAAGTCGCGTCTGGCCGGCATGTTCCTGAGAACGTGACGATAATACGGATTGCGAGCGGAGCGAGTTCATCGCGCCGGTGATTTTCTGTGCAGTCGTTATTCGACTGCACATTAGAAAATCGGCGGGTCGACTCATACCCGCACGGACGGCCTACGACGATCGTTCTTTCGAAATCGCGTCTGGCCGGCATGTTCCTAAGAACGTAAGGTCATAGAGACTATTTTTTAGAATAGAGAGAAAACTCCGTCCCTTTTTTGGTTGGGAGGGCGCGGAAAAATTTATATCAAAAAAACGAATCGTTACTATCACAAAGCTTCGATCTGTTCTCCGACCCGCGTTTTATTATACTCATCCATCCTCATCCGGCAGTGCCTTCCAAATTCGGATGCGTCCCCGCGGCATCTTCCCCTAAATTCATGTCATATCACATCCAAATACTATCCCATGAAGTTTTCGCGGGAAATCGAACTTCGGGGCCACATTGTAGATTCCGGGATCCTTGCCAAAGTCATGGACACCGTCGTCGAGTACAACGGCGATTTCGAAACGGAAGAGTTCACCCTGGGCAGGCTGAAGACCGATCCGAGTTATGCCAGAATGCAGATATGCGCCGAAACACCCGAACAGCTGAGCGCCCTCATCAGCGAACTCCGCCGCTTAGGTGTCATCGTCTCCGGAGAAGCGGAAGTAGAACTCGTCTCCGTGGTAAAAGACAAGGTCGCACCGGAAGGATTCTACTCAACCACCAACCACCCGACCTATGTCCATTATAGAGATGCCTGGATCCCGGTCGACACCATGAAGATGGATGCTCTCATCGCGGTCGATACGGAAAACTTGACCGCAAAATGCGTTGTGCAGGGCAAACTTCTCCCGGGAGACACCGTCGTCGTCGGCGAAGAAGGGGTCAGGGTCGACTTCCCCGAACGGCCGCGTGAGATCGGCGTCTTCGAGTTCATGGGCGGAAACGTCTCCTCCGAGCGTCCCAGCCGGACGATCATCCGCCGGATCGCAAAGGAACTCCTCTGGGTCAAAGCCTCCGGGAAAAAGGTCGCTCTCGTCGGCGGACCCGCGATCGTACACACCGGGGCATCCGACGCCGTCGCCTCGATGATCCGCGAGGGATATCTCGATGTCCTCTTCGCCGGCAACGCCCTTGCGACCCATGACCTCGAAAGCAGCATCTTCGGCACATCGCTCGGCATGGACCTTGCTACCGGCGAACTCGTGAGCGGAGGACACCGGCATCACCTCTACACAATAAATAAGATCATGAGCGCCGGTTCGATCCGTGCCGCCGTTGAGTCAGGACTTGTCACCCGCGGGATCATGTATGAATGCATCAAAAACGATGTTCCCTATGTTCTTGCCGGCTCGATCCGTGACGACGGTCCTCTTCCGGATGTTATCCAGAACGTCATGGAGTCCCAGGACGCCATGCGCCGGCACATCCCCGAACTTGGCATGGTTTTGATGGTCGCAACCCTCCTGCACTCGGTCGCTGTTGGAAATCTGCTCCCCTCCCATGTCAAAACCATCTGTGTGGACATCAATCCTGCCTCCGTGACAAAACTCATGGACCGCGGGACCTCTCAGGCGATCGGCCTGATCAGCGATGCCGGAACGTTCATGCCGCTCCTTTTAGAAGAGTTGAGAAATCAGTCGAAACGCTGATCTCTCCAAAATCAGTTTTTTTACTCAAAGAAACCGGTACTGCAGTCGGTGAAAGTGACCTGATGGGCGTCACAATACTCCCGGAACGGTTCATGGCTGAATTCAAAAATTTTACAAATGGCAAGCGCCTTGTCGCAGCTGAGCGAATCCTGAACACCTAATGCATTCAGCGCTTTTTCATACATGATCGAATCTTGGTCCATCTATCACTAATTATCATTACAGATTGATAAATATATATGCCTGGATTTTTTTATCACCGAATACGAATATTTATTTAATATACCAGCTGATATATCTGTATAAAAAGCAAGTGATATCAAAAATGACGACAAAAATTTATGTACGTGAACGAAATAAGATCGGAGCCGGAGTTCAGGAACCGAGATACCGTATCGCGGCTGTTACCGGCGACCGGACCGACATTCGTTTTTCTGCAAATCATTTCAGAAAAACCGAACTTGAATCCATCCTCCAGGGTACAGATGCAGAACTCATTTATCTTGCCCCGATGGATGAGGCAGAACACGGAAAAAAGAAATACTCTGACTGACTTTATGTATAGTACGTATGAGAATTACGCCCTATACACGCAAAAGTCTGGAATCTAATCTTAAAGGTGAAACACTCTCCAGGTTCGGTCTTCTTGACGGGCAGGAGAGTATCACTCCTCTTCGGATCGCGCCGGAAGTAAACGTCGTCAAGATCGGCGGCCATGGTGTTATCGATTACGGATCGGCCGCGGTCCATCCTCTTGTTTCTGAGATAAAAGCTCTTACTGCAGATTTTCCTATGCTTATCATGACCGGCGGAGGTGCGCGGGTCCGTCATGTCATGGATATCGGTCTGGATCTTGGGATGCCGACCGGCGTTCTTGCGTCGCTTGCAGGAAAGATCAGCGAGCAGAATGCTTTGATGCTCTCGGTTCTTCTTGCCGATGTAGGGGGTCAGGCGGTTTCAACGTCGGATATCCTGGAAGTCCCAAACCTGCTGAGGCAGGGTGTTTTACCGATCACGCAGGGAACCCCGCCGTTTGGTCTCTTTGAGATCCCGCCGGAAAGAGGTATGCTTCCCCAGTATCGCACAGACTGCGGCGCGCTGATCGCGGCAGAAGTGCTTGGAGCGAAGTCATGTATCCTGGTGAAAAATACTGCCGGACTCTTTACGAAAAATCCGTTTTTCTGTGAGGATGCCGAACTGATACCCTCGATCACCACGACAGAACTCATGGATCTGAATATGGACGATATGGTAATGGAGCATAAGGCCGTGGAGATTTTGGCGCACTGTAAAAATCTGCATGAGGTCAAGATCGTGAACGGACATAATCCGGGCGAGCTGACTGCCGTTTTGCGTGAAGGGAAAGCCGGAACTATCATTCGCCGCGGGTGAACCCCGCAAACCTTTTTTTTCAAATAAGAGTTGCGCGGTGCGTTGTCAATCAAATTGTTGACGTAAGTGCAGGAGGTATTTATCCATCACGTGCGGAATTGGTGCGGGTGGGTGGGAGAGAAGAACGGAACCCGATTCGCCTTGTAAAAAAGAAGAAATTCCCCTTGGGAATCTCACAACACCGGGTACGTCAGGCCCGTCACATCGAAATCCGTTCCAAACCGGGCATTGAACTCGGTAAGAACTCCTTCCACGCTCATATCCTCAAACAGCACCGGATGGATCATTTTTGCAACGGCGACCGCAGCAGCGCACGACCTCGGCCCGTAAGTCAGATCATTGCGAAGAAGCCAGACACGGTCATTCTTCACCGCATCGACCGTATTGAACCCCGCCCGGGAAACGACCTCATCATAACCTGCTTTTGGATCATTCATATTGTTCACAAGTTTAACAATGATCTCCGGACTCGTCGAGACCACCCACTCGTCCGAGATCTTCCTCGCCGACGGATCTTTCATAATATTCTGACCGCCGGCGATCGAGATCAGCTGCCCCATCCCGGTCTCTGCTCCCTGCCCCCAGTACGCCGTATAACTCTCAGCATACACCGACCGGGTCATCGAGATCGGAGCCACCCTTGACTCGATCTCGGAAATGACCTCCTCATAATACGCCGCGATCTTCGAAGCCTTCTCCCGGTTCCCCGATAATTTCCCGACCTCAACGATATCCTGCGTCATCGTATTCGGCTTCGTGCAGTCCACATACACGATCGGGATCCCTGCCGATGCAAGGACCTCGGCATTCTTCGGCTTCGAAGAAGCATACCCGATCACCAGATCGACATCAAGCGAAATCAGATACTCCACATCCGGCTCGTTCCAGGTCCCGACAATTACCGCATTCGGATACATCTTCACCTGCTCGGCATTATTTGCGATCGACTGGGAAATACCCACGACCTTTCCGGCATCACCGAGAAGATACAGGATCTCGCCCGCATTCGAATTCAGAAGAACGATACGTTCAGCCGTCTTGTCCAGCATCACATTCGTCCCGTCCGAGTTCGTAATAACGATGTTCCCGGACGACCCGTTCGTGATACAGCCTGCGGCGAAGATGATACAAAGCATCGTCAGGACAAGTCCCGACACAATCAGTAGTTTTTTCATACAAACCTCTATGATGGAGCATAGGAGAGAATGAACCTCCCCTTTGCATTTTCGACAAACTCGGCATCGACGCCGTAAACGTCGCGGAGCGATTCAGTCGTAAGGACATCCAGCGGCGTCCCGTAATCATACATCTCCCCATCTTTCAAAAGCAGCACCTTGTCGGTGTAGCGAAGCGCCAGATTCAGATCATGCAGAGCGATGATCATACCCGAGTTATCCTTTCTCACAATATCCCGCATCGTCGAGACGGTCTCCAGCTGATGGCGCAGATCAAGAGAACTCGTCGGCTCATCGAACAGGAAAAAGTTCGGATCCTGGGCAAGGGCCCGGGCAATGAACACCCTCTGCCTCTGACCGCCGGAAAGCTCGTTCACGAACCGGTCGGAGAGATCGGCGATGTTCATCGTCATCATCGCCTGATCCACCGCAGCGAGATCCTCGTCCGAAACGGACCAGCTCATATACGGACGCCGGCCTATCAAAACGGTGTCAAGAACCGTCGTAAACGGCGTGTAATGGAAGTATTGGGGGACATAGCCGATCATTTTTGCACGGTCGATCCTGTCGATCTTCTGCACATCGGTCCCGTCGATCGTGATCGACCCAAAAGCCGGGGTCAGAATATCAGCGATCGTTTTTATCAGCGTGGATTTTCCCGACCCGTTCGGGCCGAGAAGTGCGAGGACCTCGCCGGACTTCGATTCAAAACTGATGTCTTTCAAAACGACCTGACTGCCGTACTTCTGGGAAACTGAATCGACCGAGATGTTCATGCCAGGTACCTCCCGTGTCCTCTGGTGATCAAAAACAGGAAGAAGAGACCGCCGAGGATGTACATGATGATCCCGACCGGGATCTCAATCGGGGCAAGAATGACCCGGGCGACCGTGTCGGAGATCAGGAGGATGAGGGCTCCAAGAAGGGCGGAGGCCGGCAAAAGGTACCGGTAATCGTTCCCGATAACAGTACTTCACTAATATTCCTTTTCATCCCGAAAAACTCGTCTCTGACGAGATCACAGTCAGCTAAAATCCCCCCTCCCCCCTCAGCGAACCCCACACAAAACTATCCATCTACCCCTCCCGCTGCACAACAAAC
>JAYFOG010000011.1:0-19029 GCA_034932965.1 Methanocorpusculum sp.
CCGCATTACTTGCGGTTTCCTTTCTTTGAAGGTGCGTCGCGTGCTGGGGCTGCTTTCGGGGCTGCGTCTGATTTAACAGGTGCTGCGTCCTTTTTGCCTGCCATAGGTTTGTTCTGCATGTGGTTTTCACCTCGGTTTTTAGTGAGTGATTACGCAAATAGTCTGGCTACCTGTCAATGGATAAATTTCCATGGCGAAACGATTTTTCCGTCTTCACGGCACCTCGTTTATCACATTGACTGCAGCATTCAGGGGCTGGTCAGACCCCCTATCCGGCTCCCCGGTGTAAGTTAACCCACGTCGCCTCAATCCTGTGGAACTTCCTATTTTTCTAGTTGATTTGTCACTGTAAATACTTTTGTGAAGGGCTGGAAAAACACATGGAAAATACGGCCAATATCGCCTTATTTTGGAAGTTCGGAGTGAAAAACGGAAGAGCGCGGACATGATGAGAGACAAAACGCATGCGCGTCCGGCAACGCCGTTTCCGGGCTTGAAATCTTCTGCGAGACGTTTCCCATACGTTAAAACACAAGATATACCAGCACTGGAAAAAGAACGATATATCCTGCCCCGGACAGAAGAAATATCCACTCGGCAAAAACCAGAGGTTTTCTTGGAAAGTGCATGGCAGAGTTGGCCGCATATCCGCGGCAGCACATTGAAACATAGGTTCTTTCGCCTTGATCCATGGCGCGAAGAAACAAAGAACCGGCAGCATTTCCGATCACGTTCAGCCTGTATCGGAGAGGAAGACGGCGGTCAGACCAGCTGAAACATTTACAGGCAAATGCGGACTGGATCTTCTGAAAAATTAACGCGAAGACAAAGAGGTATCGGACGGTCAAACTCATTACCGTGATGAAGAGTCGGGGTACATGAAGACGGGAAGCCGCTTCAAGCATGCTCTGCATGGGTGTTGTGGCCGAAAGAAGAATGATGAAGGATAGTGAGATCACGAATTTGGCAAAGAGCGAGAGGCCGAATATCAGAGACTCCCAGTATATATTCACTCCAAACGGCAGAGAGAATATGACGTGATAGAGGTCATAGTAAGGATTTCCAAAAAACGGCTGGAGAAGGATAAAAAACAACCCAAACGGCATGATGAGAACAAGCCGGACAATATAATATCTGATCGAGGCACCTGACAGGAGATAGAGCCCCGCAAAGAGCATATATATCACAGCAAAGGCAAAAACCTGAGGCCAGGGAATGATCTGATCCCCGACCCTGGCATAAGGTAAGAGGACCGTGACCAAAAGACCCAGCAGACAAAGGAGTAGTTTGACTCGTGAATCCAGCAAATGGACCGGGCTTTTTCGGTAAGCCTCATGTTCAATATCAAACAGTTCATCGATGAGGGTCATTTTTGGTGCGGATGGGGGTGATGATGTCCGTGGTGACAATCGAGAGAGTCTTCAGAGACTGACAAGGGTGGGGATTCCTTCTTCTCACGGGGTATGGGTTCTTTTCCAAAAGCTTTCATGAATACGTCCTCAGCATCCTGATACGTGTAGGCCGATTCGATGCTGACCCCCTGTGACTGGAGGGTACGGATGAGTTTTGGAAGTGCCGGCAGTTCCAGATGAGCTCGCGCGAGAAGGTCATCCTGCAGGAAGATCTCCTGCGGAGTGCCGTATCCGGTGATCGCGCCTTTCTCCATAACGTAGACACAGTCCGCCATCTCCGGGACAAGTTCGACCTGATGCGTTGAATAGATGATCGTAAACCCGTATTTTTCCGGGAGGGTGTTCAGGAAACTGAAAAGTTCTTTGACACCCTGCGGATCGAGACCTGCCGTCGGCTCGTCGAGGATGAGGACCTGGGGTTCCATTGCCAGAACGCCGGCTATGGCCACCCGTTTTTTCTCGCCGCCTGAGAGGTGATGGGGAGCCCGGTCCCGCAAATCGTCAAGACCGAGCATCTGAACCACAGAATCCACGCGGTGGGCAACGGTTTCCTCATCCAATCCCAGATTGCAGGGACCAAAAGCAATATCCTGCTCGACAGTTGTTGAAAAAACCTGATCGTCCGGATTCTGGAAGACCAGCCCGACAAACTTCCGCACCTCATGGATGTTTGCTTTGGTGATGGGCTCCCCTCTGATTAGAACAGACCCGGATTTCGGCTTGAGAATGCCGTTGAAATGACGGAAAAGTGTGCTTTTACCCGCACCGTTCGGCCCCAGAACGGCGATCCTCTGTTTTCTGCCGGCAATGAAGTTGATATTGCTCAGAACAGGCTCTTTGGATGTGCTGTAGGAATAACAGAGGTCCCGGGTTTCAATGAGGTGCATTCTAATGAATTATGTATGCTTTGAGGACATAAAGATATTAGAATTGGTGTTACAGAGAGGGAGCTGATGAGCAAAACCGGCCTGTGCGCCAGAATATTCCGATGCACATTACCCGAAAAACGACCGCAAGATCCCCTTGAATCCGAGCCTGCCAAATGTTCCATAAAGGGAGGGTTTTGCGGCGAGACGTTTGAGAAGGTCCGAAGGTCTGTCCATATCCCCGAATCGGGTGATCAGATCAAGATTGTCGGGGGTGTTGAGTGCATCGATCAGCGCATCGATATCCTGAGGATCCAGATTCCGTCGGAACTCAAGAGCTTTCAGCCCCATATCCAGTTCCCTGCCGAAGTCCTGACGCCAGAGTGATTCATAGCGGGAAAGGAAGACATCCGTCGTATCTCCCGCTTCGAAGGATTCAATCGCCGTCTGTGCGGCGAATCTGGCAGAACGGATCCCCGTATATACTCCGCCGCCTGATGTCGGTTTGGGAAAACCGGCAGCATCACCGATCAGCATACAGCCTGACCCAAACGTCTTACGCCGGATCCCGATTGGGATCGTTCCTGTTACTGAGTGAATAGTGCTCCCGGGAAACCTTGAAAGGAATTCTCCAAAAAGCTCCGGCACATTCTTCGTTCCGCAAAGGCCCACCCTTGCCCTTTTTTCCGACAAGGGAATGACCCATGCAAAAAATTCAGGAGCGGCATTTGGGTGGAGCTCAACAAGTGATGGATCCCCGGTCCACGGAATTTCGGCCTGGATCCCTGAGTAAATGAATGGGGATGGCGGGATGCCAAGACCCCGGGCCGCAACACTTCTCGGACCATCGGCCGCGATGAGGAGGCCATACGGTATCTCCTCGCCCCCCGCGGTATGAATGATCTTTTTATCCGGATTGAGCTTGGTCACACAGGTCTTGAGAGAAAATTCCGCGCCCGCCTCTGCAGCAGAGACTGCCATCTCATGATCAAGTCGCCCCCTGTCAACAACATAAGCCTTCGTCGTTTGTGCATCGAAGGAGAGGGAATGCCCGTCCGACCCGCATATCTTCGCTCCGCGGACCGTATTATGTACGGACCTCTCCGACACTTCACACTCAGCAAAGGCACTGTTCGAAAGAAGGCCTGCACACTGGACCGGATAACCTAAGGAGGCATGCTCCTCAAGGACCAGAGTGGATAAACCGGCTTTGGCACATATCCGTGCTGCGGTCGACCCGGCCGGTCCGCCTCCTATGACAATGACATCAGACACGTATGGTTCTGTTGGTCATACAAAAATAAAAATACGAGGGCCTTACAGCAGATATCCAAAGATGGACAATCAGCTTATGCCTTTATTCGTTTCATTCTCAATCGAACGCTTCATGCTCAGGACATATGTCCTGAGCTCAGCGAGCATCTTTTCCTTGTTCCCAAGATGCTCTTCGATCCTCCCAACGATAGCACTCCCGACAATAACCCCGTCCGCACCGTGATGGACGATTTCAGCAGCATGTTCCGGACTGGAAACACCAAATCCGACTGCAACCGGAACTTCGGTTCGTGCCTTTACGCGCTCAAGAAGGGGGAAGGCATTTTTCGAGATCTCGGCTCTCTTCCCCGTGACGCCAAGTGAGGAGACCAGATAGATGAAGCCGGAAGCAAGCGAGACGATCATATCGAGCCGCTCGTCCGAGGTCGTCTGGGTCACCAGAAATATCTGCGCGATGCCTGTCCGCTCTGAGGCTTTCAGGGCAGACCCTGCTTCTTCGGGAGGCATATCCACTATCAGTATCCCGTCAACGCCTGCCTCCCGGGCCTCATCATAGAACAGGCCGATACCTCGCCTGAAAACGATATTGCAGTAGACCAGGAACACGATCGGCACATCCGAGTATCTCCTGACCTCTTTCACGATCTCAAATACCCCGGACGTCGTAATGCCGGCGTCGATCGCCCGTTTATCCGCACTCTGGATCACGCCGCCATCTGCTACGGGATCAGAAAAGGGAACACCCAACTCCAAAACGTCGCATCCTCCATCGATCAAAGCCCTGGCGACCTCAATCGAATCCGGCAGGTTCGGATCACCGGCAACGGTGTATCCGACGAAACTGGGTTTCTCAAAAGCTGACAGGACCCGCTCTTTTCCGGATTTTGTCGACATTACTCCTCACCCCCAAACATCTTCGAAACCGATGCGACATCCTTATCCCCTCTTCCGGATAGGCAGATGATCACGACATCATCACGGTCAAAGGTGTCTTTGTTTTTAAGAACATACGAAACCGCATGGGCCGATTCGAGAGCAGGGATGATACCTTCCGTTCGGGAAAGATAGGAAAAGGCCTCAAGGACCTCGTCGTCCATCACATAGGAATACTCGACACGGTTCATCTCTTTGAGCATAGAGTGCTCAGGTCCTACTCCGGGATAGTCGAGTCCTGCCGAGATCGAGTGGGTCTCCCCGACCTGACCATCCTCATCCTGTATGAGATAGGAGAGTGCCCCATGCAAAACGCCGGGACTTCCAGTATTCAGGGTCGCACCGTTTTCACCTGGCGTAAGGGACCTGCCGCCCGCTTCCACGCCAACCATTCTGACATCGTCATTCAGCATCGGGTAAAACATCCCGATCGCATTTGAGCCGCCGCCGACACAGGCAACAAGCGTGTCCGGGAGCCTTCCTTCCTTTTCAAGACACTGACGTCTCGTCTCCTCGCCGATGACCGACTGGAAATCCCTGACGATCATTGGGAAGGGGTGGGGACCCACGACTGATCCGATCAGATAGTGGGTGTAGTCAACGGTCTTTGACCACTCGCGCAATGCCTCGTTGGTTGCATCCTTCAGGGTCTTCGTTCCGGAACTGACGGGATGAACCTTGGCACCCATGAGCTCCATCCTGAACACGTTCAGTTTCTGTCTCTCGCAGTCTTCTTCACCCATAAACACTTCGACCGGCAAATTCAGCGCAGCTCCGGCAATCGCCGTGGCAACTCCGTGTTGTCCGGCTCCAGTCTCTGCAATCAGGCGTTTTTTTCCCATTGCCTTGGCAAGTATTGCCTGTCCAAGGGTGTTGTTGAGTTTATGCGCTCCGCCGTGGACCAGGTCCTCACGTTTGAGATAGACCCTGCAGCCGCAGTGTTCAGACATATTTTTGCAGAACGTAAGGGGTGTTTCCCGTCCCGCAAACTCAGTCAGATATGAGGTGAGTTCTTTTTTGAATCCCGGGTCATCCTTTAACCGATGGTATTCACTGTCCAGCTCATAGAGAGCCGCCATGAGTGTTTCGGGGACGAAACGTCCGCCGAAATCTCCATAATATCCTGTTTTATCTTTCATAATGCAGGTCTCCTGCAATTATCTATAAATTCACGTATCTTTTTTCGATCTTTGATTCCTTTTGATTTTTCGACGCCTGATGAAACATCAACGGCATACGGACGAAGTTCCCTGATAGCAGCCCCGACATTTTCCGGGGTAAGTCCGCCGGCAAGGATCACCGGCACGTTTGATCGTGCCGTTATTTTCTCAGCAAAACTCCGGTCGTATGCGACCCCTCTCCCGCAGCTCTGATCGATCACGACCGCATCACACTTTTCGGGCATCTCAGTTCCCCCTGAGGCGACCCGGTATATTTTTGTTCCGACACCTGCCGGAACCTGCAGATTCTGAGGGATCTGAACGGCAGTCGGTTTGAGAGAGAGGATGAGTTCCAGATCACTTTGACTTTGGGTGTTGGTAACGCAGATCTTTTCCGTGTTCGGACGAAGGACAGAGAAGATCTCCCTGGCACGACTGATGGGAACGGAACGTTTTGAGTCTGAGCAGACAACGATCCCAATCGAATCGGCCCCTTCTTCTTCCGCGATCAACGCATCCCTTACTGTGGTGATCCCGCATATCTTCACGCGCATACAAATGCCTCCAGGGTTTTTTGCGGATTCGCGGATTTCATCAGTGCGGTTCCGATCAGAAATCCGTCACAGATATTTTTCAGACCGAGGATATCCTCCGGTGTTTTGATCCCGCTCTCGGAGATCACGGTGAGACCCGCATCACGAAGGAGACTCGACAACTCTTTTGTTTTTTTCGTATCGATCGACATGTCATGGAGATTTCTGTTGTTGATACCGGTGAGAAGTGCCCCGGATCGTATGGCATTTTCTGTATCGGCCCTGGTCCTGATCTCGACCAGCGGTTCGATGTTCAGGGACCGGCAGAGGGAGATGAACTCTGCGAGTCGAACCCCCAGAACACCAGCTATAAGGAGAACGGAGTCAGCCTCAAAGGCGTATGTTTCGTAGATCTGGTTTTCGTCGACAATGAAATCCTTTCTAAGGATCGGAAGCCGGGTCACGGTTTTTGCTCTCTGGAGATTTTTCAGACAGCCCGAGAAGTAGAAAGGTTCCGTCAGAACGGAAACGGCACATGCCCCTCCCGCTTCATAGGATCGGGCAAGATCTGCAGGATCCAGTCCTGAGTTAAGGGCCTTGTCAGACGGGGTGGTGTATTTGATCTCAGCGATGACGGCATTTTTCTCACCCCGGTATTTTTTCAAGGCGTTGAGAAGGTTTTGAGGAACATGATCCATCTCTTCTGCAGTTTTTTTGATCGAGCGATCAAGTTGTGCTGCCCTTTTCCGTGAAAGGGCACAGATATCATCAAGGATCATTTCTGCCTCCTGAAAGGAAAATCAGATTTTCCAGTTTCTCAAGTGCATGACCGGAATCGATCGATCGCTCAGCATATTTTATCCCTTCAGCAATACTGGAAGCTTTTTCTCCAAGATAAATTGCGGCCGCGGCATTGAGGATGACAATATCTCTTTTCGGGCCTTCCTCACCTTGCAGAACCGCTGTAATAATCTCTGCGTTGTATCCAGAATCTCCGCCAGAGAGACATGAAGCATCAACTCTCGGAAAACCCAGGGAGGATGCATCCAGTGAATAACTTCTGACCAGACCTTTGTTCACCTCAGATACAGAGGTTGCTCCGGTCGTCGTTATCTCATCGTATCCGTCTCCGTGAACAACCATCGCCCTTTTTGTTCCCAAAATATTGAGAACTTCAGCGATCTTTTCCGTGAGCGATTCGTCGTAGACGCCAAGCAGCTGAGCATCGGCTCCTGCAGGATTTGTGAGAGGGCCGATCAGGTTAAAGAAATTTCTGATACCGATCTCCTTTCTGACCCGGCCTGCATACTTCATAGCAGGATGATGGCTTTGCGCAAACAAAAACCCAATGCCGTTCTCATCGATGATCTCCGTTATCCTGTCCGGAGAAAGATCGATTTGTACCCCGAGAGCTTCCAGAACATCAGCAGACCCGCATTTACTGGAAGCACCCCGATTTCCATGTTTGACCACCGTTACTCCGGCCCCGGACGCTACAAAAGCGGCGGCCGTACTAATATTGAAGGTGTTCTTTCCGTCGCCTCCCGTGCCGCAGGTATCAACAAGCATGCCGTTTCTTTTCGGGGTGATCTTAACAGAATTTTCTCTCATGACAGAGGCGAAAGCAGCGATCTCAGAACTTGTTTCACCTTTCATGACAAGAGCAGTAAGAAATGCTCCGATCTGACTGTCGGATGCATGACCCGACATGATATCCAGCATTGCCCCTTCCGCTTCAAGAGGGCTCAGATCCGAACGGGTTGAGGCTTTTTGTATGCATTCCGCTATCATCGGACAACTCCCATATCGAGGAAATTTTTCATGATCTGGTCGCCCGACACCGTGAGGAGACTTTCGGGATGGAACTGAAGTCCAAACACCGGATACTCCTTGTGCGAAACTCCCATTATCATCCCGTCATCTTTGCTTCTCGCCGAAACAGACAAACATGAGGGGAGAGATGACTCCTCTGCAGCAAGTGAGTGGTATCTGGTTGCAGTAAACGGATTTTTTACCCCCGCAAAGATCCCGTCCGGTTCGTGCAGGATCTCAGACGTCATTCCATGAACGGGCTTTCCCGTTCGTGTGACTCTGCCCCCATAGAAGTGGCATATTGCCTGATGGCCAAGACAGATCCCGAGCGTGGGGATCTCTTTTGCATAGGTTTCAAGGATCTCCAAGCAAAGCCCTGAATCCTCAGGTTTTCCGGGACCAGGAGACAGAACGATACGTTCAAACTCCGATGCATCAGGAAGGTCACACCTGCGGTCATTTTTAACAACGATCGGCTCGGCACCAAGATATCCTATCTGCTGACAGAGATTGTAGGTGAAACTGTCGTAACAGTCGATTACAAGAACGTTCATGCGATCTCACCCGCTGATTCGATGGCGGCCTTCATGCTCGCGGCCTTGTTTTCCGACTCAGTAAACTCGGATGCGGGATCGGAATCAGCAACGATACCTGCTCCCGACTGGAAATAGGCAGTTTTGTCTTTTACCACAACAGTTCGGATAAGGATCGCAAAATCCAGATTCCCATTAAATCCGAGGTAGCCGACAGCTCCGGCATACAGCCCCCTGGATGTCGGTTCAAGTTCGTTTATGATCTGCATAGCGCGAATTTTTGGCGCACCGGAAACGGTGCCTGCGGGAAAACACGACATGAAGGCATCAAGAGATGTTTTGTTATCTGCGAGGATCCCTTCAACGGTCGATACGATATGCTGGACATGGGAGAATTTCTCAACCGACATGAACCCGGTCACCCGGACGCTTCCGTATCTTGAGACACGGCCGATATCATTTCTTGAAAGGTCGACAAGCATCAGATGCTCGGCACACTCTTTTTTATCGGCTAAGAGCTCCTTTTCCAGTTCGGTATCCTCTCGGGGATCTTTTCCGCGTTTTCTCGTTCCGGCAATTGGAACCGAGGTGATCTGACGGTCCTGCACTTTTATCAGCATCTCGGGACTTGCGCCGATGACCTGTTTATCGGAGAAGTCCATGAAATACATATAGGGACTTGGATTCAGCCGCCTCATCTGCCTATATAATAGGAACGGATCGTTTTCATAGGAGACGGCACATCTTTTTGAGATGACGGCCTGAAAGATATCCCCGTTGAGGATGTACTCTTTTGCGGCTCTCACGAGCTCTTCGAACTCATTTTCCGTGACGGCTGATGTATATTCAGATCTGAGGCCAGACCCGGTTTCAGAGGAAGAAGGCCGTTCTGTTTTTTCAGAGGGTAACGCGTTGGAGATGATCTTTTCCATTGAGCTGATCTGCTTGAGAGCAGCTACATATCCGGATTCGATGTCTTTCACATCCTCCCCGAATAAAAACCTGAGAATGGTAATTGACCCCTGAACGTGATCGAATACAACATACGCTTCAGGCATCATGAATTCGGCGAGGGGAAATTCCCGCGGTTTTTCTTCGATGCAGGCTACTTCAAGCGTTTTGAGCGCCAGATCATACGAGAAGTATCCGGCAAGACCGCCGGCATATCCGGGAATATCCGGACTTTGATACTCGATACAGCGTAAAAGATCGTTGAGCAATTCCGCTGACACGCCCCTGCCTTCAAGTTCTTCTGCAGGATTGTATTTTCCGGTTATATGCATATCAGGATCAGCGGTGATATGCATCAATAAACCGGTCCCTATGACCGAGTATCGCGCATTTCGTTCGTTTCCTTCTATCGATTCAAGGAGAAAACCGTATGTTCCCCTAAGAGCCTCATAAGCTGATGCCGGTGAGACGCCGGGATCATCAAAGGTATGATACACAGGAATCAGTGTTTTGGCAGATAAAGTATCACTAATACTTTTTACCTCATCTAATGACGGGAAAAACAAGGTCTGACCGCTTTTTCGGGTTATGCCAGTATCCATTCCACCGGCATCACCATCCTGTTGAAGTTCATTTTTGTCATGATTCACAACTAGTGTTGTTTCTTGTACATATATATACATTATTGTACAATTATTTTTCAAGAGTTTTCAGATCGCGAACAGTGGACCTCTCCGAAAAATTTCAATCAACCATTTTGAAAGAGAAAGATCGTATCCCCAAAACAAAAATGCTGTTCGCAGCAATACTGAATATGAAAATAACGCGCCGATGAACTCTCGATTTTTATACAGAAAATTGGCAGAAAGCCGTAACCTAAAAAATGAAGCGTGAAGAAAATGATCCTGAGTTGTTGGTAAACAGTGCTGATATGGGACTCACTGGATACTTTCTTTATAAACTGTACCCCACAAGCATAATATATACGATCTCAAATTTTCATGTATGGGAACGAATCAGAGATTTCATTGTTCACAAGGATATTACCTTGAGCACACATTAAGTTTGCTCCAGAAAGCAGTTGAAGACGGTCGAATAAACGAAGATGAAAGAGCCATTATTGATGAGTATATTGGTGAACTGGTAGCAGTATCCCAAATATCACCAGTCAGACGTTACAAGCTTGTTGGAACAATAATCCGGAATCATGAGTTTCACCCCCCGTTCACTGAATGTAAAATTAAGGATGTCTATCACGCAATTGATCTGATCAAAACAGCGACTGCTCAGGATGGGACGCCTCGCTATAAGAAAAATACTATCGCCGATTTAGTACAGATGGTAAAACGGTTTTTCATCTGGCTGGCTGAAAATGAGTATTGTGATATTGATCTGAGGAAGTTGAAGAAAATTCGTGCTCCCCGATATAATCAGAGTACAGTTACCGCCGACATGCTCTTAACAGAGAGCGAAGTCTTGGCAATAATCGGAGCTGCCAACAATTCAAGGGATCGAGCTCTTATTTCTCTTCTATATGAAGGAGGTTTTAGAATTGGAGAAGTTGGGAACCTCACGTGGAAACAGGTAGAATTTACCGATTGGAATGTAACCGTAAATACGGCAGAAAAAACAGGTAAACCGCGTTATGTGCCACTGGCGGCTTCCCGCTCTTATCTGGCTCAGTGGAAGAATGATTATCCTCTCCCAATAACTCCCTCTAATTACGTATTTCTGACAAGTACCACCCACAAACCCCTTCAATATGCCGGGCTGGTGAAACAGATCCGGGCACTAGCCTTACGTGCAGGCGTTAAGAAACACATCAAACCGCATATTTTCAGACATTCAAGGATAACTCACCTCTGCCAAAAGGGACTAAATGAATCAGTTATCAAACTGATGATGTGGGGAGATGTCAACACCAACATGATGAAAGTTTATCAGCATCTTACCAATAGCGATGTGAATGCAGCTATTGCTGAATTAAACGGAGTGAGCATTCCCAATACAGAAAACACACATAAAGGAAAGAAAACCATGGCTCCGGTTCAGTGCGCCCGATGCGCAACTGTCAACAGCCCAAATCTAAAATACTGCGGAAATTGTGGAGCACCGCTCACCAAGGATGAAGAAGAGTCGGCAGAGAACATGACAAATGAAATCCGTAGTTCCATGGCACAGGACCCGGCTTTTTTGATGGAGATGTATTCTGCAATGCAGCAGGTGGCTAAGGAACACAATATCATATTACCGATTCCGGATCAGGTGGATGATGTGTAATGCCTAGTTATAAATACAGTTAATTCGGGCATAGTGAATATTCAAGGCAATCAGTGAAACTCGGGAAATAAGGCTAATTTAGATTTAGTTATTTTCCCTAAAATCATCTTCAATATTTGGAATGGTTGAATCTGGAGAGGGAGGGAAACACGTATAAACATCTCCTTGAGACTCGGCAGTTGCTATTATGGGAGGTATTATATAAGCGTCTCTTTGAGCTTCAGCAATGACAGGAGGAATAATATCTACAGATATATTCTGTAGAGGATCCATAACACCTGGATGGAAACCTTCAGAAATTTTGCCATCTAAGTAACTATGTATACGCCCAATATCGTGGTTAGAAACGTTCTGAGAATGACTATAAATCTGAATTAAACCTATGGTATCTGTTGTAGAGCAATACTCATAGATTACCCTAATTCCACTACGTGAACCTTTACCAAACATAGATTTACAACGAAATGATCGCACTTTGTAAACGGTAAAATTGGAATATTTTTCTCCCAACCCAGAGATGCGCACTGTATCTCGCAATTTATCAGGAAGGTTAATTTTTAACGCTTGTAAAAAAGTATTGATATCATCTGATATCGAGTTATATTTTTTCGTGAGTTTTTTTACATCCTTACTAAATTCAGGAGTTGTTAGTATTTTGGTCATCACAATATTCTCTTACCGACATTGAGGGAGACCGATAAAATACCAATTCATAATTCAGATTATCATTTAACTCGCTTGCAGCCCATGGCGTATCATCATGTGATAGGGATTCAATTTGTTGCCCGTTCATTGAGGAATAACGATCTAAAGTTTCATCAACATATAGTAATTCCTCTGCACTAAGAAGCGTCATTTTTGGGGCATTCAAGATACAATATCTTGTCTGTGTATGATTATAATATGGAACCAGCTTCTCTTCGACAAGATGAGATTCTTTCAGTTCTTCCATGATGTCATTGAAATGCCTTGGTGCTGGACCGTGTTCTAATTTAGCATAAACCTCCCCCGTGAGTTTACGCTCACTTACTTCATAATAATTAAAATCAGCAAAATAAAGTAACTTATACAATACTTTTTTGCCAACATTTGGTAAAGCCTCGGTTTTGCTGATGATATACAGCAATACTTGTTTGAATTTTTCCGAGTCAAACTCCCCATTCTCTTTGGTGGAACCCTCAGGCATAACTATGTAGTATTTATGTTTTCTATATTCTTAGTGTTTACTATTGCGTATCAGTATGTATCAGTATGTATCAGTGTGTATGATTGATGTACATGATCCGCAATAAATCCATCTGACAATAGATTGCATCTGCGATACTTCAACGGAATTATCCATTAAAACCCCTTAGATGTTCAATAAAGGCGAGTTCCCCATTACAGAATTCGATTTAATAGGGGGTTGAATGAAGCCCAAAACATAAAGTTATTGCGAGAACTATCAGTACATGTAAACCATAGCTCAAATTCCCATAATTCTAAGATAGTGAGTATTCAGGTCATCCGCGCGACTCGCCAAAAGCTCAAGAAACTCAATATAGAGACGGTGACTTATGATGATATGATTTGGTCAGAGTATTCCTGTGAGAACAAGGATGTGAAGAAAATTGATGCCATCAAAGCATGAAAGTGAATATCAGATATCGGCAAAATGCCAATACTGTAAACATTACAACGAGGATGATTATGGAGACCATACAGGACAGTATTTTATCGAGTGTTTAGTTCGAAAAGATTTAGCAATGGAGAATGAAACTTGTCCCCATTATCAGATAAAGGACAGAGCTACCAAATAATGAAAGACAGTCTCGAAATAATTATTTCTAAGCGCTTAGGTTTGTAAGCCCTGATTGGGATTATGGCAGAGATTCATAAGCCAACGGTCTATAATTCATACAAATTTCTCACTGTCTTGAGATATCTATATATAATGGAGTTTTGATATTTGGTATACCATGAGGGAAAATACCTGCCCTGCCTGCGGATCTCCGATGAAGCGACTCTACGAACGATACCAAAATCCGGATACTGGGAAAAGAGAATGGGTTGGGGTAGCATGGAGATGCGCGAACCCAACATGCAACCAGATAACACAGGACTAAAGGGATTTGAATTCTGTGTCGCAGATTTCTTTTATCCCTCTATAAATAAATGATAATGTTTTGAAATCATTATAATATGACTCAATAAAAATTTCACATTTTTGTATGGTTTTTAGAGCAGTTTCGAAATCATCTCTATTAGGTTGACGTCCATGAATAGTTTCGAACTCTCTATTTATTATTATATTCACTTTTGACAACATGAAGTCAATCTTCCGATTTTCTGTAACCAGACCATCAGAAATAGTGGTGAACATAATTATATTTTTTATAAGATCTATGGAATAATCAATTAATTTTATGGTATTATTGCTATTTTTAATCATATCAGGAAATTGAGTTTTAACAACGTTTTTGAGTTTTAGATAATTGTCTAATAGCCTCGAATACCTGTCATTAAGATCGTTTGCCTTGTTAATAATCTCCTGCGTACCATTTCGTAATTCATTTATTATTCTGAAATGGGGCTGCAGTTCCTCGCCACATACAGAACAATACAAACCATCTTTATGGTTTCGGTTGTGACATCGGGGACATTCAAGAGTATCGAAAAACCATTCGCAAGCTGATTCAACCAAGTCTGTACGGTTAGCAAACCCCATATTTTTCCAAGAATTGTTTATTTTATCAAGGAGAACTGTTGATAAACGCAACGTGATACTACTATCAGCTTTTGCCGTTTTTGAAACTCTTTTTGAACCATCCATAGAATACACTCGCGTGCAACTTTAATATAGTTTTGCAGATATATATGATACTGTAGTGCTGTGCACTGCATTTGAACTTCATAGGATCCAAAAATTATGGGAGCAGGATAGATGAAAAAAGCAAGAAAATTATTGGTTATAACCATCACTTCATCACAAGAGACGGAGTTAAACCGCATTTGGAAAGCCAAAGATGGTTGTATGAATCGTTCGGATTTTGTTCGAGAAGCAATTAACGCTTATTCGGGCATGAAAATATTTGAGGTAAAACAATGACCATTACAAAAGAAAACGCCAGCCCCACAGAAACGACCAAGAATCATAAGGAAGCCGGCAAAGAAGTATTGAACCGCCCATCAGAAAAATCAACCGCCAGAATTATTGATACAGATGCTTTACAGGCAGCACATCTTAAGCGGCTGATTGATGAGAGGAGTGCAGACCGGAGACCAGCCCCAAGTATTATCGAGGTGGCTTGAATGGAGATCCAGGAATCTGTACAGGTAACGCCCGGGCTTAAGAATTTGTTTGACCGGTTGGACGAGACTTTACCAACTGGGTTAAAGACAGGGGACTTTTTCAGGGCAACGACCCACAATCTCACCGCTTTATTCGAGGCAGCTGGTTCCGTAGGTATTGACGCCCAGGAACTCATTGGAGAGACACTCAAGATCACCATAACGATCAATCCGACCACAACAGATGAGGAGGCATATCTTAAGTTCAAGAGCCTTGAGACAACCTCAGATCACGACTGCAAGATATGCACCTGCGGAGGGACTTGTCATGAAGAGTAAACGTAATGCGGTCTTATCGGTTATATCTCGGCGTCCCGGAGATACATTAACCTCACGCGATATCGGGAGAGCTGTCAAACTCACAGCCTCACAGGCAGCATATTACCTGTCGAGACTCGCAAATGAGGGCCTTGTTGAGAGAATCATTGTGGATAAACGGGAATATCTCTGCCTTTGGAGGTATCCTGCGAAGAGTGAATGCGAGGCGGCATCATGACTTCTTCGAATAATGACGGAAGGATCATACCTCGTATTGTTACTGCCGACCAGCTCAGAGCTGTTGCATCTGTAGACCCCATTTATGCCGCAGGTGTACAGGTCATGTTAAAGAGAGGGTTATGGAAACTCAACACCGAAAAAACAAGTGATGGAGGTGTCTAAAGATGCCAAATTCCCATAGTTGTTCAGCGATTACAAAACCGCTGAATATGATGTTTACCCCTCATACTTTATCCTTTTCTGATGCTGAGATAATCGAAGCTGCAAAGACAGCCTATGGCCGCAATCAGGGCACAACAAAAACCATTAAACATTCCGATGTGTATGTGGAGCTTGGTATAACCCGTCGATCACGTCTTTGGGATAGAAAGGAGAAGCTGATCAGCCCGCAAAAAATGGCATTTATTTTACGCAGTGCTGGGTTTGTTTCCCTCTCACCTACCAATAGTGGTAAGAAGGCACAGTATATCTATCGTGAGCAGATACAGCCGGGAAAACCAAGGGAGGTATTTGCATGATCAAGCCTGATTCAAAATTAGATTACTCTGACCCATATGTTAAGGCGTTCCTGTCAGATGCAATTATCGAGCGATTCAGAGAGATATTTTCGGAGCCAACGTCATGAATGGGAATGACAAGAGTAAAGTGATAATCCTCCCAGTCGATGTGTCGAAAGGGTTGGAAATAATCAATACCGAACTCAATAACCACAACCTCAATAATGCAGGATCATCCGAGATCGTCTTCTCTGAGTCAGGAGGAATACTCAGATTATTCTTAGTTTATGCGATTGAGAGTAAACGCCATATGACTGAGCTCACCGCTGAAAGCCTCCGCGCCTTACTAGAGCCATTAGCGAAATGGGGTGTCGAATTCAGAACATATCATCTTCCATATTGTAGGAAAACGGCGCGACCAGGACTCACTGAAACATGGGTAAAACGAGTATTGTATGCAACACCCTTAGATCTGCCCTCGCTTCATGTGATCAACTCAATAGAGGAACGAGGCATGTCTAATGACGGCAAGGGGAAAGAATGAATGACTGGGGGTACATTAACAGAAAATAACGCAGTCACAGTAGATGATAGCTCTCTTGAGACAGAGCGCCCCACCTCTAGAATAGGACCCAATACCACAATAAAAGACTTGGACTCAAACAAAGCACGTCGATATGAATTACCCTTTGGATATGAGTTGAGAGCGACACAGGGAGAATATGAGCCACTTGGAGACAATGGATTAGAACTACTAAGAAGCAGATACTTTGAGCTTCTAAAAGCTGGGGAAGTTGTCTTTAGTGTAAAAATCCCTGACGAAGACAGCACCCCAAAATCCATATATCCCTACATCGAGGCTTATCTGAAAGAGATAGAAGGAGATGGAGCAGCCGAGTGGATACGACAGAAATGTATCAAAGAGCCGACTGCCGCCCCACCCTGGGAACGGAATAAAGCAACTCGTAAGATCCCGGTGCTCAATCCGGATGATGTTGCATATTCATTAAATGATGACGGGAACGCCACACGATTTGAAAAAGAGTGCAAGGATCATCTGATCTATGACTATGAATCTAAAGAATGGTATGCATGGCTCGATAATCATTGGGAACAGGCAACTGATAAACTAGGGAAAGCGGAACGGTTTGTAGGTAATTCTATAAAAGAAGAGCTTCGCTATTGGGAAAAAGAGCTTCGAAAAGAGAAGGAAAGGGGTGATGATGGAGATAAGAAGCGAATTGGTGAGCTCAACCGGCTCATATCGGCCCTTTGTGAGCATAGCAGCAGAAGTATGAATCAGGGGCGGCAAAAGGCTATGTCTGAGATGTCAGCACGCTCAAATATGTCTATCGAGATGAGCAAGAAGACCGATGTCAGCATCCTCGCATTCAGGAACGGAGCCATTGATTGCAAGACTGGTATTTTTTATCCTCTTTGGATGTGTGCCCACCTCAAAGATCGTTATCCTATGACCTACATTGATGCGACATACACAGAAGGAGCACGCCCATCAAAGTTCTTACAGCATATTCAGAGAGTATTCGAAGATAATCAGACACCGGACTTAGAAGAGGAGGAGCGGTTTATTCGAGGAAATAAAATCGGGAAATATTTTCTCCGGCTCCTTGGATATTTGCTCTATCCAGGCAACCCGGAACAGATATTTCTCTTCTTATGGGGTAAGGGTTCAAACGGCAAATCCACCACCATTGATGTATTACGGAAAGTGCTTTTTGGGCAGTTGGCAGAAGCCCCGATTAAAGAATTGTATGTAAGCGGAGAGGATCGGCCCGCATCAGGTATTACCAATGGATTGTCAAAAAGGGTGCTGCTCTTTTCAGAAGCATCAGATGACGAGAATGAACGAAAAGGAGGGAGAGTTAGCCGTGATACGGTTAAAGCACTTGCGGGAGATGCACAAACAGCACGATTCCGAGAAACCTATGGTAAATCAGTTGAGCGGGATATTATCTGTACTCCGATCGGCGTTACAAATGAGCTCCCAAGATTTGACAAAGAGCTTGATTATGCTCTTCTTCGGCGGTTGGTCACAATTCCATTCCTACATGTCTTTAAGGGACTGGAGAGAGCCAAAAACAAAACCGCAGAGCTGCTTGAGGAGCGGGACAGTATATTTTCTCTCATGATTGACGAGCTCATAGCATACCTGAAAGAGGGACTTTTGGAGATCCCGGAGGAATGCAAAGCGACACAAACAGAACTCCTCTCTGGATATGAATACAATCAGTTTGTGACAACACAGTATCAGAAAACAGACGGGAAGAAGGTTGAGGACAGAACATCGAGAGAAGCGATCCAGAACCATTATCTGATCTGGTGTGATGATGTTGGAATAACCCCGGACACGATCATGAAGATTGTTGGTGAAGATGATTATGGAAATCCTAGAAAAAGAAGAGCGATAAGTAGATCCGAAAGTAGGCGGTTGTATAATGCCTTCCGAGTCAACGGCATAGAGGAGATGGACAGCCATGGTTCACGCCTCTTCAAATGCAAACTGAAATCCTAAAGCTCCCCTGTTTTCCGGGTGCACTTCTTTTTCAAAACTCTCTTTTATTTTATACCCCATGTATTTCCCCCTAAAATACGCCCATATACGCCTTATTTTTCATCACCCCTCACACGCGCATTGTTTGAAAAAGAAGTGCACCTTATTTTAAAACCAACCTTAATTGTCTTTTTTCAGATTTAAAGGCAATTCATAGGTTTTTTCGGGTGCACTTTGGTGCATATGACTAGTGCACCATCTGAGATAGGGTGCACTTCTTGATAAATAGATGTGCACCCGAATTTCTCGGTTCAAACATCCAATTATCCCACCCATCCATTCTCTCAAAACACAGAATATGCCCCCATGAAACATAGCTGAAAAAGCCTCTTCAGATAAATTACTGAGGAACTAGTCATCGAAGTGAATTCACCTTT
>JAYFOG010000012.1:0-47003 GCA_034932965.1 Methanocorpusculum sp.
GATGAAGATTCTGATGACGATTACGCTGTCGGGGAGGAGGAAGAGTCTCTATTCGGAGTTGACGGCGGATCAGAAGAGGATCTGTGAGGCGTTTGGTATTGAGGCGGGGACCTAGGTAAAAATTGGCGGGGGATTAGGATACGCCTCCTCCAGCTCCCGCCGGGACACCCGTCCCGTCTCCGACTTCTCCAGACACTCCTCGATAAACGCCGCCACCTCGAACCCTGCAAGCAGCTCATTCTGCGTAGATGCGCAAAACGCCGGCACCGGCAAAAGCCCCTCCTTCGTATACGCGATCAGCTCATCCACCATCATCGAAAAGATCGCATCCTTTTCTGCAAGAAGAGCCTCCCGGATATCACGCGCCCGCTCCCCGCCCGTAAATGTATGCGGGAACGGGATCGTAAAAATCCTGCGCAGAAGGGCATAATCCAGCGTCTTATCGAACCGGGGCAGCTCATTCGTCACACCCACCGGCGTGCAGACCACTTTCTGCGCCTGAGACTTCGCATACATATCCCGAAACCGGCTCGTCACCGCGTCCCCCGTCAAAGCTTTTACCGTATCAACACTGATACGGCCGCCCTTCGACTCATCATCGCTCGCCTCCGAAATCAGCATCACCCGCTTCGAAAGCGACCGGGAAACACCCGACGCCGGCCGGTCTTCACCCGCGGCATACAGCTCCCGGACCGAAGCCTCCGACATCTCCGACCCGAAGATCTCCCGGAGCACGTCGATCGTCGTCGACTTCCCGTTGCTTCCCTTTCCCCACAGAAAAGGAAAGATCTGCTCGGGATTTCCCGGATACAGCAGATAGCCCAGCAGGCGGAGAAAAAAACGGCCGAGTTCCATCATCCGAAGCGTCCGCTCCTCCTCGGAAAGACCGCTCATATTGTCCGTGAACACCGCTTTCAGGTGATCGATGAACGCCTGCGAGCGAAGCCCCGGCGTATAGGTCAGATCGACATAGATCACCGGATACTGCTCCAAGATCGAGCCGCAGGCCCAGATAGGGATGATCTCGCCGGTTTTACAGTCGATCGCGCCGTTTTTGAAGGTTATATACCGGTCGTCGGACGCTTCGGAAAGATTCACCTGCATCGAAGAGCCTTCGATCATCTTCCGAAGGGCGACCTGTTTTGTGTGGTTCTTGCTCAGATTGACATGCGCCTGAAGCTGGGCAACGAGGTTCCTGATCTCAGGGGTATCCTCGATCTGGGCACGGTTCTTCCAGTATCTGAGTTCTTCTTCGAGACTTTTTCCGATGAACCGCAGGGTCTGTCCGATTTTTTCTTTGGCAGGTTCCCAGTGGTTGTCGATCCAGGCATACCATTCGCCCCTGACGGGGTCGTAGATGAGATGCCCGGCGGCTTCTTTTTCGAATCTGACGGCGTTTCCTTCGTCGTTGAGGGAGTTCAGGAGAGCTTCGGGGGACGGGAGCTGCCCGCGGGTCATGGTCTTTCTCTCCCAGGGTGGGAGAGAGGCAGGGTCGAAGGACCGGAGAAGATAGTCTTTTTCGGGGCCTTCGGGTTCGTGGTCGGTGATGTGCTGTTTTACGGCCCGTGTAAGGTCGGGGCCGGTATCGAAGGTGGTGAGTATGTCGACGAGTTCGCCGTTTTTATACAGACCGAACCGGTAGGCGTTCAAATCCAGGTTGACGCCGGGATGTTTTGGGGAGAGTTGTTCTGTGATCGTTTCGTGATGCTTTACTGTGTAAGGCATCGGCAGGGTTGTTTGCGTTTTAATCAAGGCTAGGTTGTCACTCCTTTTCTTCGTTTTATCTCAGTCATCAGAGATATCATAGTATTCTAAATAATTGGATGACAGAGTATTTATACTTTCAGTCTGATATATGTATCAGAGAATTATGACAGAAGAAAAAAACGATGAACAGATCCTGATCCGGGTGCCAAAGAGCTTAAAAATGCAGTTGGAGGCGGCAGCGCGCGTAGAAGCAATGACGATCCAGGATTGGGTACGTTATGCAATAATGAATAGGATCAGTCTGCTGAATGTGTGTCCGAACTGTGATACGGTGAATTCACGGGATGCTAAGTTCTGTAATCAGTGCGGAGCGAGTCTGAAGGATAGCAAGAGATCGATGTATTTCGCGTGGATGAAGGATGTTTTGAAGGAGGAGTTGGAGGAGGGCGGGGATCTTGACGCGGTTTTTGCGTATCTGGATGATCCGGCAGGGGAGCAGGCGAAGATAGAGAAAAGGGGGAAGTGGGTGGTGAAGACGGTGGTGAAGAAAAGGTAGAGATCTCGTTCAAATAATTATATGTCGGTCAAAACACACGTGTGCGTTCATAAAACACACGCGTGTGTTTAATCGTGCATTTAGATATCATTTTCTTTGTTTGATTTCAATTAATAACATATATTATAGCTTATAATTCAAATCTAAGACGAATTTAAGATGTTTTGAATTATTTGCTAAATGAATTTTTTTTGTGTATGTTTGTGCGTTCTTTTTGCATAAGAGATGAGAGCATATTTTTGGGATAGGCTTTATTAATCATGCATATAAATATACTAACAATTGACTATTTAATTCGAAAGAGATGATTTAATGGATAATATTGGTAAAAAAGAAAGCCTTACTATAGAATTTAAAAGTGACGACCCCAGATTATCTGATAATGACATAGTGGAGGTAGTTGTTGGTTTTTCTAATACAGAGGGAGGTGAATTATATGTTGGTGTCGAGGATGATGGTCACATAACCGGCATTCACAAAGACCACAAAAATCCTCATTCCCTTGGTGCAGTAATTTCCAATAAAACAGTCCCCCCAGTTTCAGTCAGAATAACTATTATTGGTGAGGTGCGGCCGTGCGTACTAGTAGAAGTTCCAAAAAGCAGTTCAATCGTAATGACCTCTAGTGGGAAAATACTGAAGAGACGATTAAAATTTGATGGGACCCCAGAGACAGTTCCAATGCACCCACAAGAAGTGCTCTCCCGATTATCCAATTTAAATAGACTTGATTATTCTGCTCAACCCGTTCTAAACGCAACGTGTGATGACCTTGATAGCAGTGAAAGAAACCGCTTAAGAAAAATCATATCGTCAAATCGCGGTGAAGGGAATCTTCTTGATTTGTCAGATAAAGAATTGGACATGGCCCTTCGGCTGGTTACTAAGGTTGATGATCACTATGTCCCAACGGTAACTGGCCTTCTGTTAATCGGTAAAGAGAATAGCATACGGACATTTCTCCCCACGGCAGAAATAGCATTTCAGGTAATTGAAGGGACGGATGTGCGTTTTAATGAATCGTTCATTAAGCCGCTCTTGTCCGCTTTTGAGATGATTGAAGAATACATGAAAGCATGGAATCCGGAGAGGGAAGTACAGTCAGGTTTGTTCAGAATCCCTATTTCTGAATTTGATCAGAGAGCATTTCGTGAAGCGCTCGTGAATGCCATTTCCCATCGTGATTACACGATTCTCAATCGCGTTCGTTTCTTAATTAATGACGAAGGGCTCACCATAAATAGTCCAGGGGGGTTTATCGAAGGAGTTACCATAGAAAATCTGCTTACAGTAGACCCCCATGGAAGGAACCCGACCCTGACAGATGCACTTAAACGAGTTGGTCTTGCAGAAAGGACAGGACGAGGAATTGATCGAATTTATGAGGGATCCCTCATTTATGGGAGACCCTGGCCCGATTATACTGAATCAAACTCTACGTCTGTGAACTTGTTCATTCAACGAGCTGCACCCGATGAGGCATTTACAAAGATGATATATCAGGAGAAGAATAGGCTTGGAAGGTCCCTGCCCATTAACTCTCTCTTGATTCTTTCCGTTCTAAAGGAGGAGCGTCGTGCTGACATCCATCGAATTGCAGAATTGACACATATCAATGAGAAAAAATCAAAAGTCGCACTGGAACAGCTATCCGAAGCAGGACTTATCGAGGCCAGAGGCACAGGACGAGGACGGACGTACATGCTCAGTTCGAAAGTTTATCTAAAAACATCGAGTTTAATTAAGTATGAGCGACAGCGCGATATAGATTCTTTGCGTCAGGCCCCTTTGATACTTCAACTTGCTGAAAAGCAAGGTTTTGTTACTCGAAAGGATGCTGTAGAATTATTGCATCTGGCTGAACCTCAAGCATATCGTGTGTTGAAAAAACTTGTTGAGGAAGATAAGTTAGTCCTTCAAGGCAGAGGGAGAGGGGCGAAGTATTTATTAAAAGAATAAAACACACGCGTGCCATTATTAAACACACGCGTGCGTTTATTCGTGCGTTTTATATACTTATTATTTAGAAATAACCACAAAATTGATCTAATTCGTGAATAAGGAGATATTATAGGGATTTCACAATAGTGTAATTATGTATTTTTTATGACAAATCGTGTGTTTTGTCATTGATACGCATGATATCTTTGTGCTTGTCCCTGCATAAAAAAAGAGATGGGTTATCGCGTATTCCAGGAGAGAAAGAACATTTTGGGTCATCACCAATCCTTGATAATTTTGAATCGTATCCATGATTTCAGTGGGATGACGAAGAACATCCAAAGTTCCCCGCCCACAACAGACGACAACTTCATTAGAAACCATATCCAATATGTAAAAGCCTTTTTCGCGAGGGTATCCAAGTGGCCAACGGAGACTGACTCAAGATCTGTTCTTAAGTAGTTCGCGGGTTCGAATCCCTCCCCTCGCATCTGTTTTTCGGAAAGTTTTGAATCTTGACAAATGAGTCTAAGATTAATTTAACCTGTCCCCATCCGTAGATTTATCATCTCCAAATTGATCCACACAAAACTGAATGGAGGTGTCCTTCTGTTCTTCTTTATACCCCAACCATTTTCTGATGCCATCATCAACAGCTTTTCGTGACTGGGGAGAGGAGGAAATTAGGCTATTTCTTCCCACCATTTTTGCACGATACTTCCGATTCTCACATTCAATATAATCAGGAAGATACTTTTCCACTAAAGCATTCATTTGATTAGTAATTTTATCTGCTAACGTCTTACGTGAGTTTGGGGAGAATTTATTAACAAATTCATCAAGCCCAATATCTGCCAGTTCTTTTGATGTGTATCCGGGATTTTCTGGTTGAAATATCTTTGTAATAATACCAGATAATCCGTATCTGATTTCGCCTGCTTTCATTTCAGGAAGAAGACTCACCTTAATTTCAGGCAATTTATTTAGGGACTGACCACAGGTATTTATGAGATTTTCTTTTAATAAAGGATCAGATAAATTCTCATCTGCTTTCAAATAAAATATATCATCAACCATAACCTGACAATAATTTGAATTATTGTGTTGTTTGTCTACCGAGAGAATTGTGTTCAATTCCGGATCCATTCCACTAGGGATTCCATATACTGATAGGGAGGCAATATCTATTTTATCTTTAAAATCCCTCATCTGATCGGTTTTCTTTATTTCATCTTTATTATTTGTAATTTCTACTATCAATAATTTTTTTCGATTTTTATCCCAAGCAAGAATATCTGGTATGAGGTCTTTTCCGGTTTCACAATGAGTAACACCACTCTCTAAAACATAATTCCTATAACCAGACTCATAAAATGGACCAGTGAAATTTTTTCGATATTTATGAAATAGCTGTAACGTATTTCTCCACGTATTCCTTCGGATAGTATTTGGAGCTGGATCGTTATCTATATCAAATATTTTAGACAAAAATTTCATCCCCATTAAAGTAAATATCAGTTTTTCCAGCCGTATATTCCGCCTGAATGGTAGCTATACGTGGTGCAGCATTAACACATCCCTTCCCCGGGATAGTCAAATATGCATAATCAACGCCTAAATCAAGAAAAACAACATCCCAAGTATGCATGTCTACACCTCTAAATCTCTTAAAATCAGATTCGGATTCAGTCTCCGTAAGCCAGAGATTCATTGCAGATTTTCCCATTGATACAGCCTCAGAAAAGGAGTCTAAATTAATATCCTGTGTAAAATTTAACTCAAATGCTCCAAAACTTTCATCTCTAAGCTTTGTTGCTTCAACTAGTAATTTCTCATAATGACGGGCCATTGAAGTAATTGCCCTTAACGTTTCTTCAATATCCTCGGATGCAGTAATCGTAACTTTTCCATAATTGTACCATTCAGAAGTTATTCTCGTCTGACCATCAATTATTTTTTTCCAGCGAATACTTGAGATTGTAACCTGTTCTTTTGCCTGTTCTATGAAAGCATCCCATCCTTTAATTCTATTGGATCCATACCACGCTTTAAGGCTAAGTGTTGCCCGATCGTCCTGATCTGATAAAATATTTCGATATCTAAGTCCAATTCCCTTCTCTTTCCATCCAATATGTTTCTTAAAAGATTCCAAAAGACCGCGAGACAACCAACAATAATCTAATTTTGAAGTTGATTTCACTAATTTTTTTACAATTTTATCTACTTCATTCACATTCAGAATGCTGTATAGAATCCATACTCTAGGGCTTGTAGCATCAACTACAAAAAATTTCAAGTTTGTTTCGTTGTCTATTGAATAATACCAAGTATCAGCATCTTCAAATTTTTTCCATATTGTATAATTATCTATTGGTGTTTCCTGAATTTTGCGATGGCTTTCAATCATATATGCTTTGAGATATTTCCCCTTTGATTCCTCTAAATATGTATCATCATCTGAATCATAATCATCTTCTGGCTCAGTAAATGATGTCTGCAATAATTCTTTGAACAAATAAAGTGAGTTTGGAATTTTCACAATTTTACACCGAATCCAATTATACCATTCTATTAATTTAGTAGATGAAAATATTTTCTTCTCATTTACTTTAATAATTGAGTGAGAGAAATTAGAGAGATTTTTTCTATTTTTAAAAAATATTCAATCCCAGATTTTCAAAGGGAGTGTTATTGGCAAATTGAAATATCTTTATAATATCAAAAATAGGTTTACTGGTGATACTCTCAGTGATCAGAAATATATCACAGCAGTCTCATCTTCATACCCTTTCCTTCGCCGGTCTCTACCCACCCCTTTCACCGTTTGATTTCCACGCCCACCTCATTACGCCGCAAAAATCCCGGCGTCCAGGGCGGATTATACCGCATCAAAAATACCTCTCCCGCCGGTTCGACCCCCGCATCCAAAAGCCCTTTTTGCAAACTCTCCTCTGCCGCCCTCACCTCCTTCTCCCTCGTCCTTCCCCGAAACATCATCACGCCCACCTCCCGCTCAGGCACTGAAACGATTCTCACCCTGCTGTCCAGCGGCTCCGGGATCTCAGCCCGGGTCTTCCCCGCAGGCATCACAAACGACATCGTGGTCCTGTTGGAAACCACCGGCGCCGTCATCGGGATCTTTGCTGAACTGATCACCGGAGACGTCATCGAGATGGCATTCTTCGCCGAGTTATTGCCCGTGATATAAGAAAACAGCAGTCGAAAACCCGTTTCATCCTCCGCAGTATCCGCCTCTGCAAGCACAAGAGCCGGATACTTCCGAAACTCGATCTTTCCTATCGTCCCCGTGACCTCATAGGGTATCGTCTTCGTCATGATCTTTCTCCTTCCGGGAAGAGGACCCCAGCCGGCGCAGTTTCACAGACCTTCATACTATCCTGCTCTCCCGCAAAGCTGAAATAGATTTCTGATGAGGCAGATTCCATCACCGGTTCGGGGAATAGATTTAATTCATAGAAGATCATCTACGCTACTATTATGAAGCGGCGGGAAGCGGCATTAGCCGTCATACTGATCCTCCTCTCACTCACCGCCGGCGTATCTGCACATTCGCCGGTAATGACCGGAGGAAATGAAGGAATAGAGAATGCTCTCTACGTCCAGGATCCGTTCAAATCCTGGGCGTTTTACGGCACATTTCCGGATGCCGGCTCGATATCTTATTACCAGTTCGATCTTCAGGAGGGAGACCGGGTATGGTTCTCGGTTTTCACCCCGAAACAGGATGACGTATATCCGGAGGCGGTCCTTATCGGTCCCGGGATCGAAGGCGGAGGAGAGCTTGCTCCCGGCGTCGTTGTTTTGCCGGACAACGGATATATTGTCGTCCCGGGGACAAAGCCGGATCATCCGGAGTATGAACCGTTCACGCCTGCCGCAAACTATCAGTGGCTGAAGTATGAATACATCGCCGGGGTCCCCGGCACCTATTATATAGCGATGGTGAACAAAGGGACCGGGCCGGGGAATTACGGGCTTGCGCTCGGGTTTCGCGAGGAGTTCACTTTGGCGGAATGGATCATGATCCCGATCTCGATCGGAAATGTGCGGGTCTGGGAAGGAAGCAGCCCGGCGTTTGTGGTCGGTTTTCCTGTGTTTGTTGTCCTGTTCGGGATGGTGTATCTTTTCAGGTTCAAAAAAGAGCCGCTGCCTATCCACCCGGAGACGCTCGCCGGTTCGGCCGGGGGGCTGATGTATCTGGCGGGATCGGGTTTTATGCTGATCCAGGCGCTGACGGCGATGATGAAAACAGGGTTTGCGGGATCATTCGCGGTTACAGCGGTGTTTATTCTGATCCCGCTGGTTATGGGAGTTCTGATCCTGCGGTATGTGATCAGGCCGGCGAGGTATCGGGGAGTTAAACTGCTGCTGCTCGGCGGTTTGGGACTGGCGGTCTGGGCAGGCTATGTTGCGGGGCCTATTCTGGTGATCTTTGCAGGGCTGAAGCTCCTGTTTGACGGGATAAAGCAGAAGGAGGGATGACCAGGGAGGCCGGGGGAGGTTTAGAGGATCCGGGTCTTCATCTCCTTTCCGTCGCTGGTTGTGAGCTGTTTGATGACCATGACCTGAAACAGGGAGTCGCTGTCGTTTATGAGCAGATGCGGGATGTTTTTGGGGCTTTGGATGAGGGAGTCCTTTTCCACTTTTTCCTGTTCGTCGCCGATGACGACGGTCCCCTGTCCTTCGAGTACATAAAAGAGGACGTCGACGGGGGTCAGGTGTTTTTTGAGGGCTTCGCCCGGCTGGAGGCTGATGACGACGATGTCGGTGACCGGGGAGCCGTGGATCTTTCGGACGTCCACTTTGTGGGGGGTGTCGGAGATGGGGGTTTTGTCGAGTTTTGTTACGTAGATCGTCATACTATTTTGCTTCGTGAGTGAAGGGAAATAGGTAACTGATGAGGTAAAATTGACCGCCGGCCAATGTGGTTTTTACGTCCTGGAGAGGAAGGATGAATACCAGACTGCAGTAAAAAAGGTACTTCGGCACGGGAATATCAGTTCTTAACGCCAGGCGGTGTCCGCATCGCTAAATCACCCGCTCGTGTCGGTCGATCACGAAACCCCGAATTCCCCCTGGAAGATCATCTGCATCAGCAGTATAACGGGGGATCATATGGACATGACAATGCATCACTCGCTGGTCTGCTGCTTTTCCAACATTGATAACGATATTGTATCCTGCTGATGAGAATTTCTCATCAAGAATTTTTTTACATGCGAACAGCATCTCAGGTAAAGATGCCTGTTCTTCCTCTGTTGTGTCAAAATACCCGGCACAGTGGCGAAATGGAATAATAAGCAGATGCCCGCGGGTAGCCGGAAAAGCATCCCACCGAGCATACCAGAATGCATTCTTAAAAATGATGTCTTTTGTTTCCGGATGACAAAAAGGACATGTTGTGGAGTCGATTTTTACTCCATCATGGATGTATGCATGGTCCCGCATCTTTTAAAAGATATGGACTGCTGAAGCCTTAAAGGTGAGATATATATCTTCACCTTCCTTAAGATTCATGCAATCAAATCCCTGGCGGGTCAGGACCGAAACAAACGGTATCCCGGTATCGATGGTCACCCTAATGACCATTCCATTATTCACAATATCAGTGATCGTTCCCTTGAACGAATTTCTTGCACTTGATTGCACAGGTTCCCTTGAGAGGAGGATATCTTCCGGGCGGACCGTCGCATATACTTCCCCGTTCCCTTTACAGGTACTAGAGATGATAGTCATCCCGTTAACATCGATCGCGGATGCCCCGTCCTGAGGAACACAGGTTCCCCGGAAGATATTTTCGACACTGGTGAAGTTTGCAATAAATGCGCAATTGGGTTTCCGGAAGACTTCATCAGGAGCTCCGCACTGGACAATATCCCCTTCATTCATCACCGCCACACGGTCGGCGAGAGCAAATACCTCCTCAAAATTATGGGTGACATGCACGATCGTGATATTATAGAGGGCATGCAGGCGCCGAAGTTCCTTCCTGAGCATCTCCCGTGTCTGGCCGTCAAGGGCGCTGAGCGGTTCATCAAGGAGCAGGAGAACCGGATCCATTACGATTGCCCGTGCGATCGCAGCCCTCTGCTGCTCTCCTCCGCTCAACGTATCAGGATGCCGGTGGAGGAGCTGATCGATGGAAAGGAGCTTTGCTGCATCTGTTACCCGTTTTTTTATCTCGTCTTTTGGCATCTTCTTTGAAACCAGGCCAAACCCAATGTTCTCTTCAACCGTAAGGTGAGGAAAGAGCATGTAGTCCTGATATACCACGCAGATATTCCGCTCCTTTGGCGGGAGATGGGTGATATCTTTCCCATTGAGAATGATGGTCCCGGAATCGGGGGGATATATCCCCGCGATCGTTTCAAGGAGGATGGTCTTTCCCGCACCGGTCGGTCCGATAATAACCAGATACTCCCCCTGTTCGATGTCAAGCGTTACATTCTTGAGGAAAAACTCCCCCATATCTTTTGATAGGTTCTGAATCTGCAACATAGTTTTCTCCTTTTAAAAGCGTGAAGACCCGCCAAACTTCTCGAAGATGTAGAGTGCCGTAATCGAGATGATGATCAGAATCGTTGCTGCTGAGATTGCCATATTCAGGTTTCCGCACGACATGTTCAGGAACAGAGCGATCGGCAGTGTCTCGGTTTTCCACTGTATTGCTCCGGCAAGCAGGAGTGCCGCCCCGAATTCACCAATGCCTTTTGCCAATGTAATGACTGAACCAGCGAACAATCCGTTTGCCGACATCGGGAGTGTGACCCGCCAAAGTGCCTGTACATCAGTGCATCCGAGGGTCTTTGCCACGTACTCATACCGAGGATTGATCGATTCAAATGTCGACCGCATGATCCGCAGCATGAACGGCATATTGACAAACCACTGGGCTACAATGATCCCGAGCGGCGTGAAGACAAATTCAAGCCCCATTTCAGCAAGACCCATACCAAACCCTGTCGTCCCAAAGAAGAGCAGGAGTCCGAGACCGGCGACTAGCGGGGGGAGTGCGAGAGGCATGTCAAGCACTGCGTTCACTATATTTTTCCCTCTGAAAGAATACCGGGCAAGGGCATAGGCAGCCGGAACGCCGATTATAATACAGAGGATTGTTGAAATCAATGCCGTCGACAAACTCAGCATGATCGCGAAATGGATCTCACTGCTGGTAATGGACGTGATCAGCCCTTCGGCTGTCGGCTTTGTCACGATAAGCGCGAGCAGGGTGACGATGAAAGCGGCAATAAGGCCGCTTATCCCGATCGTTGCGTATTTCAGCCACGAGGTTTGGAAATTCTTTATTATTGTGGTCATTTGCGTTTTCTCAATTCTTTTGGCGTGTTGTTCCATTCAGTGATATCGTCTATGTGCTGGTCGTCGACCCACCCGCTCTTTATGTCTTCCCGGGAATCAAACTGCTTCACATACGGTTTGATGTCAAGCAGCGGGGTCCCGTCAAGAATATCGACACCGGAAACTTCGAGGATGTTTTTGCATACTCCGCAGAGTCGGACGATCGAGAGGCCGATCGGGTTCGGGCGGTTGAAGTGGCGGATGGCAAAGATCCCCCGGTCTTTTTCACCGTCAAGGAACGGTTTCTCAAGGAGATTTTTACCTGTCGCCCGGTCAAAGTAATACAGCAGATACAGATAGGTGAACGATTCGATATCGCACAGACCGGGTTCATACTCCGGGAATACTTCGACATATCCTTTGCACGAGTTGAAGATACCCTGTATCGGTGTATTTTCTTGTTCAGTGTGTTCGGAATGGATGATCCCTATCGGCTGGAACCGAATGTCCTGATCTTTCCACAGCTCAGTATGTTCTTTTGAAATTTTCATAAATACTCCATTTTTCCATAAATATCCGGCAGATATCGAAGTTTTTTGTAAATTAAAATGAAATGAAAAAATGTATGATTTAATTTTTTATTTCAGGCATCCCCGTACTTTGCAGAGGGGTATGAATCGAACCCGTGTTTTGCAAAGATGGCCTTTCCTTCAGCTGATGCCACGAAATTCAGGAACTTCTCGGCGTTCACTTTATTCGTAGAGAACTTGAGGGTTCCGATCGGGACAATGTCAACCTTTCCCTGCTCCTTTGGTATATCGATCTTTTCCATTGCCTCAGGGTTGTAAAGATCCTCATAGACGAGTGCCGCGTCGGCCTGTTTCATGGCGACATACACCAGCAGCTCGTTTACGGTCGCCGATTTGACGACTACATTTGCACTGACTGCATCCCAGAGTCCGTCCTTTTCGAGCATCTTCTTTGTTCCCTGCCCGATGGCCGGCCCGGTAGGTTCACCGATTGCCACACGGACACCCGGTTTCGTTAAGTCTTCGAGTGAGGTGATATTTGCCGGGTTGCCCTTCGGGACAATGATGGTAATCACGTGGTAGATGACCTTCTCGCTCTTGTCGATAAAACCCTTGTCCATAGCTGACTGGATATAGGCAAGTGCTCCCGGCATGTAGGCGTCACCGGTCTGGTAAAGTTCGATCTGGCTGAGCATCTGGGCTGAGCCGCCGTACGTATACTCGATCGATATGCCTTCACGTTCTTTGAACAGCTCTGCAATCTCTTCCATCGGCTCTTTCATCCCTGCGCCGCAATAGACGAGCAGGGTTTTATTTTCTGCTGAATCGGCTGATGTGCACCCGGCAGTGAGAATGACTCCTGCGAGCAGGAGAACAAGACAAAAAATCCCAATGATTTTTTTCATATTTAGTACTGCGTGGACATCGAATGATATATCTTTGGTTTTATTCACTCTTGAGTAAAACTATTTAAATTAACCTCAAGGCCGTAAACGACTGGTCCCCGCAGTTTGTCATGAAAAAAATATTGTAACTATTCCCCCACTTTCACGCTCTCGCTCATCATCATTCCGATTTCAGGAGGGGGGAAGAGAGAGCTGACAGGGGAATAATTGCCAACTGTCAAAGTTGGGTGTTAAAAGAAATCCGACAGATCCATCTGCGTCTTCTCCTCCACCCCGAACGTCGAATTGATATTCATCTCCGTCACCTGGATCCGCTGATTCGTATATGCCGAAAGCGTATAATGCTCCGCCATATACTTCGAGATCTCCAGATACTTCGTCACATTCCCCTTATGCATCGTCGCCTTCACCGGCCCCCCGCACTTATTACACTTCCCCGAAACCGGAATACGCCGGTAACTCGTCTTACACTTCGGACACCGGAAAGCCTGCTTCGAAAACGACCGCAGATTGCCGATCATATCCGGCATCAGATGACTGTTGATGATCCTCTCCGCAAGATCGTTCGTATCCACCGCCCGGATCCGGTCTGCCAGCCCCAGCTCCGCCTTGATCTTATCCGCCGTTCCTTTCAGGATCGGATTCGTATACATCGTATCGATCGGCCCCTCCGAGATATCAGTCGTGTCGTGTGTAAAGGAAAAACCCTCGAACTGGCCGGGCGTCTCCACCCGCTTCTCCACGTAATCCACGAACTTCCCCACCTCCTTTGGGGGACGGTAGGTCAGACACGCAATATACACCTCCAGCGGATAGCGGGACATCACATCCACGTTCAGCGTCTCCTTATCCACCTCCTTTGGATTCAGCGTCGTCGTCAAAACGAGCGGGGCATCCATCGTGCCCCCGCGGGTGCTCGGCAGAAACGACCGGGAAAAGTTCAGCAGACCGTCCATCAGAAGCATCACGCAGTCCTCATCCCCGTCGCAGTTTCGCCTTTTTGCCGCATGATAATACGGATGAGCATATCCAGCCTTCGCCTTCGTGAACCCCACGATCCGGGCGAGAACGCCCGCACTCGTATGCGGCGCAAGCCCCATCACCAGGTGACCCACCAGATCCTCCGGCGTCTCCACACGATAAAACGCCTCCTGCCCGTACACCTTCTCCAAAAGCTCGTCCACATACGCCGCGACTCGGACCATATACTCGCCGCAGTCCACCGAGACCATGATATCCTGCGGATGGAGCTCCAGCAGCTGGGAAACATCCGTTAGCTCCGCCCCGTGCATATCCTTATTATAACCGATCGACCGGAGTTTTTCCACCGAAACCCCGACCTCAGCCGGCCGGAAATGCGTCAGCGGCAGATCGATCATATCATATCTGATCGTCCCGTCCCGGAAAACAAAAATGGTGTTCTTCGCCCGAAGCAGCCCCTTCTCCATAGGCTCGACCACCCGTTCACGCGAGATGAGACCCCGGACCCCTTTCAGTTCAGGGGCCGAAGAAGGCGACATCCCGACATTTTTCAGCGCGGCCGCATACTCCTGCGAGATACTGACGATACTCTCCTTCGAACAGACCAGATTCGCTCCGCACCGCGGGCAGGAGTCCTGACCGGGTTCCCCCTCCTGATTACAGTGGGGACACCGGTACACCGCTTCGGTATGGGTCCCGCAGTCGGGACACCGGCTCTTAAACGTCACGCCCCCGCACTTCGGACACCGCCGCTCCCCGGTCTGGATCTGGACAAGTCCCTCGACCTGACCCGCCGTCACCGAAGTCCCAGCAAAATTTTCTTCACTATCTGCACTGCAGATCTTTGACGCACTGTCGATGGAGCGTTTCATTCCGCCCGCCTCCCCGATCGGGAAAAGCACGTGGACCGGCGGCTTCATCTTTCGCGGTGCGGATTTTCCGGGTCTCCCCATCCTGCCGCCGACCCGGGTCCCGGCTTTGGACCGCATCTTCAGACCCGACAGATGCATCACCAGGGAAAGACCGTTGGTAAACGGCGGGAGGCTCTGCCATCCGGGACCCTTTGCCAGCGTATCGGTAAGACCAAGACCCCTGATGAAGGCAAGAGGTGTCCTGAGCACATAAGAGCCGGCTTCCGCCGTGTGCGGAACGAGCAGTTCTTCCAGAACTTTTTTGACCGCAGGATCCTCGCGGATGTACAAGACCCCGTCCTTCATAGAACCCGTCTCTGCCGTTTTTTCTGCAAGAAAGATCAGCTGGTCTTCCGTGCAGTCGTCCCAGAACCAGGTGTAATCCGGGTGGAGATAGGCGCCCTCCGATGCAAACTGGAGAGCCTCGGCTTCATTTTTCGGATGCCGGGGGCCGCCTTCCTGCAGCCACCACTCCTCGCAGTAGCTTGGCGGCATCAGGACATGGTTGTTCTCCATGAATTCGCCGAATGAGATCAGGATCTCGCCGATGTCGAGGATAAACTCGACCTTGTCGTAAACTTCGTTTGCTTCGGCGAGGGTGTCGATCCGGCGGACCTCCCCGGTCGTCAGACGAACGGTCGGCCCTTCGATCTCTGTGCACGGAACCACTCCGCAGGCTTTACCCGGCCGCTCGACCTTCATCTGCGTGCCGACCGCGAGATAATCGTCAAGGATGTGCAGGGTCGCCGGGTTGAACCCGCAGGTCGCAAGACCGGTGTTTCTGCACCTGCCCAGACGGAACCGAAAACCCCCTTTTCTCATTGGATACGAAAACGCCGGACGGCCGGCGAGCATATCCCGCATATATTTGTCTTTTGGATGGACGCCCGGCTCCTCCTCCTCTTCCTGAGCAGGGGTGTTCCCGCTGATGAGCTCCTCGAGCCACTCCCAGCCGTCAAGGTTCATCTTTGCGACGTTCTTCTGGATCTTTGGAGCCTTCAGCCCGATACCTTCGGCGATGACAAGCCCCATCCCTCCGCGGACAACGTTCGTCTCGACGCGTTCCAGATTCCGGTATCCGGAGATCTCTTCCTGCTCGGTGGGTTCGCCGTCGATACAGACCGGACAGTGACGAATGATCATCCGGATGTCGTCGTCTTTTGGGAGATACTGCATGCTCTGGATGTTGTTATACTGCTTGATCTCCTCGACATACCGCTCGATCTCCTCTTCGCGGGGTTTGTACCGGTCGATCCCGAGAAGCCGCCTGACATAATCGCCCACGAGAACGGAAAGCGCCTGGGCGGTCCCTCCGGCGGAGCGGATCGGTCCTGCGTAGTAGATCGAGAGATACTCGGTCCCGTCGTCGTTTCGCCGGACGGCGACCTTTCCGATGCCTTCGGTCGGCGCCGCGACGACGCCTTCGGTCAGAAGAGCCATAGATGTACGTATCGCGTGATCGAGGATATCCTCGCGGCTCGACTCGCCGAACTCTTTAGCGACAAAGGCGTCGCCTATCTTGAGGGCGGCCTCCTCTCTGGACATATGGTCTTCAAGATACCGGATCTTTTCGGCGACCCCTTTGTAGCCGAGCAGGGCCTCCACGCGGCCGGCAAGGTCGCTGGCGATCGGGATCTCCACATACGGCCGGGGATCTATGCCGGCGCTTTTCGCCGCATTGGCGATCTCCATTGCCCGGTCGAGTCCGGCAATAAGGCCGTCGAGATACGCCCGGTACTCAGGCGAGGTTACGAGTTCTGCCATGGATCAGTCAATAATCATAGATCTGGAATTTTGCAAGCGTCAGAACAGCACAGAGTTTCACGGTCCCGTTTGGACTTTTCGCGGCTTCCATGAGTGAAGGGAGAGAAGGCTCCCCGATCTTTTCGAGGGCAGCCGCCGCCATGCCGCGTGTCGTCGGATTTTTCGAGGCGAACAGGCCGATCAGCGTCGGGACGATCTCTTCGCCGAATGCCGCAAACACAGCGCCGTAATACTTCTGGACCGACATTTCCGTCTCCTCTTCCGATGCGGCGGTGAGGAAGGGGATCACGCAAGCCCCGGTCCTGATCAGTGCACGGCCGAGATACCATCGGACGTTGAGGTCGGCTGTCCTGAGTGCCGCAATGATTTGTGGAATGACCGGATCCGGATCGTTTCGGGCAAGCTCTGCCAGCTCTTCGACGGCTTCATGCCGCAGTTTCAGATCTGCATCCGTGAGACGGGAGAGGAGGAACGATATGTCCATTACTTGACCACCTTAACGGCATTTTCCGGCGATAATTCGCTTTTGCCGAGCACTTCCTCGGGCGTGAATCCGTTGCTTCCCGACATCCGGGTTGATTTCGGCGCTTCTTCGCCGTACCAGAGGGTCAGCTGCGGGAACGGAATGTCGATGTTTGCTTTTCTGAGAGCCTTGAAGATCTTCCAGAGCAGGTCGGTCTTGACATCCCACCAGAACCCTGAAGGACACCAGATACGGACTTTCAGGTTGATACTGTTTGTACCGAGTTCGTCCACAAACACCGATGGAGCTGGACTTCTGAGGGCGTAGGGATGTTTTTCGATAACTTCTTTGATCACTTTGACGGCTTTATCCGCATCATCTGTGTATCTGATCCCGATATCGTAATCGAATCTGCGGGCGATGTGGGCAACGTAGTTGGTGATCTCCGAGCTGAACATGGATGCGTTGGGGATACGGACATAGAGTCCTTTGTAGGTGCGGATCGTTGTTGACAGCAGACCGATGTCTTCGACATAGCCTTCGGTCTCTTTTACGCTGATGTTATCGCCGACCGCCACCGGCCGCTCGAACATCAGCAGAACGCCGGCAACAAAGTTCGAGAGGGTGTTCTGCGAAGCAAAACCAAATGCTACGGCGACCACACCCCCGGCGACCATCAGGCCGGAGAGATCAAGGTGGAGATACGGGCTGATAAGGAGGAACCCAATGAAGTAGAGGGTCCATTTGAGGAGTTTCGCCAGAAACGCGATGTTGCTTGTCTCGACTTTCCCGGCGAGGATCCGTCTGAGCAGAGTGGAGAGCGTGCGGGCAAGCAGATAAGTCAGGACGGCGATGATAATGACCCCAAGCATATCGCCGTAGGTGATCTCCCCGATCAGTTTGGTGTCCAGAAAACTGTTTCCTGTAAAAAGAAGGGACAGATCGGCCATTTCAGATCAGCCCCATGTCCATCGTGAAGACGGTGTCGTTGAGCATTCCCGGGATATTATAAAATGGCGTGATCTTGCGGGGAACATACACCCGGTTTGCGACCGTCATCTCCTCCCGCAGAGGGTAATCGATCCCCGTGACCGCGGCAACATCGGGGCTGGTGATGACCACGGTCGCCGTCGCAGCGGCAATATGCTCATCGAAGTAAAGGAAGAGGCCTTTCTGATAAAGGACCACTCTGCCGATGTTGACCCAGCCGGATGTCCGGTTTTCGATCTCGAGTTTGAGCAGGCCTGACTGATGGTTTCTGACATTGGGAGGATAATAATATACGCTGCTTTTATGATACCGCGTTATCACGCCGCGGCTTGAATTGCCGTACATGGAGTATTTGGGGTAGATGTAGGATACGATATCGAGGACCTCGGTCTCACCGCTTTCGGACTCGAGAAAGATACCGATCTCGATTGGCATGGTCACAAAAACGACGCATTTGCCTTCCGGCTCGATCATGATCGGATCGAATCCGATCTCCAGAAAATCAGTGACATTGTCGGGAAGGTTGAGCGGTTCTACCGGGTGGATAAGGAGATTTCCGTTTGACATGGACACGTTGGTTTCGGTCTTCCAGTTTCCAAGAGCACGCCGGTAATGATACATGCCTTTGTCCTGATCGACGGAAAGCGAGAGTCCCTGAAAGTTGACGGCGTAGGTGATCGGAAATCTGCCGTAGGCAAACTGCGGGGTATCAGCGTCGTTTTCCTGCTCGAAGGTTACAGAATCCCGTACTTTTTTCCGGCCGCCTGTGTGAAGTATTTTGAGTGCCATATTCTCGTCCCTCGGATGTAGTTATGTATAGGTACTGCAGGGGTAAGTTAGTTTTCATTAGCAGACATAACCTGCCAAAACTGACGAAGCGTCTTAAAGAATGATTCCTGCCGATGGCGGAATGATAAAAAAAGAGGGGAGGATCAGTCGACGATATCTTCCGGTGTTTTTGCAAGCTCGCTTGCATTTTTCACCGCTTCTACTGCCTTTGCGATCTCCTCTTTGTCCGGGAGGTCGCCTAAGATGCTTTCATCCAGAGCAAAGTCGGGGATCTCGTCAACCTCGGCAAGTTCTTCGCCGCCAAGGAACTTGGCACCCTGTTTGACAAGGTTCGTAAGCTCGAACGGGAAGATGATCTTGGTTGCCTGCCCTTCGGCCATCTTCTGCATGGTGTTTAAAGAGAGGACCGTGATGGAACGTTTGTCCAGCGTCCTCGCACCAAGAGAAACGATCCTAAGGCCCTGGGCTTCTCCCTGTGCTTCGAGAATTTTACTCTGACGGGTACCTTCCGCACGAAGGATCTTACTCTGACGTTCACCCTCCGACTCAAGGATCATACTCTGCCTGAGACCTTCGGCTTTGAGGATCGCAGCACGCTTTTCACCGTCTGCACGTAAGATTGCGGCACGCCGTTCTCTTTCTGCAGAGGTCTGTTCGGTCATTGCCTGTTTCACAGCACCGATCGGGTTGACTTCCTTGATCTCGACACGCTCGATCTTGACACCCCACTGGTCGGTTTCCTTATCGAGGATGTCGCGAAGTCTGCGGTTGATCATGTCACGGTTGTAAAGGACCTCATCGAGTTCCATATCACCGATTATGCCACGAAGACTGGTCTGGGCGAGGGCAACAGTTGCCTGACGGTAGTTGGATACTTCGAAGTAGGCGCGTTCCGGGTCCATCACACGGACATAAATGATCGCATCGACATCGGTCGGGGAGTTATCCTTCGTGATGACTTCCTGCGAGGGAACGTCGATGACCTGGGTCCGAAGATCGAGTTTCGTCACAGTAGTGATGAACGGAACGACCCATTTGAACCCGGGATTGACCTGGCCCGTGTAGGTTCCAAGACGGACGGCAAGTCCTTTCTGATACGGCTGAACGATGACAACACCCTTTGCAAACAGGAAAAGGATGATGACGACTAAGATGATGGCGAGTAATGTTAATGGTTCCATATATTAGACCTTTTTTACGGTGAGGTGGACCCCGCTTGCGGAGGCAACCTCGATTTTTGTTCCGGGAGGGATGGTCCCGTCAGTACATTTGGCACTCCATACAACGCCGTCGATCTCGACTTTGCCGGATATGGAGTCAAATCCGACTTCTACGGTAACAAATCCGGTTTTGCCGATGATCGAGTCCTGTCCGGAGGTCGTGGGTTTCTGATCAGGCGAGATTTTCTTGTACATGAACACCGTGATGACCGCAGCCAAAATCGCTGCAAGCACGGTCAGCGTGATGCCTAAGGGGGAAGCAAGGAACTCTAAGCCGAAGAAGAAGGACGTGACTCCGAGAAAGATCAGGGCGGTTCCGGGAACTGCCATGAAAAAGCCAGGCGAGCCAGCTTCTATGAGCAGAAGTGCAGCTCCGATAACGATCAATACCCACGGCAGTACCGCAGGGCTGAGGAGTAGTTCGAACATATCTGATATACTACTTATAGGCGAGGGGCGTTAAATAGTTGCTCTCGGGAAAAGAGATCAGGTTAACCTGATTTTTCTGAAGAAGAACGGGCCGGTTCGAAAAAAAAGCGGGTGGGAAAGGACCGCGTCAGAAGTTGAAGTTCTTCTGCACGATCTTGATCGCACAGTAATCCCCGCACATCGTGCAGGCATCGGAGTCTGCCGGCATGCGGGAGTTTCTGATACCGCGTGCCTTTTCCGGGTTGATGCAGACGGCATACTGGCGTTCCCAGTCAAGATCGCGGCGTGCGTGTCCCATCTCGAGATCGGCTTCGCGGGTCTTCGGGAGTTTCACCATATCGCCGACATGGGCCGCGATGCGTGAACTGATGACTCCTTCATACACTTCTTCTGGTGTCGGAAGAGCGAGGTGCTCGGCAGGGGTCACATAGCAGATGAAATCGGCGCCGGCGGATGATGAGATGGAGGCCCCGATAGCGGCAACGCGGTCGTCATATCCCGGAGCGATATCCGTTACAAGGGGGCCGAGCATGTAGAACGGTTTGTTGTTCGTGACCCGTTTTTCGAGCTGGACGTTGGTTTTGATCTCATCAAGCGGGATGTGGCCAGGACCTTCCATGATGCACTGAACACCGGCGGCGGTCGCCTGATCAGCGAGTTCCGCATTGATCAAAAGCTCCTGGATGGCGGCCCTGTCCGTCGCGTCATGACAGGCGCCTGCCCGCATGCCGTTTCCAAAGGAGAGGGTGACCTCGTGCTCTTTTAAGATCTCGACAAGGTAGTCGAACCTGCGGTAGAGGGGGTTCTCCATCTCATTGTGCAGCATCCATGCCGTCATGAATGCCCCTCCGCGGGAGACGAGACCGCCGTGTCTGCCCTGATTTTTCAGCCTCTTCACGGTCTCGTAGTTGATCCCGGTGTGGATCGCCATAAAATTCGTACCGAGTTTGGCCTGCTGCTCGGTGATCTTAAAGAGATCATCCTCATCCATGAAAACGACGCCGCCTTTGTTTCTGGCGGCTTCGATGAACGCCTGATACAGCGGAACGGATCCGACCGAGAGTTTCGACTGTTCACAGACTCTGCGGCGGATGTCAAGGAAATCCCCGCCTGTCGAGAGCTCCATGAGAGTGTCGGCCCCGGCGAGTTCAGCCTGACGTGCCTTTTCCAGCTCCTCTTCCACGTTCACGATATCGGACGAGGTTCCGATAGATGCATTCACTTTCGTGCGAAGCCCTGAGCCGATACCGCAGAGTTTTACTTCCCGGTAGGGGGTCATCGGAATTACGATATGGCCGCCGGCGATCCCCCGGCGGATGAAATCCTCGGTGACCCCTTCGAACTTTGCCACGGCCTTCATCTCTTCAGTGATAAGACCTTTCTTTGCATCTTCAATGATAGTCATACCCATACGTGAGGATGACAATAGTAATAAACTATTTTATTTACCATAAATAAAAACAATTTTACTTGAGGGTTTAGCAAGTGAAATACTGTTTTATTGCATTTTATCCTGGATATAATGAGCAATAATCAAGTAAAGTTTGGTCCAATCCATAGTTAAGTTGCGGGCTGTGAAAACGATCTTGTGTAATATCCTGAAAAAACAGCAGAGAGAAAACGGTCACGCAAAGATCATGAGGCAGGAATCGGGGGGGCCGGCCCGCCATGTGTGACGAATATCCTAAAAAATATTTTAGGAAGGAGATTTGCCATCAACGTGCAGATCCTGCACCGAAGGTCCTGGAAAACATATTCCTAAAGAAGGTCATGATCTGTTCCATAAATTGATTTGTGCTGTCGGAAACGTCGGTCTTTCCTGCTCCCGGAGCAGGGATCGGAACCTCCTTATATGCTTCCTCTCTGTCTCTGACAGGCTGACCCTCATAATATACGCATGCCTCGGCACTCAGGTTCTGCCCTGGCTGATAAAGCATCATCTGCGTAAAGGTGAACTCACGCGTTTGGGTGAATAAACCGGCCGTATCATACGAAGAGTTGACGCCGATCAAACTGGTATTGGCCCCATTATGAAGGAAAAGACATACCTGATCGACGTCAGCATTTGTTCTGACGGTAAACGTGTATCTGTACATCGGCATATCTGTGGTTCCATTCTCTTGGAGAGGCAGGCCTTCTCCGGCCGCGATGAGTTCCAGTATCTGAGAATTGCGATATTGATTCGTGTTTTGATTCGTGTTTTGATTCGGCAACACCGTTGAATTCGTCTGGATCACCGCTGCACCGCTCATTTGCTGAATGGAAAAGCTTCGTTCCTGACAGATCTCTCCCGCATCTGAATATGCACATATCGATAAGGAGTATTCATGACCGGCAATGAGCTCTTCTGAAGGAATAGTGTATGATGTGGATGTTCCCGCCTCTCTATTAGCGAAACACACCGTATTCATTGTTATATCCCGTAACGTGACCCGGTATCCTTCAGCTCCTGGTGCAGAGCTCCACTGCGCATTCACGCCGTTATCGGCATTTACTGCCCGATTTTGATACGGAGCCGATATCTCAAAAGGTCCGGGGCCCGCCGCCTTGGTTGTAAAACTCATCACGGGACCATAGGCAGTGCCTTGTTCATTTACCGCATACGCTCTGTAATAATACGTAGTTCCCGCAGCAAGTCCGGAAACAGCGGCACTATATTTTCCGTATGAATGACCTCTGGCCCCTGCAGATACCATGTATGCAAGATCCGAAGCGGACGTCCCATAGACAAATCCGACATCAGTTACATCGTATCCGCCGTTTTTCTGTAAGTTCCCGGAAAATGTACATGCACTCGTCGTGATCCCGTCACATGAGAGTGTTGAGATGGCAGGGATATCTGCAGCGACCCCTGCAGGAGTAAGAAGGAGAGTCAGCAGACTGCAAAATACGATAATATACAACTTGTTCATGATATGAGTAGTGCATACCATAATATAAAATTGTAAGGTTCGTGGACCCTTTTGAGATAATGTTTACAGAAATAAAAAAAAGTAGATATGGTATATTCTGCTGAATCTACTTCTCAAGCCCGCTCGTGATCCTTCGTTCGAGGATGTAGGGGAGAGCGATACCCAGAAGGATGATGATCACGCCGACCCAGCGAAGTGCAGCGACCGGTTCAAGAATGATCACGGCCGCGGCAAGGACCTCGACAGGGAGTTCAGCCGAGTTCAGGATCGTCGCCATACCTGTACTGACCTTCGGAGCTCCAACTGCAAGGAAGAAGATCGGAATCGCGATACCGAAGAGACCAAGAGGGATACTGTAGGCTAACGCATTCACATTCGTGATCCCTTCAATTACTGAGGACCCTCCATAGACCGTTCCGACGAACAGCAGAACAAATGCCATACCTGCAGTAGCAATAAAGAAACTGCGGTTCATCGGCGGAAGTTCCGGGCTGACCCTTCCGCTCAGATAGACGAACAAGGCGTAGAAGAATGCTGCAAGAAGACCGAGCACGATTCCAGCCGGATTCATTTCTGCTAGTGAAAGACCAGAACCAATGATACCGCCTGCAAGGATAGTTCCGACAACGATCACAAGACAGGCAATGACCTGATTTCTTGACGGAAGTTTTCTTCTGGTAACCGACTCGATGACGACACCGATCCAGGAATACTGGAACAGTAAAACTACCGCAAGAGAAATTGGCAGGTATCCAAGCGAGAGGAAATAACAGACCGTTACAAGAGCCATCACGATACCGGTGATGATGAGACTTACGACCCGTTTCCACAGCGGAAGCGTGCTTGACTGAGCCTTTGGCTGTTTTCTCTGATAGATAAACCAGACAAGACCTACAAGGAGGAGAAGGATGATCCAGCCGTAGAAGAATTTACCGACTAAAACGACCGGTATCCCGAAACCGTTCATTACGGCGAGCGTTACGATGGTTGAGAGGATCGCATACGAACAGGATGCTAAAAGCACCAGAAGCGAGCAAAAGACAACCGAGTTTGATAATTTTTTCAGATCCACAGATAACTCCTTTCAATAAATTAGGCTGAAGAATCTATAATAAATTATGTATATTTTGCAGTAACTAAGAATTATTTGAGTATTTGACAAGGGCACCTGTGCAATATTCCTTGGATGGTGAACAACCAGCTTTGCGTTGTGAACAAAGGTGGAAAAATGGCGGTTCTCCCGGAAGATTTGAACGGAAGCGTTCTTTTCTTCCCAAAATCACACGTGCCGTCCATGCCCCTATACCGGCTCCGCTGCCGGAAAAGAGAGAGGGACATCCCATCCCTCCTGCAAAATGTGGTTTAAATCAGAAAAATCGAGATCGGACTTCAGGAGAGATCAGACATCCCGCGCAGACTTTCTTGCTCCAGGGAAAGCTGATTTGACACTTTGAAAAACGGCAGAGCGTTCATGGTCCACAGAAGCCAGATGTTTCAAAGCTAGATGATCTTTTTTCGAAACATGATCACAAGCAGCAGGGCCGACACGCCCAGAGAGCCAAGAACGACCAAAAAAAACGCCTGGGGATGTTCGGTCAGCGGGATATCGACGTTCATCCCGAAGTAGCCGGCGACAAGCATGGGTACAGTTAAGACGGCGGCAAAACAGGTGAAAAGTTTCATGATCCAGTTGGCATTGTTGTTGATGATCGAGGCAAACGCCCCCATCGTACTTGCTATGGTCTCGGAGAAGGTCTGGGCCATCTCCAGTGCCTGACGGTTTTCAATGATCGCGTCATCAAGAAGGTCCCGGTCATCCTCGGTCAGCATCCGGGCGCCCACCGAAGACCTGGAAAGTTTTTTGAGTACGGCCTCGTTTCCTTTCAGCGAATTGGTGATGTAGACAAGGGATTTGGAGAGAGTGAGCATATGGAAAAGCTGTTCATTTTTCGTTGACTGTTTCAGGGTCTTTTCTATCTCACTTGTTCTGCGGTCGATCTGACGAAGATTTTGGACAAACATATCCGCATTTTTGTACAGAAACAGCAGAATGAATCTGACCCTGTCCTCGGTTGAAAAATTTTTGATCTTTCCGGACGCGAACTGGTCAAGGATAGGGTTTTTCCGCAAAGAGACGGTGAGGATATACTCCGGGAGGAGCACGAACCCGGCCGGGATCGTGGTGTATGACTCGATATCCTCTCCGGTATCGACATACGGTGTATCGATGAGGATGATAGAGATGTCGTCATCATATTCCACACGGGGTCGTTCCTCTTCATCTAAAAGGATCATAAGTTCGTCTTTATCTAAAGACAGGGCCTCACAAACGTACGATAGTTCCTCATCCGTCGGCCGGATCAGGCGGATCCAGCATCCTTTCGTAATGCTGTCCTCCCGGACAGGAGATCTGCTCTCGTTACGTGAGGAGTATATTTCGATCATGGTTGTATGAATGATTCATTGGAGACACGAATATAATAATGATTCCTGAAAAGAGAGGATGGACTTGTGAAGGACCAAACCACAAGAGTACTGTCAGAAGTCTCATCCCGGGGGTTTACAATATTTACATACAACGCGGAAGTATATATACCCCTGACCGCGCGGTGCGATAATGCCCCGGTCATTTCAAAAAATCGCGTTCTCACTCAGAGAGAGGGCAAAAACAGCCTGCAATTTTTTGGGTTTTCAGGGAACTTTCTGGGACCGTTCAGGCTGAAAACATCCGCTGGAGATACTCGAATGCGGCGATGACCTCTGTGTACTCTCTCCTCATTCGCGGGTTGGTGTCCGGATGATATTTGTCGCGAAGGTCACGGAAAGCACGTGATGTCGTGGAAAAGTCAGCGTTGATAGGCAGCCCGAGAATCGCATATGCCCGTTCCTTTGTCATTTCTTCGATCATGTCAGTTAATCTGTTGATTCATATTACATAAATAATATGGGAACGCAACATATAACTCGTAATAAATAGATTTTTCATGCGCATGGTGTGGGTGAAGATCTAAAATGGAGTGTATTTTGTGGTAGACTGGAATCTAATTGGAATTCTTGCCGCTTTTGTCATTTACTTCGGTGTAATGATATATATCGGCTTCTTTTTTATGAAGAAGAACAAGACCGCCGGCGACTACATCCTTGGCGGACGAAAACTTCCGCCTCTGGTATCTGCTATGTCGGCAGAAGCATCAGATATGAGCGGATGGCTGCTCCTGGGTCTCCCGGGTATGGCCTATGCGTTCGGTCTTTCTTCTGCGGGCTGGACCGCGATCGGTTTGGCGATCGGTACCTATCTGAACTGGAGATTCGTGGCAAAACGACTGCGGGTGTACACCCACAGGGCAGGAAATTCCCTCACGCTTCCCGAGTTCATCACGAACAGGTTCAACGAAAAGCGTGGGCTGATCTCGGCGATCGGATCGGTTTTCATTCTGGTTTTCTTCGTCATCTACACCTCGGCACAGTTTGTCGCAGGAGGAAAACTCTTCAGCTCTCTTGTGACGATCTACAATCTGGATCTGAGCTTTTTGGGAAATCCCGATCTTGGCATGGTCTATGTCATCGGTATTCTTGTCTGCGCACTGATCGTTGTCAGTTACACGTTTACCGGCGGATTCAAAGCCGTCTGTCTGACCGATACGATCATGGGATTTTTGATGCTCATTGCTTTGATCGTTGTGCCGGTACTTGCACTTGTTCTTCTCGTCTCCGACGGAGGGGCAGGTCTTGCGAGCCTTGACCCAAGGACGTTCTCTCTCTTTTGGGAGTATGATCCAACGAACGGTGTCTTTGAGTTCGTGTCGGTCTTCACGATCGTCTCCGGATTGGCCTGGGCCTACGGATACTTTGGTCAGCCGCATATCCTGCCGAGATTCATGGCGATCGAGAATCCCAATGAGATACCCAAAGCCCGCCGTATCGCTATGGTCTGGGTCATCATCACGCTTACTGCAGCGATCTTTGTAGGACTGGTGGGTCAGGTCGTTTTCCCTGATCCGTCAGCTATTGCTGGATTCGATTCGGAAAAGGTTTTCATCTTTATGGCGGGAGATGTATTTGGATCACTGCCGTTCATCGCAGGCATCATCTACTGCGGTGTGCTTGGGGCGATCATGAGTACTGCTTCATCGCAGCTTCTCGTCGCGGCATCGGCTATTTCCCAGGATATTTACAAAAACATCCTGAACAAGAAGGCTTCGGACAAGAGTCTGCTCCTGGTCTCGAAGTTCACTGTTCTTGGAGTGTCACTGATCGCGATTCTGATCGCTCTGCTGGGTAATGCCACGGTGTTCAATATCGTTTCAAATGCCTGGGCAGGATTCGGATGTACGTTCGGATCGGTCATTCTTGTCGGTCTTTTCTGGAGACGGATGAACTGGCAGGGCGCTCTGGCAGGTATTCTTACCGGCGGGGTCGTTTCCTTCACATGGGGTACGTTCCTTACGTCCGTTACGGGTCTCTATGAAATGGTGCCCGGCGTTATTGCAAGTCTGCTTGCGATCGTGATCGTGACCAAACTCACCAGAGAGCCGGAAAAAGAGGTTCTCGATACCTTTGACGCATATGTAAAAGAGATCGGCAACGAAAGGACCTGATCTTTTTCTTTTTTTTGAGCGTTATAAGAGACGCGGATTTCATTATAGACATTGAAGATATCCTGATGAGCTGGGAAAATATCGTACAAGTGACAGGCATTCCTGTCTGCTTATCGAAAAAAGATGATGATATATGAATATGTCATATGTCTTTCTTTTTCACGGGAGCTCAGTGAAAATACTCTCCGAATCGAGATAGATCCAATAGCCGGTCCCAAGCACCATCTCGCGTTCAGGGCTGTATGCACCACTGCCGCCATGTATTATCGCCGCATCATATCTTCCTGTTTCAAGGATCCAGGGAATAAGGGTCTTCCAGGATATGCCGGCAAGGGCATTTTCTGCCGGGACACTGGCGGAAGCAGACAGGCCGACAGCGTTCCATCCGGGATAAAGAATTTTTTCTGAAGGTGAATCCGCGGATGAGGAGTAGGTGAGGGGAACGGAGACCGGATCGGCAGAGTAGATCCAGTAGGCTTCAAGCGGTTTGATTATCTGAGAAGGCGCAACAGTTTCCCATTCCTTTTTTTCCGCATTATACGCAAGAATAGAGCGTCTGTCTGTATCAACACCGGAAAATAATCTCTCTGCTTCGGCATTTTCTGCGTTGAGAACCCTTGGAACTGATATGAAGTTCCATCCATCACTCAGGTTTAAGGAGATCAGGGTTGTTCCAGGTTCAGGAACATACACTGTTTCATTCGTGTAGATCCTGATCCTGTCAACATACTGGACTGATAATCCGCGGGTTGATGGATATATATTAGAGTAGTTGTACCGGTCGCTTTCCGGCATGGCCCGGAGCATATCATAGTTTCCAAAGACATGATCTTCGGCAAAGAAGTAGATCCGCATACCGTCTGATGCATCCCCGCCGCTTGATGCTGCAGAAACATTCACGCCGTTGACTTCCCAGACGAGGACCAGCGGTCCCATGCTGGATTCCGGAGAGAGAATATAACTGGAACTGAATGTTCGGGAAAGTCCGTCTTTTGCAATGATTTTTACGGTGCTGTTTTCCGGAATACCGCCGACCAGCGAAGCGAGATCAAGAATGGCCGTCCCCCTTAAGGCTCCGGCATCATCAGTGTTGATGGTTTCCAGCGGATCCCAGGGATCTCCGTAGTAGCCGGGTGCTTCGTCAAATACCGGACCCTGATGACCGTAATGTTTTACGCCGTCACCGGTGATCGGAAGGTTCTCTTTCATCCATGCAAAGGTGACCGTCTCATTTGCAAGAACTGTTGTTCCGTCGGCGGCGATCCGCGAGATCTCGACCGAAGTCGTCGGGGCTCCGCTGACCGTACCGGTAATGCAAGTCAATACAAGGACTGCAATGAGAGCCAGATAGAATACTTTTCCAAACGTCATAGACATATTATCCCGGAACGAGCGGCATATATTATACTGATCCCCTATACAGGTATATTGAGATCATTCGAACATAAACTTTATCAAAATATATAAACAATAATAATTTAATAATTTTTAATAATAAATATCTTTTCCTTAAATGATTCAAATCATCTTAATTGCCGGTTATGAGATGATCCAAAAACAGGAAAGACACATCTGTATTATAGTGATGGCGACAACCGCCCATGCATGCCAGATTATTTAATTTAGTTTTCGGTATTTTTGGAGGAGAACTCCTCGATTTCAAAAATTTTCAGATAAAAATAGAGGGAGTGTCCCTCATTTATCTTTTCAGGATCAGTGCAATGACTCCGGCTGCGGCAAGTAATCCGATGAATAGTCCTATGAACGAGAAATCAACCGGCTGCGTATCTGATGCTTTTGTTCCGGTCGGCGTATGTGTTGAGATCGTTTTTGTAATGTTGGCAGTTGAATTCGTGGGAATTTCCGTGGCATTTATTGCAGGTACTGGTTCTTCTTCAAAAGGAAACGAAAGGCCGCTGGTATTATAGGCTATCACAAAAGGTGATGTGCTGTTTGTAGTGACTGAGAAGGTAATCACGCCCTCATCTTCTTTCAGATCTATAAGAGGCAGCTGATACCAGGTTTCATTTTTGTAATGGAGAACAATAATATCTTCTGCTGTTTTGTTGGCGGGGAGCTCGTTTTTGGGCAATGCAAAGTTGATCCCGATCACACCTGCCTGTGCCGGCGTCTTGATATCATAAACATTATAGTAGCTAAGGTTTTTTGGAAGTTCAACATCACCGATGGATCCGATAACGATCGTCACATTCCCTGTGACATTCCTGAAGAAGCTCACAGCCGTTATTCCTGCCGTCTGATTTGTAGTGAAGATTCCGGATGCATTAATCACTCCTTCGCTTATTGTCGGCGTCGGCGTCGGTGTGGGCGTAGGGGTTGGTGTGCGGGTAGGGGTAATCTGCCCTCCGATATAAATGTTGATCTTACTCACTTTTTGTGCGGAGATTCCGGTCGTGGTCGGATATGTTCCCTCATAATAATACCATTCGGATTCGTACATCGTTGCTTTCATATCAGCTACGCCAAATATGTGATTGCCCCAGGGGTTTACCGACGTATCAGGCCACCAGAGGAGACGCGGCCCGTCATTATATCCCTCTGAGACTTTCACGCCGTTTTTTTCCCAGGCAAGAAACATCGCTCCCATTCGGGACGGAGGATCGAGGATGTAGCTGGAAGAGAATGTCTTACGCCATCCGTCGGTTGATACGATCTGCACTGAACTGCCCGGGGGTATCCCGCCCACTATTTGTGCAAGGGTTTTAACCGTTGTTCCGCGTACAGCTCCCATGTCTTTTTCCAGAACGTTGATCGATTCGGCTGGATCCCAGTATTTGGATGGATCCTCATCTCCTGCAAATACAGGACCCTGGAGATAGATATGGGTCACTCCGTCCCCGATATTTCCAAGAGCAATGATCTCTTCAAGAGTGTAGTTTCCTTTCTGAAGGAGTGTCGATCTGTCTGAAGCATACAGATTTACTTCCAACGCTGTTATCCGGGGAGTGGGCGTCGGTGTTGGTGTGATCGTAGGGGTTGGTGTGATGGTCGATATCGGCGTGGGATTGGGATTTGAAGGTGTCGAATGGATTTGACTTTCAGCTGGTGCAGATGCAAACGTGAAGTATGAGAAGCCCGGTGTTTCCACATCGTAGGCATACTCCATCGCAGTGTCTGCGATTTGATCGTATATCGTCTTCAGCGGGACCTGCACCCAGACAGAATCGCTCAGGGTGTTTCTAAAGGCTATGACCCTTTCAGGATCATTACCAGTTACGGTGTTTACTGCGGTTTTATTCAGCAGTATCCGGAAGGCGGCAGTGTGGGAAAGTGAATCAGGATCGGTAAGATTGGTCAGGCTGATGTTCAGAACCGAAATGATCCCGCTGTGTTCCGGGAGCTGAGCGTAGACCGGATCTCCAGAAATCGTCAGGGTCTCATCCTCGGCGAAGAGTTCCGGAGTACTGCCGGCCGTGATGTCGGAGAGATCAACGGTCACCTGTCCGATTTCTGTTACATTGCCGTTAGGCAGAACCATCCTCAGAGTATCGTTCAGGTATGGAGCGGAGGGATCGGGGTTTTTTGGGTCTACCCTGACTGAGAAGGTCTCCGTTTTTATGATCGTGCCTGGGGTGTTACGAACTGTGCCTCGTATGACAAATTCGCTATGCTCGTCTGTGCTGAATGTATGATACGCGGTTACCTTCCCCTCAAGAGCTGTATATATTCTGGTTCTGCCGTCCCCAAAGTCCACGCTGATACTAGTCGCATTTGGATGCTGGAAGGTGTATGGTGTGCTCACGCCAGATGTGAGAACTGTTGGTCCGGTAATGGTCAAGGCAGCAGGTTCATCGGGGACATATGCTGTTTCATCAGTGTAGATCCTGATCCTGTCAACAAACTGAACAGATAAACCGCGGGTCGAAGGATAAATGGCGGAGTAGTTGTACCGGTCGCTTTCCGGCATGGTCCGGAGCATATCATAATTCCCAAAAATACTGTCATCAGCAAAGAAGTAGATCCGCATACCGTCTGATGCATCCCCGCTATCAGATGCTGCAGATACATTCACGCCGTTGACCTCCCAGACCAGGACCTGCGGCCCCATGCGTGATTCCGGTGAGAGAATATAGCTTGAACTGAATGTTCGGGAAAGTCCGTCTGCTGCGATGATTTTTACGGTGCTGTTTTCCGGGATACCGCCGACCAGTCTGGAGAGATCAAGAATGGATGTGCCCCTTAAGGCCCCGGCATCATCGGTGTTGATAGTCTGATTCTGGTCCCATGGATCTCCATTATAACCGTCTGCCTCCTCAAACACAGGCCCCTGATGACCGTAATGTTTTACACCGTCACCGGTGATCGGAAGGTTCTCTTTCATCCATGCAAAGGTGATCGTCTCATTTGCGAGAACAGTTGTTCCGTCAGCGGCGATCCGCGAAATCTCGATCGAGGTCGTCGGCGCTGCGCTGGCCACTCCAATGATCAGGCCGATGCACAGCAGAATCAATACCCACTTATATATTCTGGATTTTGACGACCGGAATGAAACATTTGTTTTATCAGAATTTATCAATAGTAACGCCTTCCCTGATTTTTTACGGGGGGAGAACACATGTCATCCCCCCCATACACAAGCGTATATTAGTTGTCTATCGGACAATAAATAAAAAGTGTTAATCATGTATATTATATATAATTAACAAAGTTGAATATTTCCTGGATAGAGTAATGATTTTGAAAAAAAATAAAAAGGAAATGTTGTTATTTTCTTCTGAGGATCTGTGTTCCAATCCCGAGTCCTGCAAGAAGTCCGAAGATCGGAACTGGTGAGCCGGTCTGGGTGGGTTTTGCCGTTGTTCCTGTCGATGTCGGGGTTGAGGTCTGTGTTTGAACGGGCGTCTCCTTCGTCTGTGTTGGCACCGGTGTTGAAGCAGCTGGTGTTGGTGTTGCGGCAGGCGTTGAAGTGACTGAAGAACTTCCGCTGTCTCCGCTATCTCCGCCGCTTGAAGGCGGGCTCACCGGAACGACTGAACTTGAGGCGGCGGCGGCGGCAAATGTGAAGTACGAGAAGCCTGGTGTTTCCACATCATAAGCATACTCCGCCGCTGTGTCTGCAGTCTGGTTGTATGATGTCTTCAGAGGGACCTGAATCCAAATCGAATCGACAAGGGTATTTCTGTAGGCCGTGATTTTAGTTGGATCATTGCCTGTTAACTGGTTCACCGCTGTTTTATCAAGGAATACCTGGAAAGTTGCCGTGTAGTTGAGGTTGTCCGGGTTGGAAACATTGGTCAGACTGATGTTCAAAACTGCAAGTAAACCTGCATTTTCAGGGACCTGTCCATACGATCCGCTCGCCGGAACATCAGACGAGTTGTCTGTTACAAGAATTGCGGGAATTGCTCCCGGAGCAATGAGATCTGAGCCGTCAATGATGAGGCTGGAGATCTGGGTCGCATTGCCGGATGGCGTTGAAATAACGTTAGAGGTATTCGTTACAACCGGATCAGCTGGTTTTGCTTTTGGCAGTTTCACCGTTACGGAATACTTCGCATCGGTGATGACGCCGCCGGCACTGCTGTAAGCCGTTGCTGAGATCTGATAGGATCGTTTCTCGGTAGGGGTGTAGGTGTGTTTTGCAATGACGGCTCCATCGACCGCGGTATAGGTCTGGACTACGCCGTCGCCAAAGTTCACCATGATTTTAGCTGCATTTGGACAGTCAAATGAATAGGTGCCCTCAACTCCAGAAATCAGAACTGACGGGCCGCTGATTGTCAGCACCTGAGGTTTCTCTACAGTAATGCTGAACTCCTGACTGACGGTGACACCGTCGTTTCCGATGAACTTTCCTGAGATCACATCACCGGGTTTGACTTCAAAGACGTTGACTGCGACACTCTTTGTCGCGTCATTGTATCCGTTGATGGTCGTCTCATTGTTCACCGTGATGACCCATTTTGTATAATCATCATTTTCGTATCCGATGAGACCGTCGAAGAGGAGAATTCCTGCGATATCCCATTTCTTTGTGTTGATAACCGGTTTAAGCCCAGATTCGAGGATGACGCCAAGCACAGAGCTGCCTGAAACATCATACGCTTTACCGCTTACATCAACTGAAAGCGTTGCGTTTTTCAAAACGACCGTGCTGTTATACTCCAGCTCCTTTTCGGCTGCGGGACGGAGGTCAAGATCTATCGACTGAATGCCTTTTATCTGCATTGCCCCGGTCACATTTGCACCGACAAGCCGCAGAGGCCAGCCGTCATCTTCTCCAAGCAGCGCCCCGTTCAGCGTATTTGCAACGATATAATTGCTGTTCATGAACGCATCGCGGCTGCTGATCACAGCGGTCGATCCGTCATCTCCAACGACCGTAATGTTGTATCCTTCTAATGCAAGGGTCCTGTTGTATGAATTGCCGACATGGGAATTTTCATCATCGACAAAGCCTGTCAGGATCCAAAGCGGCATACCGGCCCAAACGCGGCCTTTCGCATCGGTGTAGTATGCCTGGTGGTCAGATACCGTACCGTTTGCAAATGTGCAGGTCAATCCTGCCTCAAAGTATCCTTTGTCGATGGTCTCATTGATGGCTCCGTTCAGATCGATCGTCCAGATGTCTGCTTTGGGGACGATTTTGATAACATCCACCATCTGTGCGGAAATTCCGCCAGCAGATGCACGACCGCTGTTGTAGTGCCAGTAAGCCTCGTCCAGCGAGTAATACATATCTGCATGACTGAAGACATTGTCGTCAGACGTGAAGAACAGACGCGGGCCCTGTGAATATTCAGGAACGGTCTTTCCGTCAGCATACCAGGCAAGGAACGCCGTTCCCTGTCTGGCTGTCGGCGTATAGATGTTCGAGGAGTTCATCGTCGTCGTCCAGCCGTCGAGACTGCAGATGAATTTGATCTCATCGGTCGCGTTCATACCCCCGACGATATCGGTAAGATCCTGAACCGCAGTTCCTTTGACCGCATTGGAGACTTTGTAGTTGCCGGCGAGATACTTCTCTTCAAGATCCCAGCCAAGACCCTGACCGATCTTCTCCCCGTCTTCCTCCATAACAAGTCCCTGGAACGAGTATTTCGTTACGCCGTCACCAATCACCGGGTAGGCGGCTGGATCAGCCCAGATAGCGGACCACAAGACTTCTTCGCTCGCAACTATGTTTCCCGCTGAATCATACTTTTCAATGGTGAGTTTGGGAGCTGCTGCTGCCGGTGCGAACTCTTTGAGTTCGATCTTAACCAGACCGCCGACTGCGACACTGGTGAATTTCGAGGTTTTTACGTCGCCCGTGTCCAGATATGTTTCGCTTCCGACAAGTCTGAGCGGATATTGATTCTCTTTCAGGTTTTCGGATCTGAACAGATCCTGTCCGTCGACTTTGTTTGCAATGATGAATCCGTTCTTGTTGTCTGCAAGAGCTTTGCTGTCCACTTCCGCACTATATCCGTCTGCTGCCGTCAGAATGATCGTGTAGCCGTTTTGGGCAAGCTGAAGATTGAACGATCCTCCGTGGTTTGCAGCAATCGGCATCGTTGAATCATCGACATATCCGACGAGCGAGGCAAGGGTCATTCCAGACCAGACGACGCCGGTATACGGATCGGTGAACGTTTTGTAGTGCCACTCGCATCCGACCATCTCTTCGATCTCGGTCTGGCTTACGTAGACACCAAATTCTGGTCCGTTTAAGAGGATATACCAGTTATCGCCCTGATATGCTTCGCCTTTCAGTTCGATGGATCTGACGTCTTCAAAGACGGTCGATACACTTTTTCCGGTGAGTATGAGTGAACCGTCCTCTTTCTGGGCAATAATGTAGGTATCTGCTCCGGATTTCCCGGATGCGATCTCGCCTGCTGCGACCTCGCGTGTCTGCCCGTCGGCATTTGTGATGAGGATCGTGTAGGGAGTGGAAGAGATAATGGTGGTGTTCAGGGTGAAGTGACCGCCGGCATAGGTTCCGGGGGTTCCTGTTTCCACATCGTCGATCGTTGATACGAGCGTGTAGAGGGGCATTCCCGTATATCCGCCGTAGGTAACGAAGTGATGATCACTGCCGTCATATTGTTCCTGGGTCAAATACCGCTCCATCTTTCCTGAGAGGAACAGGAGCTTTCCCTCTTCCGGAACATCGACCAGTTCAATGGTTCCGATGTTGCCGATCAGCTGTCCAGCAGCCACGCCTTTCATCTGTAATGGTGCACACGGCTTGCCGTTTGAGGTGAGTTCCGGGACCGGCTCTCCGTTAAGCGTGTTTGTAACGAGAATGGTGTTGTCGCTGGCGATCAATGCGCTGTCAAAGTTTGTCGAATACGACTTCTGCTGGGAATCGGTTACCCGGATACTGTAGCCGATTTTGGCAAGATCTTCGTTAAATGAGGCAGCATCTTCATCGTCTACCATTCCGGCAAGAACGTATAAGGGGACACCTTTCCAGATACCCGCTTCGTCTGTGCAGTTGTAGGCAGTGTACTTCGCGGCAAGGGTTTCAAACTCTTTCTGCGTGATGATCTTTTCTGTTTCTCCGTTGATCAGTTTGACCGACCAGCCGGATGGCGCTCCGCCCTTAGCAGTGAAGAGATACTCATAGGTTTTTCCGGTCGATGCTTCATCGAAGAACAGGCGGATGATCTGACCATCGGAAACGGAGATGGTCGTCCAGTTTGATTCGGTTACTTCAGCACCGTCAATATAAGTGTACCATTTATCTGTAATTGGTTTTTTGTGCGTGTGTCCGTCGTAGGAGTCAAGGTTGAAGTATGCCTCCTGATTTCCACCCTTGAAGAATCCGACACCGTCGATTCCTGAGAGAACGCCCAGAAGTGAGGAACCGGAAACGGTGACATCGACATCGCTTCCAGAGATGTCTGCAGCGGGAATGACAACATCGCCATCAACGATCGGGATGACGGTTCCAACGGGTGACATCTCGATTGTCAGGTTGTAATAGGATGTGCTTCCGGCGGTCTGATTGTTAAACATCAGGGAAACAACGTCTTTGTCTTCCACGAAAACAAGGCTCCAGTCAGGGTATGTTTTACCGCCTAAGGTGACGCCGTTGATTGAAAGAGACCATTTGTCATTGTCCGATGGACTTCCGTGCGTGTCCCCGTTGTATGACTCTACGTTGAAGTATGTCGCCGACGTTCCGCCGTAGTAAAACAGCATTCCCGGGAACGTGTTGTACAGAACACCGATGACCGATGCATTATCCACTTCCTTGGCAATGCCCGCAGTTATCTGCTCTTTCGGGATCGTGACATTTCCTTTGACTACAGTTGCGATTTTATCCGGCGCAGTGATTTCAATGGAGTAATTATAGCTTGTTGTGTTCGATACTTCATCGAAGAACAGACGAACGGTGTCGCCGCCTGAAACAGTTACTTTGTCCCACTCACTTTCGGTAACCTCTACGTCGTTGATATATGCATACCATTTATCTGTAATTGGTTCATTGTGCGTGTGACCGTCATAGGAATTAAGGTTGAAGTATGTTCCCTTTTCTCCGGATTTATAGTATAACTCTGCTCCGTCAAGCGTGTTGTAGATCGCACCAATGAGAGAGTTGTTGGCTGCCGTCTTTGATATATCACTGCCGGAAATAGCCGATGCAGGTATCTCTACCTCTCCGGTATCAGCGGTGTATTCGTAGGTGAAGTCGGTATCACCGACGATGATCTCGAGCTTGTTGATCTTGTAGACAGAGAAGTCAGCCGCGGTCGGGAAATCGCCTGCATAGAATCCCCAGTCGTCTTCTGCCATACTTTCATGCATATCCCAGAGACTGAAGATTGTATCATCAGATGTCATGAACAGACGGAACATGCTGTTATAGCCGTTTGGCCCGTCAATTCCGTCATCAGACCACGCAAGGAACATGGTCCCCATTTTCGGATCAGGGTTGTAAAGATACCGGTATCCGTCAGTGAAGGTCTTAGATTTCCCGTCGATCGAGGTGATCTTGAACTGATCTCCTGCATTCATGCCGCCGACAAGGTCGGTAAGGTTTACAACCGCCGTTCCTTTGACCTGATCATTGACTTTGAAGCGCGGATCGTCGGAGGTTCCGCAGGGAGGATACTGTTCGTCTTCATCCCAGTAACCGTATTCCCCGATATAGTCGGGCATGACCGGGCCCTGGATACTGTAGTTATAGGTCCCGTCCCCAATCATTGGGAAGGTGTCACGCATTTCCTGCCATGAGATAGAGGTCTGATTCAGAATCGTGCCGTCAGCGGTTTTCTTGATGACGGTGATACCCTGGATCTCAGGCGGGATGCGGTAGTTGGTGAACGTAACGGTTGAAACATCAGTGACACGGTCTGCCGTTTCCACCACTTCGCCGATGAATGCGGGGGCGATCTTTACACCGTTTTTATAGACGGCAATGATCGCTTTCTTTGTATCGTCTTTGAAAATATCTGAGTCAACGGTCGCTTTATCTCCTGCATCATTTGCAAAGGTTACCGTGACCCCTCCCGCGAGTGTTTCGGATGCGAGAGAGTGAGGGTGTTCGTCATCGACCCAGCCAAGGATAGTGCTCATCCCCATACCGTAATACACATCACCGTTCAAATCGGTGTAGGTCACATTATGGGTCGGGGCACATCCGCTGTCAACTGCCAGATAGAGGAAGGAATCTGCAAGAGTGCCGTTGATCCTGCCGAAGAGGTCGATAGACCAGTCGTTGACGGCGGGTTCGAATCCGGAAACATCCAGGTCGATCGAACGGACATCCGTCAGTTCTGCCGGCACAGATGAACCGACAAGGGTGAGGGCAGTTTTCACGCCGTTGAGTGTGTCTGCGATCAGGTAATCGTCAGTGTACGTCTTGTCGAGGTTACGGGTTGCCGGCAGGACATTTGCATTGACCACAGAGGTCGTTCCGTCACCATTGGTGAGAGTAATGGTGTAGCCGGCGGCCGCACGGGTCGAGTTGAAGGTATAATGGGAGACACCGACCGATTCGATGTCATCGGCCATACCTGCTAAAACTCTCAGGGGAACTCCGTTCCAGACATCATTGTTGGAATCGGTGTAGGTCACACGGGCATGGGTCGAAGCATCTGCTTCGAAGTACTCCTTGTCCACAGGAATATCAACAGCTCCGTTCAAGTAGAGCGGCCAGGTCGCGGTTTTTCCTGACGAATATACTTCAGCACGGATGACTGCGGTCGATCCCTCGATTTCACCTTTATTTCCGCCGAACTGGATGTAGATCACGTCGCCGGGAAGAATTTCTGCATCAACCGGGAGTGTTGCTGATAGATCATCGGTATTGTAGGCATTGATCCAGTCGCCTGCGTAGACTTTTCCTGTCTGCAGATCTGTGAAGGAATTAAAGTTAAGATCGCCTTTCTGTGTGATACGATACTCAGCATCGAAGTCAAGACTCTTGAGAATTCCTGCTGGGGAATACCAGGGGATTTCATATGCAACATCGTTTACCGTTTCGGTAAACGTGCCCGTCTTTGTAATATCGATGACATTGTCATAGATATACATCGGATCGTCGGATGCTTTCATCCGTACGGTAAAGTTTGCAGCCCCGGGGGTGTCGGAATCATAAACGAGTTCAACAACCTGACCTGAGGTTACGGTGAGATCAGATGCCCAGTTTGAGATGCTCTGTTCTGCACCATTCACGAAAAGATACCACTTGCCCCCGGATTTATGGGCTTTTCCAAGCAATGTATCCAGATTGAATTTGTCTCCTGTCTGCCCGCCTTTCCAGAATGTAACATCGCTGCCGAAGGTGTTGTACACCATAGCAGCCACTGAATTATTTCCGGCTGAAGTATCAGTTTTCAATGAACTGCTACTGCCGAGTGCGTCAGCAGGGATAGTGATCTGGCCAATATCAATCGTGACCACACGGTCAAAACCAGGGAGATCATACTCCGGTCCGGGAGTCGGAGTTACGGTTGGTGTTGGTGTGGAGGTTTCAGTCGGTGTTGGTGTAGGGATGTACTCGGTTTCATCGGTGTAGATCTTGATCCTGTCAACATACTGCACAGATAATCCTCGAGTCGAGGGATAGCTAGTTGATGGGGTGCTAGAATAATTGTATCGATCACTTTCCGGCATCGTCTGGAACATATCATAGTTTCCAAAAACACCGTCATCGGCAAAGAAGTAGATCCGCATACCGTCTGATGCATCCCCGCCGCTTGCTGCTGCGGAAACGTTCACACCGTTGACGTCCCATACAAGGACTAACGGACCCATACTGGGGTCTGGTGAGATGATGTACCCGGAACTGAATGTTCGGGAAAGTCCGTCTCTTGCAATGATTTTTACGGTGCTGTTTTCCGGGATACCGCCGACCAGGCCGGCGAGATCGAGAATGGATGTGCCCCGTAAGGCTCCAGCATCATCTAGGTTGAGCTCCTCTTTAGGATCCCAGGGATCACCGTAGTAGTTGGGATTATCTACAAGCACCGGGCCCTGATGACCGTAATGTGTTATACCGTCACCGGTGATCGGAAGATTCTCTTTCATCCATGCAAAAGTCACCGTCGCATTTGCGAGAACGGTTGTTCCGTCAGCCGCGATCCGCGAGATCTCGACCGAAGTCGTCGGTTCTGCTGCACTGACCGCTCCAGTGAGCAGACCTAGGCACAGCAGAACCAGCAGGATCTTCCATGCATATAGCATGGCAGACCGTGCCTCTTTTTTCGTGTTTTTGATCATACCATTACTCCAAAATACTCTCCCGTCCACCTCATTTCAGACCGGGGCCGGATCAAAATAGATGTTCATCTTTGAAATCCGGTTGTTGAGCATGCGCATTATATTCAATGTATTATTAGAATAATGTGTGTGAATAAAGTAAATTTAATTAACTAAACTCGCTGTATGCAACCAATTGGTTATCAGAGTGGCATACTAGCTGGTATCTTACCCCCTCGCGCAAAAAAGAGATACATGCTCCACCTTATGGATGATCCGGAGACACAGGCATTCCCTTCTCCCGACGTGGTTTTCGCCGTTTTGCGAGCGGGGAGGCATCGGCGGCATGCTGAGTTTTTGCAGAGCCTGCCAGTTGATAAGAGAATCCATAATGTTAAACTCCAAAATGTATCTGTATTGATATGATGGACTTCTAATAAATAATGCATGTATATTTTCTCAAAAGTTAACCAATTTACACAAACAGAAAAACGGCCCGGAAAATCATCCGCTGCAGAGGGTGCGTCCCCGCAGATTTCCCCCCGCGAAGAGCGGAAGACCTACCCTTTTATGTATCAAAAAAGAAAAGCATACTGTAATGATCAAGGTTGCAGTCAATGGATACGGAACGATCGGAAAACGCGTCGCCGACGCGGTTTCCTGTCAGCCGGATATGGAAATAATCGGAGTTTCCAAAACCAAACCGGGCGCAGAGGTATATGTTGCCAAAGAAAGAGGCTACCCTCTTTACATCGCAGACATCAGCAAAAAAGATGCATTCACCAAAGCAGGCATACAGGTTGCCGGCTCGGTCGAGGAGATGATCCAGAAAGCCGACATCGTTGTGGATGCAACACCCGGTGGAGTCGGCGAAGGAAACAAAGCCCTTTACGAAAAGTACCAGAAGAAGGCCATATGGGAAGGAGGAGAGGAGCATGAACTCGCCGGCTTTTCCTTCAACTCATCCTGCAATTATGATCAGGCGATCGGCAGGCAGTATGCACGGGTCGTTTCCTGCAATACCACCGGTCTTTGCCGGATCATCAAACTTATCGACTCCGTCTTCGGCGTGAAAAAAGTCCGGGCGACCATGGTTCGCCGCGGCGGAGACCCCGGAGACATCAAACGCGGACCCATCGACGCGATCGTTTTGAATCCGGTCACGATCCCGTCCCATCACGGCCCTGATGTGCAGAGCGTTCTGCCGCACATCAATATCATCACCTCCGCAATGATCGTTCCAACGACCCTCATGCATATGCATTTCATCAATATGGAACTGAAAAACCCGGCAACCAAAGAGCAGGTCATCGAGCTTATCAAAGCCCACTCGCGGCTCGGTCTTATCGAAAAGAGTACAGGGATCACGAGCACAGCAGAACTCAAGGAGTTCACCACCGATCTGCTCCGGCCAAGGGGAGACCTTTGGGAGAACGGCATCTTCGCCGAGTCGCTCTCGGTCCTTGATGAAGGGACCGACCTCTATTTGTTCCAGGCGATCCATCAGGAAGCAGACGTTGTCGTGGAAACTGTAGACTGTATCCGGGCAATGGCCGGCAATGTAAAAACCGCCATGGAATCGATCGCGATCACGAATAAAGCAGTTGGACTGACTGCTATCCGCTAACTTTTTTTTTATGGATCTTCCAGTACCCGGACCCGATGGGACCTATCATGAATTCAGCGGCGCTCCGATCTATGAAAAACGGTTCAAAATAGTCGGACCGTTCAGATTCCCCGGTCTTGCCGCTGTATTCGATGAATCGGGGGCTTACCACATCGACTTCTCGGGCAGCCCGGTCTATGAGGAGCGGTATTCCTGGGTCGGGGATTATGCCGACGACTGCGCTGTCGTCAAAACGGCCGGCGGCGATTATTACCACATCAACGAAGAGGGAAAACGGATCGGGCACAACAACTATCTCTATGCAGAGGAATTTTCCGAAGGAACGGCGGTCATCTACCGGAGAAATTACGGAGCGACCCACATCACGACCGGCGGCGAGATGCTGTATGGGGACTGGTACTTCGATGCCCGGGGTTTTCGAAACGGCGAGGCACTCGTCCGAGACGAGGAAGGCTGGCTAGTTATCGATACGACCGGGCAGGAGATCCGGCGGGCCGATCCCCCGGACGAAGAGTATCCCGTTTCGGGAACGGTGAGATTTATCGGAGAGGAGAGCCCGATCCCGATCATTCTTAAGATGACCGAGTGGGATGCCGCCGTCGTTCTCGTCAGGCATGCCGAGAGAGAGCCGTTCATTAAAGGAGAGCCGGGTTCGCAGAAAAAACTCACGACCCGGGGAGAGCGGGCAGCGCTGACCTTTGGCGAGAGACTCGGCGCCCGATCGGTCAAAGCGTCTGCAAGCCCGATGTTTCGGTGCATGCATACCGCCGAACTGATCCTTGCCGGGAGAGGATTGGATGAAAAACCCGAGGCGAACGATTCTCTTGGCGAGCCCGGAGCCTACATCTTCGATGACGAACTGACCCGCGGTTTTTATGTGAAAAATCCGACCAAGACCGTCACGCTTCAGTATATCAGAACAGGGACGCTGCCGGGTCATTATCCGATTAGGGAGGGAACGGAAAGGCTTCTCGCCTTCCTGAAAAGTACAGCATTTCAGGACGGGATCTCGGTCTGCGTGACCCATGATGTGTTTCTGGCGGCGTTCGTATCGACGCTGACAGGCTATGATTTCACGGATGACTGGACGGGATTTCTGGACGGCTGCATTCTGTTCCGGAAAAAAGAAACCTGGTACCTCTGGTGGAGAGGTAAGGAGACAAAATTATGAAGTTTATCTGCCCGTTGATCGTTGTTGATGATATCGAAGCATCGAAAAAGTTCTATACAAAGATCCTTGGCCAGGAGATAACCATGGATTTCGGAGCAAACGTCACGTTTGCCGAGTCGTTTGCGATCCAGTCGAAGAGTTCCTGGACAGGGTTTGTCGATAAACCCGCGTCAGATATCCGGTACCAGGGAAATGATGCCGAGCTCTACTTCGAGGAGGAGGAGTTCGATGTATTCGTCGAGCGCCTTAAGACGTACGAGGTGAAGTACGTCCACCCGGTGATCGAACATGCCTGGGGTCAGAGGGTTGTGAGATTCTATGATCCGGATATGCATATCATCGAAGTGGGCGAGAGTATGATGAATGTCTGCCGGAGGTTCCATGCAGAGGGTATGACCGTTGAGGAAATCGTGACGCGAACGATGTTTCCAAAAGAGGTCGTGACGATGTTCCTGGAAGAGGAATAACTCTGGGATCTCAGGAGCTGCCGCAGGTTCCATGTCCTTTTGGATGAAGGATTTACTGCCCCTCATCCCTATTTTTTAATGACGCGAGTGTCAGAATCCCGGTAATCACGCCGATCACTGCCCATATGCCAAAACCGATGAGTAATACCCAGATCGAATAATACCATATGTCATTTATCAGATGAAGTGAGGTATCATACTGCTGAACGCTGCGAGAGACCCAGAAGTACACGTATGTCATACCTAATCCGGCAATGCTAAGACAGATACCCGATATTTTTGCAGAAACTGCCTTTTTCGAAGATGGCACCCTAAGCATAAATGCCGCCGGACAGTAGAGAGGCGTAAAAATCAGTGAGATGAAGAAGAGATCTATAGAGAATAGTCGCAGAGCTTCTCCAAATGAACGGGGATTTCCGATGACCATCAAGCATACAGATATACCGAGAATGAGAACAACTGCCGTTATTATCAGTATGCCGGGAAGTTTTTGCAGCGTGTGAAGGCGCAGACCTTGTATCGCCCCGGCAAACGGGAGGAGGAGAAGGGAGACCGTAAGTACCGCAAGGAGCGATGTGCCGAAAAGGAATACCGGAGCAAGGCTGCCCGAAATTGCAGGATAATAATATTGCGTGACTAAAATATACAGCAGCCATACAGATACCGGCAAAAAATAGATGATGGCGATAATGATGGCGCTCAGTTGTATTTTTTTGGTTTGTTCAATCATGATCCCGGGCGGTTTGTATCACATTCACTGCTAACTTCATGGGAAAATTCTGCCCTGACAGATTCACGACATGATCTGGGCGACGAGAAGGACGACGCCGGAGGCAATCACACTCAGGATAAATAAAATACACACGGCAGATACAACGCCTAATACAACACCTAATGCTATTTTCATAACATCTTTGGAAAATTCTTTATCGTTCATCATTATATGTCCTCATAGATTTCATCGGATGCTGGTTTTTCCATCGCCATGATTATACCTTTTCTTTCATGTGTTATCAATACATTGAGCCTGGAATCCAATGCAGAGTGTATCCGTCGAGATCGTGGGAATATATGCTGGAATAAAATAGGTTTCAAAGAGAGAGGATTATCAGCAAAAAAGAGGAGGTATATCTCTATTCTATGGGCATGGCCGCCACGTAATATCCCCCTTCCCAATAAAAAACCTTGTTCAATATATATTCTCTCATTTCCTTGATCTGCTGCCTGGTTTGTATCCCGACAGAATTAACCAGATATATTTCTTTTTCAGGATCCGAGGTGTCGACATTTGTATCTCTGGTAAGGAGAGCCTCTTTTAATGCAGGATATTTTTTGAAATCATCCTCTGTTGGAACAACCAGTTCCGAGGTACTATTATTGATATCATAATTTGGGATGTAATGCAATGTCATCCCCCACGTATCTCCAAGACCCACACCAAAAAATAAAATGAGATACCCGATGCTCATGCCAACGATCAGAATGAGAATACCGGCGATGATTTTTGTAGATTTGGCAGATTTTTCGTCCATAATGTGTACCTAATAAGATTTAATCACACAAGGGAGGCAATGTCATGCTTTATAGTCCCCAGTGTAGAGGATTCATTATCAGTTGCTGCAAGGACATAAACCGCTGCCCGACCGGATGGAGAATCACTTGACGGTAAATCAGATGTGATCGGAATTCACCTGCATCCGGCAACGTAACCTCCAGCCGGTTTGTATTTTCAGATGATCTTTTTTCAATTTCTGCTATCTGTTCTTCAGTTGGATTTGCAACACCCTTTGATGAATATATAATGTGCAAAGGATTGTCCGTTTTCAATCCATTTTCCCGTGTTTGAACAGGAACTACATACACTTGCTCATTTTCGAACTCAATGAATCCATGAACAAGAGATTTCCCCATACTTTCATCAAAGGTGAATAATGCAACTGAATTATCCAAACCTTTGATATATCCGTTATAGGAATCAATACCGTCATCAATATTCTCAAAATTAGATCTTTCAAGGATTAAATCGTAATCTTTGCCGTATAAATAAACTTTTATGGAATTTTCCCCCTCTTTGTTTAACTTCACGGTCTTGAAAGATACCGCATCATAGGTAAGAACAGTTGACGGGATGTTCAAGATGCCGTATTGTTTTTCTAATTCATCTGTGCCTTTGCTCTCTCGTGTGATGCCTGTTTTTACATCAGTTGTTGCACCATCGATGGAAAAAATAGCGTTCGATAATTCAGGTTGAGATATTTCTTCAATCTGTTCATCAGAACTTGCAATTCCTAAAGCATCTTCTCCTGAGTATGAAAATGCTTCACTTGCACAAACACCAGGCACAATTACCGTCAGCATGCATAAGCAGACGAATACTGATAGCAGTTTTGATAGAATTTTTATCATTTTACTGTGTTCTCCTCTTCATAAAATTTTTACCGTTGTTGTAACTTCAACAACACTAAAACTACCCTTTCTCCCTCATCTATTATCAATACATTGAGCATAGACTCCAATGCAGAATGTATCCGTCGGAATCGTGAGACAAATAGTGAGAAAATAGAGGGGGGGATCACATCCGCAGATTGTAATCTTCAAATATCCGGTCTGTTTGGATTCTGTATTGTGTTCATTTTTCATCACATCCGTTACGCATCCATACATCATTTTCAGATTTTCGACACAGCCAAATCATACAGGCTCCAACCGCGAGACCGAAAACGACCCAGATTATGCTAAGGCTCAACATAAATACCGGGGATATATACCAGGGATAAGCGGGAGGCATGCCGGGGACAACAACATCGTATGCATCTCCTGCTATCCCGCTATACATAGCATAGATCAGATAGAAAAAGCTGAATACGGCAAACCCTTTCGAGACGCCCGACAGGATCTTCTGCGGTTTTTGTCCTTCGCAAAGCTTTGGAACAACAAGGGAGAAGAGAGGGGCAAGGATCAGGACGAAATAGAAAGGTGTGACCCAAATCGGTGTTCGCAGGAAATTCGTCAGCATTGCCGGAGAAGTAAAGGCTCCGTCGATGATGTTTGTGATCCCCATGCCGATG
>JAYFOG010000013.1:0-10699 GCA_034932965.1 Methanocorpusculum sp.
CGAGAAACGTCTTGATGCAATCGAGCAAAAGATTGAGTTCACGGACGCAGAAATTGCAATGCGTGTCGGAAGAAAAATTGGCCGTGACATCGGTATCCTCTACGGACTTGTAGCAGGTATCATTGCCTTCCTGGTAATCATATACTGGATGTCAGGGTTATTATTCATGTAATTGAGGTGCCAATATGTTCAAGTTTGAAAAAGAACAGCAGGTCTTTGACTTTAATGGAACGAAGATTGGTGGACAGCCCGGAGAATATCCGCGTGTACTTTCACCGTCCATCTTCTACAACAAACACGAGATCGTCTTAAACGATCACACCGGTGAAATCGACAAAGCAAAAGCAGAAGCACTCTGGAACCGCTGTCAGGAACTCTCTGACATTACTGGTAACAAGTACTTCCTCCAGATCCTCGCAGAACACGCTGAGGCATTTGAGTCATATTTCTCCTGGTTCGACAGTATCGACAACAAGACCGCTTTCCTGATGGACTCCTCTGCTCCGGCAGCACTTGTCCACGCAACGAAGTACGTTACGGAAGTCGGTCTTGCAGACCGTGCAATCTACAACTCGATCAACGGATCGATCCTGCCGGAAAATGTTCAGGCACTTGCAGAGTCCGATGTGACCTCTGCAATCGTTCTGGCATTCAACCCAGGTGACTCATCCGTTGCCGGCCGTGAGAAAGCACTCGTCGACGGTGGTGTCGCAGGTCAGGCAAAAGGTATGATCCAGATCGCAGAAGAATGCGGTATCACCCGCCCGATTCTCGACACTGCAGCAACCCCGCTCGGTCTCGGCTCATTCGGTTCCTACCGTGAGATCCTTGCATGCAAGGCAATCCACGGTATGCCGACCGGTGGCGCTTACCACAACATGACTGTTTCCTGGACCTGGCTGAAACGCTGGAGAAAGAACATTCACGAGCAGTATGCAGACAAACCACTCCTTGCAGAACAGATGTTCCACCACCACTACGGAGGTATCGAAGGAGTACGTCAGGCTGCATGGTCTTCACCGGATATCGGCTGTAACATTATGGCAATGACTCTTGGTGCTGACTTAATCATGTACGGTCCGATCGAGAACATGGAAGGCGCTGCAACCGCAACCGCATTCTCTGACATCGTTCTTGCCGAAGCCTTCAGAGACTTTGGCGGAACCATCGCCGTCGAAGACGGTCCGATCTCCAAACTCGTATAAACGTAAAAATAGCGGAGGGGGATCTCTCCCTTCCCTTTTTTTCAATCTATTTTGCCTGTCAGGTTCTTCTCGCATCAGAAGAAATACATAGACTGACAACGAAACACTGGTAATTATGCGTGTCCGTGAGGGGAACCTAACACAGCAGTACTTCTGCGATTACCTGGCAATGATTGCCGGTGATACATACGAAACAAAAGCAGGCCATGAAGACATCGTCTTAGCCAATCTCTTTCTTCACCGGATGAGTGTCGACGGCGGGTTTCATGCACGGGTACTTTTTGCGATCCTCGGACACGAATCCGACCGTGCTCTCCTCATCAACCTCTTCAAAGAAGTGTCCGACGAAGCGTATGCTCCTCTCCCGCTTGACGAATGGCTGAAATCAGAATACGATTCTGCAGTAAAGAATGCCGATGTGCCTCGGAAAACCGCTCTCTCAGCCATGCTCCGCTCCCAGATAGCCGGAACGAACATGTCTGCTGAGATCGTTTCCGCCTTCAAAAGTCCGTATCCGGAAAGCTGGTGGCAGCTGAAAAGCCGCCGTCTGACCGTGGATGAGATCGAAAATGCCGACATCTACTTCGGGGTCGGCAGACGGCCGTTCTGGCACTCCTTCCCTCTGGATGAGTATGCTTCCTTCCTTAGCGGCGCCGAACCACTCTCTCCCGAAATCATCTATGATATCGTCGTATGCGTTGCCGGTGACTGGTTCTCCACCTTGACCCGTGAGGAAAAGATCATCTGGCTGAACATGCCCCGGACAACTCCGGAGGAATGGGCAAAGTATGCCGCCCCTCTTCTCGCTCTCGAAATACCGGGTCCTGCTATGGGAACGGCAAACTGGCTGTATGCTTCAGGAAATCATGATTCGGCTTTGGATCTCTATGCCGGGATAACTCTCGCATTTCCCCATACGCCGGCTGAAAAAACCGCGTTTGAACTTATGGGTGCCATTCTGCGTGAGTTCGGCGATGCCGACTATGCCTTTGAGTCCTACAAAAGCGCTTTCCTTCTCGCGAGAAACGAAGGCCCCTATCAGACTGCTCTCGGCCTGAAAAACCTCTGCGAGGTCGGCGAAGACCTTGGCGAAGATATGCGTGATTACTACATCCGGATCGCCTCCATCGCAGAAGAACTTCCTTCTGCCGAAAGGGTCAAACTCTACTTCGATCTCGCCTCGTCCGCCAGAAAAAAATACCAGTATGCGGATGAGTATGCCTATCTCGAACGCATCATCGGTGAGGAAGAACCGGAGGAACCGTATTTCTCCCGGGCGCTTTCCCGTATCTCCGAGATGAACCGTTCCCTCGATGAAAACGGCAAACCGGACGTCACGCTGCTTTCGGCAAAAGACAGGGAGGAACAGGCCGGGATGCTCAGATCACGCGGAGATGCCGCCTACTTCGGGTTCGATCCCGTCTGTGCCCTCTACTGGTATAACCGTGCGGATATGATCACCGGCACCAGCTCGCCCGGCAAAAAATTCCGGGCGGCAGTTGCTGCAGGTCTGTATGCTGAAGCAAAAGAGTATGCATCGACGTCTGCTGAAAAAGCCGTGGTTCTGGTAATGGAAGGGGCTCCTCCCCATCTTATTGCCCGTGAACTGAACACGGCCGTCACCGATGCCTGGAAAACCGGCGGCGACATCCAGAAGATCGTCACGCCTGCAATGACGCTGCTCCCGGCAAAAGACCGTATGCGTGTATGCGAGATCCTCACCGACCGTTCGACTCGTGACGATGAAAAATCCCTTGTTTGTTCGGGGCTTGGCCACTGCTGCATGAATCTTGGAATGCCGGATGAAGCCCGCCAGATGTTTCGTTCAGCTCTGCGTGCCAACCCCACAAATCCTGTCCGGGCCAGGATCCACGCGGAACTTGGCTGGCTGGAGTATGAGACCGGAAATTTTGAGGGATCATCGGAAGCCTATCTCTCCGCCTTAAAACACAACGAAAGGTTCCCGGCAGCATGGGCTGGTCTTGCAAAGGCTTGTATCCGGACATCCCGCTTTGAAGAAGCACACGCTGCCCTTGAAAACGCTGTCAGACAGCACCCGGTCAACACCTCGTATCAGGAGATGCGCGACGCCGTTCTGGCGATACTCGCTCATCCTGTCGATGAAACGGCCGATCAGCTCTTTGCTTTGAATGAAGCTGCCGGTCTGCCGGCGGCAGCCGCCCTTTTCTCGGAAAAATCGCCTTCCGGCTTTAGAAAAGAGTCATGGGATGCAGCATCAGCTGCAGATGTTTTTGCATACAGAAACTGAATCCCTCTTTTTTTACTGCTCTTCACGCACAGTGAACAGCTGCTCGTTTGGCGTAGCCAGCATGATTTTGACCATTTCCAGTCTGATCTCCTGCAAACGGTCCGACTCATCGGGCGTTGCCGTCTTTGCAGCTGCTCTCACTTTGAGCCGGTGCAGCTCCTCACTCGTGAGTTTTGTATCCGGGACCTCATCGATGAAAAGTTTACTGCCGTCCGGTTTTTCCAGAACGTAACTCCCGGTGTTCGTGTTTTCAATGATCAGACGATCAGGATGGCGGTTCAGATCGAAGATGTACCTTAGTGCATCCAGAGGACACCGCTGTGTGTGGGAAAGAACGGTGATTTCCCTTTCAGTGCCTGCCCATGCTGCTGCGATCACCGCGATCTTATAGCCAAGCGCGATCCCCGGACAGATATGTCCGTGTGCTTTTGCTATCGTATCGAAATCCGGAATAGTTGTCATACAAAAAAATGTTAAAGATATTTGTGGGCACGAAGCCAGTCTACCTGAGGTGTGGTGTACCGATAAATGATATCACACTTCTCATCCTGGAAATCCCAAGGAACAACGATAAGGATATCGCCTTCACGAATCCAAACTCGTTTCTTGATCTTACCTTTGATCCGCCCTAAGCGCGTAACACCGTCTGAGCATCGTACTCTGATGTGGTTTGATCCAAGCATCAGTTCTGCCTGTGCAAATTGTTCTTTTAGTCGTTTGTTCGGCAGTTTTACACGAATAATACTGCCATCATCTGACACGTCCTGATTAGCGTTCTCTATTCTTCCCAAGTCATACTTCCCCTATAGTACTTTATTATAGGGGTTGAAACCTGATAAACACTCCGGGACCTGCCCTGCTGCCGGACAGCGTCAAAAAGGCGTCTTCTCTGTGTCTAAAATCCGTGAATGGGATGAATCTGCCGGTTCTGAGCGATCTTTTTTCATCAATCGGAGATACCTGGGGCTCCGGCTGCTCTGGCCAAAAATCTGGAATCGAATTTGACCGTTCCGTTCGAAAGCTTAATGTGCATATACAATATATACATTAGATAAGGTACAAACAGGTGAAGATCCTTATCAGCAACGCGAGTGAAAAGCCGATCTATGAGCAGATAACAACGCAGATCAAAGCCATGATCATCAGCGGTGAGCTCCATCCCGAGTCCCCGCTTCCAAGCATGCGTCTTCTTGCAAAAGAGCTCAGGATCAGCGTGATCACCACGAAACGGGCGTATGCCGACCTGGAGCGCGACGGTTTTATCGAGACCGTTCCCGGGAAAGGAAGTTTTGTCGCCAAAAAAAATACCGAACTGATCAGAGAACAGCAGCTGCTTTTAGCTCAGGAGCATCTGCAGAAGGCCGTTGACGCGGCGAAACATTTCGGGATCAAAAAATCCGAGCTCACCGAGATGCTCGAACTCATCTATGATGGAGAATAACAATGTCTGACGCAATTTGTGTGCATGAATTATGTAAGGAGTATCCGGATTTTTCCCTGCAGAACGTTTCATTTTGTCTTCCGAAAGGAAGCATCATGGGTTTTATCGGGGAGAACGGAGCGGGAAAAACCACAACGATAAAGACCCTGCTCGGTATCGCGAAAAAATCCAGCGGTTCAGTGAAACTGTTCGGGCTGGATTTTGCGGATCACGAAAAGGAGATCAAGAACAGGATCGGTGTCGTCTTCGATGAATGCAGTTTTCACGACACGCTCACTGCGCCCGACGTGGCGAAGATCCTTGGGAAAATCTATGCAGATTGGGATGATCCGCTCTATCTCAAATATCTCAAACAGTTCGATCTGCCGGAAAAGAAAAAGATCAAAGAGTACTCCCGGGGAATGAAGATGAAACTTGGGATCGCCGCGGCTCTTTCCCATCACCCGGATCTGCTGATCCTTGATGAACCCACGAGCGGACTCGATCCGGTTATCCGCGAAGAGATTCTGGATATCTTCCTTGACTTCATCCAAGACGAGGAACATTCGATCCTTCTTTCTTCGCACATAACAAGCGATCTCGATAAGATCGCCGATTACCTTACCTTCATCCATGAAGGAAAGATCGTGCTTTCCAAATCCAAAGACGAGATTCTGGAAGACCTGGGCATTCTCAAATGCAGTCTCGAGGAGTTTGATGCCCTTGACAAAACATCATTTATCACCTACCGAAAGAATCAGTTCGGCTGTGAGGTGCTGATCAAAGACAAAATGAACTTCATCGCCCGGCATCCGGATATGATCGTAGATCCTGTTTCGACGGAATCGGTTATGGTGTTTTATGCACGGGGGAAAACCGTATGAAACCGTCATCCTGGATATCCGGCCTTCTGCTGAAGGATCTGCTGAACCTTCGGCCGATGACCAAGACCCTGGTCTTTATGTTTCTTATCTTCGGTATTATTTTTATCTCGATGGGAAACACCATGACCGTGTACTTCCTGCTGATGATCTTTGCGGCTCTCCTTCCGATGACATCCCTCACGATGGATGATATGGCGAAGTGGGACAGATACGCCTTAACGCTGCCGGTCACGAGAAAGGATATCGTAACGTCCAAGTATCTGATGACGATCATGTTCTTCTGCGTCTCGATTGTGATTTCGGGAATCATTGCCGGTGTTTCGTATTATCTGATGCCGGAAACCGCGACCCCGTTCTGGTTCATCGTTCTCGTCGGTTCTCTCGGCTTATTCTACGGAGCACTTCTGTTTCCGCTTCTCTATAAGTTCGGTTCGGAAAAAGCCAGATATATGATGTTTGTTCTTATGGCCGTCATCGGGATCCTTCTGGTCGGCTGGTTTGCGCTCTTTGGAGAATCGCTCACCGGGAACCTTCTCATCTATATTCTGATTACGGCGGCGGGCTCGATTTGCGCATTCATCGCTTCGTACTTCGTGTCGGTCAGGCTTTATGAGAAAAAGGAGTTCTGAATGGCCGGGATACCTCTGCAGAATCTTGCAGAGCTGGAAGCCGAGCTCGCACTTCTGAAAAAATATCCAATAGAGAATCTGGAAAAAATCATCAAAGAGATCGGGTTTTCCTGTACCTGCTGCGGAAAATGCTGTACAAAAGCGTTCAACGGCCATGTGTTTCTTCTTGCGGAAGATGCCAACCGTCTGAAAACGTTTTCGCCGGAGTCAATGATCCCGGCGCCGGATTTCCCTTATTCGGATCCGGCGGGGAACTTCTATGTGTCGGGGTATGCTCTCAAAACACGGGAGAATGGAGATTGCGTGTTTCTGGACGAAAACCGACGATGCAAAATCTATGATCAGCGGTTTGCGATCTGCCGGGTCTATCCGTATATGCTTCATCGGGAACCGGACGCCCGGGGAAAGATCGACTGGCGGCAGATATCGGGTCTCGACGAACATGGGGAGTATGACTGCGCTATCTCTGATGAGGAGTGTGCAGAGATCGCTCGGGAAACAATATCGTACGAGACCGCATTTCTGGAACAGGAGATCGCTTTTCACAAAGCCGTTCTGCAGAAGTTTTCAGATGAAGGTATCCGGTTTGTGAGAAAAGAACACGATCTTCGGGTCCGTGCATTTCTGAAATCAGGAAAAGCGACGGTGTTTGTCTGGGACGGATATGATCTCGTAAAAGAAGAGTTGTAAATAGGACTTAGGCGGTGTTATCCTCAATCCAAGTCAGGAATGGTACGTTTGGGTGTGGACACATGAGAAAGCTCACCGCGAATAAGCGCGGTTGGTTTTACCTCTTGTGTCAAAATGAATGCCGTGCACGAAATCGAAGTACACATCATCATTACGTCAGTTTTATTATTGAGACCAACACCGCGTAATTTATCTAAAAAAATTAGTTGATCTTTGCGACGTCGGCGAGGAAATTCTCTATGACGTCGCGGGTCACGTGGGGCATCAGGACAAATCTGAGATGACCTGCACGGGTATGCGAGACGACCCATCCCTTTGGGACCGGTCCGTCAGTGAATGTGGCAACATTCATCACCGGATCAACGGCACGGATGTATCCGAACGCTTCCATCCCTTCGACCAGCCGCCGGGTGTTTTCCATACAGCCGGCAACGACCGAACGGAACCCTTCGCGTCCGAGGAGTTTTATTACGGCATAGGCGCCGGCAACATCTGCTCCTGGTCTGGTCCCGGCAAGGGTGCATTCCTTCTTTACGGTCAGATACGGCGTATCCACATTCAGCGTTCCAAACTGTTTCGGGTCACGCAGAAGCAGACATCCGCAGGGGATCGTACTCAACCCCATCTTATGGGGGTCAAGAGAGATCGAGGAGACGCCCGGGACATTGAAGTCGAACGGCGCCGGGTTTGGCAGAAACGGGATCACCATTCCGCCGAACGCTGCATCAACATGGAAGAACAGATCGTTTTCAAGAGCGATCTTTCCGATCCTTTCGATGTCGTCGATCATCCCGTACTCGGTCGTTCCTGCAATTCCGGCAACGGCTATGGTATTTTTATCGATCATCTCCGCCATTTTATCGCAGTCAACGGTATATTTGTCTCCATAAGGGACCGTGCGCATCTCAAGTCCGAGCATATCGCAGGTCTTGTCAAAGGAAAAGTGCGCTGAAGCCGGAACGACGATATTGGGTTTTTTGATTTCGGGCTTCAGTTTTTTCGCGATACGAATCGCCTGCAGATTCGACTCGGTCCCTCCCGAAGTTGCATAACCGCCGGCTTCAGGGTGATGCATGAGTTCACCAAGCGAATGGACCAGACGGTCTTCGATCTTTGCTGTGCCGGGGAAGAGTCCCGGATCGCCGAGATTCGTTGCACTAAACATTTCATGTACAAAAACCGCCATTTCGTGCGGAATCGTACACATCGAACTGAGGATATGGTCGTGATGCAAATCCTCTGCCCGATATCCGGATAAGAAGGAGATGACCTCCTCCCTTTTGCATCCTTTCTCCTCCATAGAAAAATCACGCTGAAAAATATTTGGGGGTTAGTTTTTCTTCAGTGCTGCATTGAGCAGGATCTGTTTCTCGGTCTTTGCGACGGTCTCTCTGATCTTCTGGATGGCGTCGATGTTGGCCGAAACGCTTGCGATCCCCTGGTTTACGAGCCACTTGACGAACTTCGGATCGGATCCTGCCTGACCGCAGATGGAACATTCCACTCCGGCTTCTCTGCACTGTTCGATACAGGATGCGATCAAACGCATGACGGCCGGGTGTTCGGGCTCGTACATCTCGCCTATCAGACCGTTGTTCCGGTCAACCGCGAGCGTGTACTGGACGAGATCGTTTGTTCCAAAGGAACAGAAGTCGATGCCGGCTTTGATGAACTCGTCGATGATGATCGCCGATGCGGGGATCTCGACCATGATACCAAGATCCATGTGCTCCACATCAACTCCCCATTCGCGGAACGACTCTTTTGCAGCAAGGAACTCGCGCGGGTGCTGAACGAGGGGGAACATGATACCAAGGTTGTGGTAGCCTGCTTCCCAAAGCCTGCGGAAACATTCCGCCTGCATTTTGAACTGTTCTTTCTGGCGGAGGTCCCGGCGGAGTCCGCGGAATCCGAGCATCGGGTTGTGTTCATGGGGTTCGTCTTCGCCGCCTTCCATATTGAGGAACTCGTCGGTCGGGGAGTCAAGTGTTCTGACCCAGACGGATTTTCCGCGGAATGCATCGAGAACGGTCCTGATACCGTCCATCAGTTCGGTGATGAACTGTTCCTGTTTATCGTGTTTGATATACCAGGACGGGGTTTTGTTCATCCCGATGATGAGGTGTTCAATCCTGAGGAGACCTACTCCGTCTGCTCCGGTGGCGGCAGCGCGTGCTGCAGCTTCGGGCATGGACACGTTGACCTTTACGGAGGTCGCGGTGATGATCGGAGAAGCGACGATAGCCGGACCTTTGGGAGAAGCTCCGCACTCTTCGGCCACGGCCATCTTCCCTTCGTAGATGATTCCTTTTTCTCCGTCGATCGTGATGATCTGCCCCTCTTTGAGAAGGGAAGTCGCCTGTTTGGTTCCAACGACTGCCGGGGTCCCAAGTTCACGGGAGACGATCGCAGCGTGACAGGTCATCCCTCCTTCATCGGTGATGATGCCGACGACTTTTTTCATTGCCGGGACCATGTCGGGATTTGTCATGGTTGCGACCATGATATCTCCTTCCTGGACTCTGGAGGTGTCTTTTACATCATTGACGATGATGACTTTACCGGAGGCAACGCCCGGGGATGCTCCGTATCCCTGGAGGATGATGGCGCCTGAAGCGGATGCACCTGAAGAAGAGGACTTTGTCGGGTTTTTCTGGATCGTCGTGATCGGGCGGGACTGGAGGATATAGATCGTGTCGCCGACCATGCCCCATTCCATATCCTGGGCGCTTTTGTAGTGTTCCTCGGATTTTACTGCATACTCAGCAAGACGGAGGATATCTTTGTCGGAAAGCACCTGGATATTCTGTTTGTCTTTTGGGACTTCGGATACTTTGGTGCCTTTCTTTCCATCCGGAATGATCTCGACGGATTTTTCGGCGATGGTTTTCTGGATGATCTTTCTGCCTTTTCTGTCATAGACATAGTTGTCGGGAGAAACGGTTCCGGAAACGATTGCCTCGCCAAGCCCCCAGGATGCCTCGATCATCACGGTTTTGGCACCGGAGACCGGGTGGGATGAAAACATCACGCCGGCTTTTTCCGAGTAGACGAGCTGCTGGACAACGACGGCAATATTAACGCTGCGGTCATCGAAACCGTTCTTTGAACGATAGTAGATCGCCCGGGATGTGTAAAGAGATGCCCAGCAGTTTTGTACTGCTTCGAGGAGGTCTTTGTCGCCGAGGATATTAAGATAGGTGTCCTGCTGACCGGCAAAGGATGCATCGGGAAGGTCTTCAGCAGTGGCGCTCGAACGGACGGCAACAACGGTCTGGTTCCCCATTTTTTTGTAGGATTCCAGGATCTCTTTTTTGATCTTGTCCGGCATTTTTGCGGTACCGACCATTGCACGTACTTTTTCCGAGGTGGCGTTGAGTGCATCGTTGTCGTCAACGTCGAGTTTTTCGAGAATGGAGAAAAGAGGTTCTTCCAGTTTTGTCAGCTGTAAGAAACGGCGAAATGCCTGCGCTGTAACCACAAACGCCTGTGGGACAGGCAGACCGACATGGGTCATCTCCCCAAGGGAAGCGCCTTTCCCGCCTACTGAGGGGATGTCAGTGTTGCGGATTTCAGTCAGCCAGAGAATATTGGGTGATTTG
>JAYFOG010000014.1:0-28465 GCA_034932965.1 Methanocorpusculum sp.
ACACTGCTTTGTACTCCACATCCCCCACCTAACAGTATTATATGACGTTAACTGCTTTTAATCTTACCGTCTTTCCCTGAGAGAACACCCTGTTTTCTCAGGTCTGAGACGACTCCGGACAGATACTCGGCTGAAATATCAAAGGAGATCACATCATCCGTCCCTTCGAGCGGAAATGCCGGGGCATCTAACGCGGCGAGCAGATCAGCTTCGCTCTGCTTCCCCTCTGCAACAAGTGCATGGATCTTCCCGATCAAAGCCTGCTTGAAAAAGACCGCGTCCACAAACCGCGCAGCTTCGTCATCCTCAACATCCATATGATCCAGAAGATCTGCAAGATCCTCAATATCGGAAACGAAGAGAAGTTCCGCGCCGGCCGTTATGATATACTCAGTAGCCGATGAGGTCCTGATATGGCTGGTGATCCCCGCCTCTTTCAGATCCTCTTCCGTTACCCCGCTGAAGTCTGTATAGGCATACATTACGCGGAGCTCGTTTGGATCCTTTGTTGCAAGAAGCGTGTAGCACTCCTTTTCCTCAGAAACTTCCAGAAGATCGTTGTCTTCCAGGGTCCCAAGGATCATCAATGCATTCATGAACTTATCGGAAGCCTGTTTCTGCACATCCTCGCCCATCGCGTCGATGGACTCCGCCTGCGCGAGAAGCTGCGACGGCGTTGCTTCCGTCAGAGAATCACCGGCTTTGTGTGATGCGAAAAACTCCTCCAGGGTTTTTCTGCGTGAAAGCAGATCAGATTTCAGCTCATCCAGATCGGCATCCTGCTCTCTGGCCTCGATCAGCTCGATGAGATGCAGGATCGACGCGATCGTCCCCTCAAAATACGGCGTGCCCGAAAAGCTGTGTTCAACAGATATCCGTGACGGACATCCCTTCTCCCGGAGATACTTCTGAAATGCTGCTGCATCTTCCCGGGAATAAAAGGTGATTTTCTCTTCCAGTGTCATCTGGCTAATTTGTATGTCCTCTAAATGGTTATTAATTCTGTGCTACTGTGACACTTGTTAACATGGAGCATATCATTTTATATCAGGAACACATATAATAAAACTGCACATCAACACCACTTAAAATCCGGAATACAGTTCGGTCTCCGGGAGTGGTGGGGGAACCACCACCGGTATTGGGCGGGACTGTTTTTCGGGTTATTTGTATTTGGTTGTGCTGATTAGGTGAATTACTCATGGATCTTGATACTGGTGCAACAGCCTGGGTTCTCATTTCAGCAGCATTAGTGTTGATGATGGTTCCCGCAGTCGGGCTGTTCTATGGCGGAATGGTAAGGAAGAAAAACGTCATCTCAACGATGATGCTGTCATTTGTGGCTCTTGCCCTTGGAATAGTTCAGTGGATCATCATCGGCTACTCGCTTGCCTTCGGCGGCGATGTGGGCGGCGTGATCGGCTGGTCTTTGGACTACGTAGGTTTGTCCGGGATCCCGATCGATGGAGTGACAGGCGGGATACCAGATATTCTGTTCGTCTGTTTCCAGATGATGTTTGCCTGTCTGGCACTGGCGATCCTGACATCAGGTATCGTCGGACGGGTGAAGATGTCCTCCTACATAGTCTTTGGTCTTCTGTGGCTGACACTGGTCTACGCTCCACTTGCCCACTGGGCGTGGGGAGGCGGATGGGCCGCACAGCTCGGCGCCCTTGACTTTGCCGGAGGAACGGTCGTCCACATAAGTTCAGGATTCGCAGCACTCGCCCTTGCTTTGGTGATCGGAAAGCGGGTCGGGTACGGCAAACATATGTTTACCCCTCACAACATCCCGATGACGCTTATCGGCGGAATGTTCCTGGTTGTTGGCTGGTTCGGGTTCAACGCAGGTTCTGCCCTTGCGGCAAATGAACTGGCTGCAAGTGCATTTCTTGTGACGGCAGCCTCCGCCGCCACCGGTGCTCTTACCTGGATGGCCCTTTCCTGGAAGAGCGGAAAACCGAACTCCCTTGGTTTCATCTCGGGAGCATTAGCCGGTTTAGTCGGGATCACCCCGGCAGCAGGATATGTGAACGTGATCGGCGCGATGCTGATCGGTGTTCTGACAGCAGTCGTCTGTTACGCGGCTCTTACCTTCCGGATCAAGAAAGGACTCGACGAGTCGCTGGATGCCTGGGCTATCCACGGGATGGGCGGCTTTGCCGGGGCAGTTCTGACGGGGGTCTTTGCCGTCTCCGCGATCTGCGGAGTCGGGGGACTTCTGGAAGGAAACATACAGCAGTTTGGTATCCAGGTCCTTGACGCGGTTATCGCGATGGTGTATGCATTCGGGCTGACGTTTGTCCTTGGATGGATCATCAACAAGACCATGGGACTCCGGGTCACAGAGGATGAGGAGTACATCGGTATGGACCTTGCTCAGCACGGAGAACAGGCATAAGCACAAAAGAGGTTTCACAACATGAAAATGATAACAGCGATCATTCGCCCGGAAAAGGTGGATGAGGTATTGAATGCACTTGAACAGAACAACATCCCGGGAGTCACGATCACCGATGTCCTCGGGCGCGGTGAACAGGGTGGTGTCTGTCTTCAGTACAGAGCCGGCAAAATGCAGGTGAAGACCCTCCCGAAGACCAAACTCGAGATCGTCGTCCCGGACAAAGATGTAGAGGTGTTGATAAAGATCATCCGTGAACATGCACGGACCGGGAAAAAAGGAGACGGCAGGATCTTTGTTCTGCCGGTGGAAGCAGCGGCCTGGGTCAGGACCGATGATTACATCACCGGATAATCTTCTTTTTTCTCCCTCTTTCTCCTTTTTTATGAAGATTGAACGCCCTCTCCATCCATTCTGACAGCAGGTTTTGCCAGATGGCGTCTGGATCCCGGCGGAACTTCATACCATCTCATCTGAAGAGGTCTTGAACGATCCGGCACCTCGCGGACTCTTGCAGAACATTCCCGGCATTTGTATCCCTTGTCCTTTCCGGCCGAGGTCATTCTTCCTCCGCAGACCGGACACTTGGGAGAGACCCGCATCTTTTGTCCGGCAAGATGTTCCGGCCGGAACTTTTCCAGATGCAGGACCCCTTTCTGGAAACTTCCGCAGACGGTGATCCGATCCCCGCAGGCAAGTTCGCGGACCGCGTTCCGGAAATATTTGGTCGGTTCAAAAGCAAACACGGAGATGTTCACCCCGCTTGCAAAGATCGTAAACTGCACATGACCTCCGCGGTTCGTTTTCGGCGCTGACTCCACGACCCCTGAAAACCGGTAGGATTCGCCTTCCGCCGGCCCTTCGTCCGGAAGAGGAAGGAGATGGGCGTCCGTTCCCTGATTCGTCTCCCAGATTCGGGAAAATGCCGGCTCTTCCGTTTTCAGATACCGGGCCGCTTCCTGCACCCATGCGGAACTTTCCCCGCGGATCCCGTATAATACCGGGTCTTTTCCATGAGGAACACAGACGATCTCTCTGCGGATAAAGTCAACAGTGTCCCAGGTATGCGGGGCCGTTTTCTCCTCCGCGATAAAAAATCCCTCATCCTCATAGATCCGGGTGGTCCCGGACATCTCAGCCTTTCGATAGGCAAGACACTCATATGTTTTGTCCGGAAGAACTGACGAAACGGCCGCAAGCGCCCCGATCAGTCCCCGGCCGTTTTTATATCCTTTATACAAAGCTCCGATCTCCTGCAGCCGGGAAACCGTCTCCTGTATCGTGCAGAATCTCTGCAGGGCCTGGAAATAATATGCCGGATCCGGAGGGGAATCGACGACTACCACGCCGGGATTGGTCTTTTGGCAGGAAAACTCCGCGAACTGGTCCACAAATCCGCAGGCGATATCAAAAACGGTTTTTGGATCCCCGCTTTCGATCCCGATGCAGATCGAGGCGTTTCCCCGGGTCTTCCAGATCACGTTTGGATTCAGTCTGACAAGGCGGCAGCAGGTGACCGTATATCCCAGACGTTCCAGCTCGTCGGCTATGACTGCACCAAGATACGTTGTGCACATCCCATCCGGAGAATCCGTGTCGTCAAGTCCGAGTAACATAAATGATATTATTTTATAGAACCGCATTACTATTACGATTATACATCTCATGTCAAACGACAGACTCCTCCAGACCGTGGTCAGTATCCTCCTGATGACCGGATACAATGTATCGGAACGATGCGAAATTCGTCCGAGAAGTTTCGACCTGATGACATCAAAGGGAGAGAATCTGCTCGTTATCAAAGTGGTTTCACAGATCGACAGCGTAAATGAAGACATTGCCTGGGATCTTGACAAGATCGCACGCCATCTCCACGCGGTCCCCCTGATCATCGGAGAGCGCGCGCGGGATGTTGCGTTGGAGCGCGGGGCAATCTATGTCAGATACGGGATAAACGCAGTCTCATCGTCCACCCTGTATGATTATCTTGCTGAAGGCGAACTCCCGCTTGTGTATGCTTCACCGGGAGGTCTGTACGTGAACATCGATGCCGACAGGCTTCGCACCCTCCGGGAGGGACAGTCGATGTCGCTTGGCGATCTCGCCCACGCATTGGGTGTGTCCAGACGGACAATCAGTAAATACGAAGGAGGGATGGGCACGACGCTTGAGATGGCGATGAGACTCGAGGAGTTCTTCAACGACGATATTGTCATGCCGATCGATCTGCTGGATTACACGCCGGCCGAGGAGGCACGCGGTCCAGCATCCCTTCCGTCCGGCCATAATCCAGAGCCGGATGGTCTGCCCAAACGGCCGGAGGATCACCTGCGATCGATAGGGATCGACGTGCAGGAGCTGAGAAGAGCACCCTTCCACGCATTTGCGGTGTTTGAAAACAAAACGATCCTAACCTGCTACGGTTCGCCGCAAAAAACCGTGCAGAGGGCGGAACTTCTCGGAAACATCTCCCAGATAACCGGAACCCATTCTCTCTGTGTGGTTTCCGATTACCGCAAAGAGAAGATGATCGGCAAAACGCTGGTGATCGGCGAGGCGCGTCTGAAAGACGTGGAGGAGGGCGGGGATCTGCTGGATATGGTCACCGAGGAAAAATAACACGAAACGCAGATTCGGATCGTAAAAATATTACATTTTTTCTCAACCGTCATTTCCAGTAACACTTATTACATAATACGTGTTATTGTAATATACAGGTGAAAACACTACGCACATACCTGATTTTCTGTTCGGCTATAGCGGACTTGGCGTCCCTATCGGCATCGTATTCTGGATAATTGCTCTTGTTTTTATTGCTCTTGCAATAAACTGGGCAAGGAAAAATCTTGATGAATCCAAGATCCCGATCCTCGCGGTCATTGCCGCGGGCATTTTTGCCCTTCAGGCATTCAATCTCCCGACCGGGTTTGGGGTCTCCGGACATTTGGTGGGCGGCGCTCTTGCTGCCATCATTCTTGGCTCGCCGTTTGCCGCCGTCTTTGTTCTGACGATCGTTTTGATCATTCAGGCCCTCATCTTCGGTGACGGCGGTGTGCTGGCACTTGGCGCAAACATTGTCAACATGGGAGTTATTGCAGGATTTATCGGATTTTATTCCTATAAAGGAATCAAATCCTTCATTCCCGGAATACCTGCCGCCGGAGCTGCCGGCATAGCTGCATGGCTTGCATGTGTTATCGCTGCATGTTGTGCCGCCGTTGAGATCGCACTTCTCGGCGCGGTCCCTATCGTGATCGGGCTTCCGACGATGTTTGTGTATCACGCGATCATCGGTATCATCGAAGGCGTCATAACCGCTGTCGTGGTGACACTCATCTTCACCGTCCGGCCGGAACTTACCGGAGACACAACAAAACAGCCGGTTCCGATGAAAAAAGTCCTGGTCGCAGGTCTTGTGATCGCACTCATCATCGGAGGATGTGCGGTTTTCTTTGCTTCAAGCGACCCGGACGGACTTGACAGTACGCTTCTTGTGAGCGGAGGCGTGAAAGAGATTTTTGCTCCGGCAACCGGAGAAGAGATCGCCGAGGCCGATGATCCGATCGGATGGACAGCCCCCATGCCGGATTATGCGCTCGGCGATAGTACGGCCGGCGCTATAATCGCATTGATCATAGGTATTTTTGCCGCTCTCGTTGTGATCCTTCTCGCAGCAAAGATCGTCTACTCTTCTTCAGGGAAGAGTAATTAATCCCTCTCTTTTTCATTCGAAGTATGCGAGAGTATGTACATAATTCAGATTATGTAAGAACTCTAATATAGAGCTACGACAAATATCTGAATATGGTTGGAGAGTCGGATCTTTCACGCATAGGTATATCGCTGCCTGAGAACCTGCTGAATAAATTTGATGATATTATCGGAAAACGCGGATACTCTTCACGATCGGAGGGGATCCGGGATGCGATCCGTTCCTATATCACCTATTATGAATGGATGAACGATGTGTCCGGAGAACGCCAGGGTGTTATCACGATGGTCTATGATCATGATCACCGCGGTCTTATGGAAGCGATCACTGAGATCCAGCATGCAAACAGACATATCGTCCAGTCGACGATCCATTCCCATGTCAGCGATGAGCGCTGTCTTGAAGTCATCCTCGTCAGAGGACAGGGCGAACAGCTGAAACAGCTTGCAGAGCGTCTGATGTCTCTGAAAGGGGTCGAATCGGTCAAACTGACAACGATAAAAACCGACTGAGATCTTCGATCAAAGACTCTCGTATTTTTTGTTTTCTTGTTTGTGAGACGCGGCATCGATCAGCGTATTCAGCACGTTTTCCAGAAACATGATACCCCCTTCGATGCCGGCTATCGGCCGAGCCGCTATCGAGACACGGCTCCGGTCGGGAGGAGTGATCCCGAGGAATGCGGCGTTTGGGCAGGCGTTTGCTTCAAAGGTGGAACCAAGGATGAGATCAGGACAGGAGGCGCTGATTTCCCGCACGATCTTCGTCAGATCCGTCTCACAGGGGATATGCGCAGCATCACGGTTTCGTGCAAGGATCACCGGGACCTCGGCGCCGAAGTAACGTTCCATCATGGTTTTGGCGAAGAGTGCGTAACTTTCCTGAGCGCAGACGGCAGCGACCGGCGGCTCATATTTTCGGAGATATTTGTCGCTTGAATAAAACATCTGTTCGTCGGCCCGCCGCCACTCCTCAAGGACAGGTTCTATATCCGCATCCGGAAACGCTTCTGCGAGGTTGTCACAGGTGTCTTTCAGGTCAGGGAACAAAAACGAGCCGAGCATCGTTCCAACGCCGGACGGATACGAAGGATTAACGGAGACGGTGTGGAGAGCTGCGCCTTTTCGAAGATTTGCATAGCTGTCTTTCGCGAGCCGAAGTCCGACCGGGACGTCCATGAGCCGTAAAAGCCGGTCGGCTTCATGCAGATTTCCACGCCAGAAAAGATCCAGCAAGGAAATGCCGTCGATGTTCACGCCGTTTCGCGACGGATCGGTTTTGATCCCCAGACGGTCAAACGCAATCTTTGCTCCCTCCTCGACATTGCCGAGAAAACCAGGGGCATCCACAAAGAGGGCCGTTTCCTCAGACAGCGCGCCGGAGAGATCTTCGCCGGTGAGTGCCGGGATACAGGTGTTCAAAACGGCTATCGGCCTGCCCGCAGCCGAAAGGCCGCCGGCAACCTCTTTTAATCGGTTGACCGTCCCGAACACGATCTCCGATTCCAGAAGATAGGTGCAGAAGAGAGGTACTTTCAGCAGGGACCGGGGATAATAATAACAGCCCGAAGAGCCGTGGATCAGAACATCCATCCCGGAGATGCCGGCAAGAACTGAACAGGCACCGGTCATGGCGCACGGCCAGACAGGATTCACACACAGATCTTCAGCCATGCAAGACCGCCCGCCGCCAGAGATAAAGCATTTTCACGGTCCCAGATACGCCGACCGGCAGATAGAACGGCAGTCTGACGTTTATCCCGTCAGACGACTCGGTCATATCCAGGCATGCAAGCGCTTCGCGTGCTGCGGTGAGGGTCCCTTCAAACGGTTCTGCGCCGAGAGAGACCCTGCTGCCGGCAAGATTTGCAAACCGTCCCAGCATTTTCTTCTGATATTTGGTTTCCTGCTGAACGGCCGATTCGATTTTTTCCGCAGAAAGCCCGCAGGCTTTGCCGGTCTCCTGAAGAAATGCGATCGAGCCGGAAAGCCCGCGGGGAAATCCGCCGACCACCGGCCGGCAAAACCTTCTGCCGAGTTCGCGTCCGGCGTCGGCGCACCGGTGATCTCTGAGAATAAAACAGGATGCTGCCCCCAGTTTTCGAAGATCAGCTACGCAGGAGTTTCTGCAGAACCGGACCGTGATGGTCAGGCCAAGAAGATCGAGCAGCCGTTTTACCTCGGCAAAGTTCTCCTCGACCTCGGACTCCAGATTTTTTTCACCGATGATCCCTACGGTCCCGGGAACAGGATCTGCAGGATCTGCCAGAGCCGAAAGGCCGATGAGCGCAGCATTCTCCCCGTCTTTTGCACTCCCTCCCAGAAAACCGGATGTAGGGATATAGAGGGTGCGGTTTGAATACGGATGTTCCCGGCAGACGGCAAGACAGTCGTCGCCTATCGTTTCCGGGACGCAGGACGTCACAACGATGATCAGTTCGGGTTCTTTAGCTGCTGCACGGTCGAGGGCCGAACGCAGACAGGCTTCTCCGCCGAAGATGACATCCTTGTCCGACAGGCCGGAGACGAGTATTTCAGGAACGGTCTTCGTCTCGGCTTCATTCATCAGAGCATGGAGCATGGAAAAAGTCTGATGAGCGCAGCCTTTGGGAGCGTGAACTACCGTTACTGCCCCGGGAATAAAACAGGCGACGGAAAGAGCACCGGTAAGGGTGCACCCCCCCATCCGTGACTCAGAGATACTCTCTTGCAAGCTCTTCCAGTTCCTCCAGTGCAAGCGGCGTCGGGATCCGAAGATCGGTGTTTTCCAGAATGGTCTTTGCACAGTCGCGATAAACTTTTGCCTGATCAGCTGCCGGATCATGTTCGATGACCGTCATCCGGTTCACTTCAGCTGCTCTGACGGAGTTGCTCCGCGGAATATAACAGACAAGCTTTGACCCTATTCGTTTTGCAAACTCCTCGACGAGTTCACGTTCGTTTTCCATATTTTTTGCATTGCAGATCACACCGCCGAGCCGGCATTTTGCCGAGCTCCGCTCTGATATTCTGGCGATAGCTTTGCAGATATTGTTCGCCGCATAGAGACTCATAAGCTCTCCGCTCGTGACAAGATAGACTTCACGGGCATACCCGTCCCTCATCGGCATGGCAAATCCTCCGCAGACGACATCGCCGAGAACGTCATAGACGACAACATCTCCATAGAGGGCCTGCATTTTTTCCAGAAGCTGGAACGTTGCGATGATCCCTCTGCCGGCACATCCGATCCCGGGTTCAGGCCCTCCTGCCTCGACACAGCGGATGTTCCCAAATCCCTGATAGATGATGTCTTCGCTTTTGATCTCTTTTTGATCATACATCTGCTCAAGAACGGTCGGGATCCAGCGTCCGTGCATCAGCATCCGTGTGCTGTCATGTTTCGGGTCGCAGCCGATCTGCATGACATCGAGCCCCATCTCCGAAAATGCCGCCGAGAGATTGGCCGATGTCGTGGATTTTCCAATACCTCCCTTTCCATAGAGGGCGATCTGTCTCATTCCCGTATATATTGATCTGCAGGATACATATAATTTGAGTTAAATCCACGCAGTCTGGGAAAGACGATCCGGATGCGGAGGTCTGTTACCCTCTCTTTTTCGATCCCTTCTGGGTGTCAAACCCTCTGAGGATCCCCCAGCCAAGGATGAGGGCAGGAATGATCTCCAGTCTGGCGACCCACATGACGAAGAACAGAATGATCTTCGCATAATCCGGCATAAGAGGTCCGACGACCCCGGTCGAACTGCCGTTGTTTCCAATACAGCTGCAAAGATCATAGATAGTGTTTGCCAGATTTGCCGAGAAGTACGGGTCGTGAAGAAACACGATCAGCGTTCCAACCAGAAGTAAGAGATATAATAGTATCAGCAGAAGCGATTTTGCGATCAGCCCCTCCGCATATTTACCATAGATGGGTTTTCCGTCATGACGCATCGGGACGACGGCTCGTGGACTCCGGAGCGTTTTTCTAAACCACCAGCCAAGGGCCTCGAACATGACCTGGACCCTATTCAGTTTGATACCTCCCGATGTACTTCCCTGCCCTCCTTCGATCAAAAGGAAGATCGAGAGAAACAGCATGGGCGCCATTCCCCAGCCGGCAAAGGTCGTGTTCTGGAACCCGGTTGAGCTGACAACGGTTCCTGCCATAAAAAGACTCTCCCGAAGCGTTTCAAGAAGGGGCATGCCTGCGGCGGAAAGTTCAACGATCAAAACCGCGGAGACCAAAAGGAACACCCCGATGATCATGTGCAGGATCCGGTCATGCAGGATCTCCCGAAACGATCTGCTGACGTAAATGACGTAATAGAGCCGGAAAGGGATCGCGCCGGCAAGCATTATCGGGATCAGCACCATTTCAAGCGCCAGATTGTCAAAGTGAGTTATCCCGGAAGCATAGATACTCATCCCCCCGGTCGCGATCGCGCAAAAAGCAACGTTGACGGCGTCCCAGAGACTCAGGCCGGTCAGAAGGATCGCCAGGATCGCGATCAGCGTCAAAATGAGATAGATCTTCCACATCTGAAAAGCGGTCGCGATAACGCTGGGCATAAATGATTCAGACCCGCCTTCCGACCGGTAGAGGTTCTGGGTGACAAGTCCCGAGCGGCTCGCGACCGTCAGCATAAATGCGACGATACCAAGCCCCCCTATCCACTGCATAAGGGAACGCCACAGAAGAATGGTCTTTGGCCAGTCTTCCAGGTTGGTTGTTATGGTGAAACCTGTCCCCGTCCAAGCGGACATGGATTCAAACGCAGCGTCGATAAAGGGCATGCCTGCAAAAATGAAGGGAAAACAGCCGAGAAATCCAACCAGAGCCCAGATGACAGCGGTCGCTGAGATCGACAGACTGGCTCTTGGAGATTTGGTATTTTTTGGAAGGAGGTGAAGCAGACCGCCAAGACCGAGCATCGCGACCGTGGAGCTCGCCATCCAGGGAAGGGCATACCACTCCTGATAAAGGCTGCCGACAATGATCGGAAGAAGAGTGGCGGCACCTACGAGTAAAAGCACTGAGCCGATATCACGGCCGATCGCCGGAAGTTCCCTGAGGTACCCCATTTACAGTACATTTGGCGTTTGACAATAATAGAAGTTCCCTGAATTTGGACATGCGCGGTGCTGGCGCCGATCATCGACACAGAGCGGGCCGTCCCGATTCGATCCGCGCCAGCCCTTGCGAAAATCCCATTATTATATTATCAGAAATCCAAGAAGCAGATCCGTCAGAGAAAACCCAAAAAGAGCCGTCACATACCCGATCGTGATCGGGATCATAAACGGGACGCCATATGATATCCAGACATGCCCGGCTTTTGCATACAGTTCAAGTTTCGAGGCATACGTATCCGGATCCTCACGCAGATTGCGGATCGACATATCAGACTGAGTTCTCAGAGCACGGATCGAACTGCTGGCACGGGAAAAATTCCGGGAAATAACACCGTTCTCCTCGGTGATATCCTCGGATACAAAACCGAAATACTTCGTGATCGACTCTCCGGGAACCGGTTTTCCCGAGCACATCAGCCAGAACGGCGCCCGGTTTCCGGCAAAAAGGTTCCGCAGACAAAAAAAAGCCGGAACGATCAAAGCAAAGACCGCACCGTTCACGAGGGAGGACAAAGCAAGCGAAGGAAAGATCCATGCCGCAAACGGGGTTACGGGGACCGCAAGTGACAAAAGGATCATGGCTTTTCCGTCCGCCACACCGAAAAGGCCGAAATAGGTGAAACCAGCCATCAAGAGGGCAATGAAAACCGAGGCGAGGAATACATACATTGCCCACGGAGCAGAAAAAAACTCGACCCAGAACCAGATGACCAAAACCCCGCAGCCGACTGCCGCCGGATACCAGGTCGCGGCATAAATCGTACGTGTCTTCAGATCCTGCCAGCAGGCAAACAGGAATGTGATAAGAACCAGAAATGCCGATAATGCAAGCGGCAGTGAGAGAATCATTGATTACGATTCGATTTGAAATCAGATAAAAACAATGGGTGAGGGTGACCTCACTCCTTAAAAACGGATCTGGCCACGTACTTTCCGTGGACATAGGACGGCATGCCGGCAAGCATATAGGATACACGGAGTGCTTCTTCCACCTCGTCTAAAGTAACGCCGACCATCTGGGCCCCGTTGAGCTGGGCACGCAGAGCATGATCATCTCTCATCGCGGCTGCAATACCAATCGCGATCAGCTTTTTCTGTTTTCGCGTCAGTGAACCGTCCGACCAGATGTAGTTGTCAAGTTTTAAAACTGCTTCATGCATCAGGGGATCGGTTTTTGCGAGTTCTTTGAAAAACACCGGAACATGTCCGATATTGTGTTCAAGTTCGTTCATCTGCCCCTGACACCCGCAGGTACTTTTCTTCTCTTCTTCTGACATTTAACTTCAGCGAAATATTGTCCCGGAAGATAATTATTGTATCTATCGAAGCACCTTTTAATAGATTGCACGGCATATCATTCATCAATGACGAAAAAGATCGTGGCCTTGTTCGGCAGCAATGTAGGTGGGGGAAACACCGACAAACTACTCACCGAAGCGATCCGCGGCGCAGAGGATGCAGGATGCAGTGTTGAAAGATTGGATGTCGTCCAGGCGAATATTTCGGGATGCAGACAGATCTATCACTGTATGGAAAAAGAGACCTGTGTCATCCGGGATGAAGCAGAGAAGTATTTTACCCTGCTCAAGGAGGCCGACGGGATCATTATCGCAACCCCTGTCATGACCTACGGGATACCGGGTCATCTGAAATCCTTCATGGACCGGTGTCAGCCGTTTTATATGGCGAAATATCACCGGAAGAACTCATTCATCTCTGATGAACATGCAAAGACCCGCAAAACACTGTTCATCTGCATCTCCGGGATGGATACGCCGGATGTGTTCATCGGACCGGTGCTTACCGCGAAGGCATACTGTCAGATCATCGACGCCAAATACTTCGATGAACTCCTGCAAAACGATATGGACACGATAAAAGATATTACCGCAAAACCGGAAGTGCTGAAAGCGGCATACGAAAAAGGGAGAGCCTTAGGTGAAGCAGTCACGAAAGCACGCTGAGAGATTAGATATAAAATCAGAACTCATACGGCTTGCTGATCCGAAATACCGAAGTTTTTCAAGCGGACTCATTCCGGGAGCGGACAACATCATCGGCGTGCGGATCCCGGATCTCCGGGACCTGGCAAAAAGGATCGCCGCAGGAGACTGGAAGGGGTATCTCAAAGAGGCGGCCGATGACTCATTCGAGGAGATCATGCTCCAGGGACTTGTTATCGGGTATGCAAAGGCAGACCCCGGAGAAATCACCGCTGCCCTCACGTATTTTATCCCGAAGATAGACAACTGGTCGGTCTGCGATTCGGTCGTTATGGGACTGAAGATCGTCAAAAAACATCAGGAGACATTCTGGAAGTTTATCCAGCCGTATCTTGACTCGGAGAAGGAGTTTTTCGTTCGGTTCGGCGTGGTGATGCTTCTCTCCTATTATGTGGATGAAAAATACATCCAGGCAGTCCTGAAACGGCTCGATACTATCACCCACGACGGATATTATGTACAAATGGCGGTCGCCTGGGCGGTTTCCGTATGTTATGTGAAGTTCCCGGCCATCACTCATGCATATCTGGAGAACAGTTCGCTGGATGACGGCACCTACAACAAATCGATCCAGAAGATATGTGAATCCTACCGGGCGGACGAGGAGGCAAAAACGGTTCTTCGAGGGATGAAGAGGAGATAAAATCAGGACTTCATCCGCTGATCATAGGTCCGAAGGGCACGCACCATATCCACGTACCGAAATTCGGGCCAGGGAGGCACACAGAAACAGACGGCCGCTTCATTTCCGTTCGCAAGCCACGGGAGGAAGTTTGAGGTCCGTTTGTCGTTCGCCGTTCTGATGATCAGATCGACCGGGGGCATCTCCACTTCCGGATACATCCGTTCCGTCACGCAGTCAGGCGTGATCTCATCCGGCGAAAGCTCGCCGGCACGGACCTTTGAAACGATCGACTTCGTTGTCTCCAGGATCTCGTTTCGGCCGCCGTAGGCAATGGCAAAATGCAGATAATAGCGGTGATGATCCTTCGTCGCCTCCTCAACGTCCCTGATTTTTTCCATGAGCCGGTCGTTGATAAGCGACCGATTTCCGATGACCGTGATGTTCACCTGTTTGTCGTAGATACGCTGGTCCAGGATCATCTCGGAGAATTTTTCGATAAAAAGTTCCAGAAGCTCGTTCACTTCTTCAGGCGAACGCTTGAAGTTCTCGGTGGAAAAAGCGTAAAATGTGGTGTGGATCACCCCAAGCTCCTCCATCCAGTCGAAAACCTTCATGGTGGTCTCGGCACCGGCACGGTGGCCGAATGCCGGATCTTTTCCGCGGGCCTTTGCAAATCTCCGGTTTCCGTCCTGAATGATAGCTACATGGGTCGGGACATAGGTCAGCTGCCGGATAAGCCTGTGAACATACAGGTTCTCTGCAAAGGACCGAAGACTCACTGGGGGATCACCTCAACGATCATCCCGTTGTTTGGATACCGCTCGATGATTTTGCGTTCGCCGCCGAACTTGCGGGGGATCTTTCGCATCTGCTGCCAGTCAAGTTCGATCGTCCCGTCCTCCATCTCTTCATAGTAACTGCCGGCACGAAGACACGGAAGGATCATATCGAGATCCCCTTTCACTTCCATAGACCCGTACATCACCGTACCATCCTCAGTGATCATATCAAACGGCCGGGCGGAGTTCATGGCAATACGCTTGAGCCGTTCCCTGAGCTGGACCGAGTCTTTGAATGTGGATGTGCAGTAATGGACTTTCGGATGGCCGTTGATCTCGCCGGCCCATTTGGTTGAACCCTTGATCGCATTACAGAGAGGGCTTTCGGTCTCGAGTTTGCGCGCACGCATATTGTCGGCACATGCATCCCCCCATTCGAGCTGGTTGATGTTGAAAAAGTCCACGGAGTCAAGCAGCGGGAAGAAATGCCGGAGACCCGGCAGGGAAGGAACCTCGAACCCGACCAGAAATCCCATCTTTTTCGCATCCGCGATCGACTGAACATACGGCGAGGTCAAAATGTCCTTCCAGATCTCGTGAGGCGGGTGCATTCTGATCTCATCGACACAGCCGGCAAGGGCAGCGAGCTCCTCTTCGGTCGGCGCCCGGCCGGTGTACATATGGATCTGGTGATCTTTGCCGAAGTGTTTTTTCAGCGCTGAGCAGAACTCGACGACCCGTTCGATCTCCATCAGAGGTTCGCCTCCCGTTACGCCGGTACCGAGAGCGTCCATGATTTCTCCTTCAGCGATCGCTTCTTCAGGCGTGGTGATCTTCTGATCGTTTGCATAGATCACGTCGAGATCCTTTCTCTCTTCTGAAAGAGGGCAGTACCAGCAGTCACGATCACACCGTCCGGTAATGAACAAGACCAGCTTTGCCCCGATATAGCAGAGTCTGCAGCCGTCGGAGAGGTTTTTAGGAAGTTTGTCCTTCGCCATGCTTACAACGACATCTCAAGAAGACGTTTCATCGTCTCTTCACGGCCAAGCGCTTCCAGGAACCAGCCAAGACGCGGACCTCTGTCAGCGCCGAGGAAAGCACGGTAGATACCGGTAAAGACATCCTTTCCGGTAACTCCGGCTGCCTGTGCCGCATCGTATACGGCGTTGTGGAGAACATCGGCTTTCCACTCGGCACCGACGATCAGTTTTGCATACGCGGCAACGGCTGCTTTTACTTCGGTCCGTTCGCCGGCGGCGATTTCCGGCAGGGATTCGGCAAGAGCGAACTTGGCGTCATCGGGGGCATACCGTTCAAGCCATACTTTGGCACGGTTTGCCTGATCGAGCACAGCCTCTTTATCGACGATCTCATATCCGCTGCGTCTGAGGATGTCGAAAACGGCATCATCGGTCCGTGCGATCTGAACGACCGTCACCATATGACGGAATGGGATCGTTGTCTGGGGAGACGCGATCCTGGAGAGTTCAAACTCCCGGGATTCTCCGGCAGCGGCTGCCTTGTCATACTCGTCGATCAGACGAAGCAGACCCATTCCCGGATCGAATGCGATGGTCTTGTCGGGTTTGGTTTTGGCGATCAGATAGCGAAGCACTTCGGGCGCAACGATGTCCAGCATATCGCGGATCGTTAATACGACGCCTTTTGAGGAGTGCATCTCGCCTTTTCCTTTGAGGCTGATCCACTCATAGGTTACCGGAACGGGAGCTTCATAGCCGTAGATCTCTTTGGTGATGATCTTCCCGGTATCATAGGACCCTCCGGGCGATGCATGGTCTTTGCCGAACGGTTCGACCGTTACGCCGTGAACTGACCAGCGCATCGGCCAGTCGACACGCCAGACGAGTTTTCCTTCGCCTTTGGAGTAGTCGGAGACACCTTCGTGACCGCAGGGGCATTTGTAGGTGACGGTATGATTTTCGCTATCGTGGGAGAGGATCGCTGCACGGGAGATCGTGCCGCAGGCTGAACAGATCGGATAATACGGGGTCCAGCCTTCTTCGAGCTTTCTGCCGGAGACGTCTTCAAGGATCTTTTTGATATCCTCGGCATGGATGAGTGCCTCTTTGATCTGCTCGGTGAACATTCCCGAGCGGTAGGCTTCACTGGTTCGGATGATCCGGGGGTGGATGTCGAGCTCTTCGATCGCCGAGAGGAAGGGGTCGAGGAAATGCTCTGCATAGCTTTTGTGTTTTCCGCAGGGGCAGGGGATATCGCTGACCGGCCAGCCGATATACTTCTGATACTCGTCAGAGAGGAACGGGTAGACTTTTCTGAGCGGATCGAAGTCGTCGGCGATGTAGACGAGTTCGGCTTCGACTCCCCGTGAGAGGAGGGCTTTGTAGATCATATCGCCCGTCATGACCTCACGCATGTTTCCAAGATGGATGGGGCCGGAGGGAGTTATACCGGTGGCGATCAGCTGGGGGACATCCGAGGGGACCTGGGATGCCTTTGCATCGGCCCAGTGGATCTTCTCATGTATTTTTTCTTCCATGTATTGGTACCTGCTATTAGATGTGTCTGTACGTATGTGTTTTCAAATCTGATAATACCTGATGTCCGGGAAGGAAGGATCAGTGTATGACAGTCTGCAGTGATTCTGAAGATAGAAAAAAAGGGGAGTTATTCGGCAGCTGCCGGAAGAGCCGACTCATAGAGATTGGCAAAGAACCGGGCAGTTACGATAACGATAAACGGCATGGCCGCAACGAGCAGAACACTGCCGGCAAACGGGATGCACAGAAGAACGATTTCTGCAACGCTGACGATCAGCCCGAGGAGGATCCAGTAGCCAAGATATCTGAGCCACCCGATCCTGCCGATGATGCTGAAAAGTTCCTTGAAATGGAAAGCTGCGCCGAAACTCTCTTCCTTTGCGAACTTTATGATGCCCATGATTCCGACCATCATAGAGACGATTAGAAGGATGGTCGGGATAATGATCGCAACGATGATCAGATAGGCCAGGTTATCCATCGGGCCAAGCATCGTTATCGTGGATAAAACCGTGTAGGGGATCATGTAGATGAAGAGGATGATCAGGGCGAGGATACCCTCGATAAACATCTTACCCCAGTTGTTCAGGGCAAGTTCTCCGCCGCGGTAGACCCGCATCATAAATCCGTAGATGAAGATACTGGCAAAGATCGTGACGATCGTTCCAAGAATGAACAAAAAGACCGAGATCGAAGCGATTATGCCGAATGCCGGATCTGTCATCATCGAACCGGTCATCATAGCAGGATCAGCCGCCGATGATATCACCGGCGCGGAAACGGCGATGAGACTTCCCATCAGAAAAATCATTCCAAGAAGCAGCATGACGGTACCGGCAAACATCACCGCATACAAAAGGATCAGAACAAACCAGCTTCCAAACGTTTTGAATGCAGTGTTTGCATACTCCATTGAATTCTGGAGGTTTTCACTAAAACCCATTACCATAATACTAACGTATCAGTTCCTGGAACTATATATGGTTTCGCCGCCCGGTTTAAAATAAGGTGTTGACTTTGACGGCTCCGGCGAGATTTGCGCCCCCCAGCTCGGCAAAACGCAGATCGGCGCAGGTCAGATCGGCTTTCCAGAGATCAGCACCCTCAAGATGGGCATGCGTGAGATCGGCACCCGTAAAGTTCACGTGTCTGAGATCGGCACCTTCCAGATGGGCATAGGAGAGATGCACGCCCGAGAGATCCAGACCCACAAGCGAGGCCTCTTCCAGATACGCGCCAAAGACCCGGGTGTCATCCGGTTTATTCGCGATCTCGTGTGCATACCACGCGTTCCATGAAGGAACACCGGCTTTCAGCCGGGCGACCTGCGCAGGATCGCATTTGATTTTTCCTGCCGAATCATAGACGGCCGCATCCGGGTTGGCGCCGTCGAGAACCGCCCGGGAAAGATAGGCACGCCAGAGGTTTGCCCCGGCAAGATTTGCATACGAGAGATCGGCGGACTTCAGATACGAGTAGGAGAGATCGGCATTTTTCAGGTTCGCGAATCTGAGATCGGCGCCCTCCAAAAACCAGTAGGCAAGATCCCCGCCCTCGAGATGAGCTCCGTATGCATCCGAACTTCTCAGATACATCGTCTCTTTCAGATGTAAAGCATACCACGCGTTCCAGCGGGTGAAATCCTTCTCCTCGGAGCATTCCCGAAGCATTGCATACTGCTTTGCATCAAACCTGGGTTTTTTCATACGTCATCTCCCGGGTTTTTCTTTCCCGCCTCTTTGATGAAGATCTCATATCCGGTTATCCCGAGGATCAGAAGTACCGGACCCAGAACGAATCCCAGAAGTCCCATCGCCATGGCTCCGCCGAAAAATCCGACGAACATCAGCATCGGTCTGATCTTCACCCTCTGCCCGGTGAGTTTGGGGCGGATGATCAGATCGGTCAGGACACAGGTCAGGAAATATCCAAGGGTCGCGGTCAGAAGAACACCCCGGATATCGCCGAGACACAAGGCATAGACGCCGACGAAAATGATCACCATCAGCGGGCCCAGGACCGGGATCAGGGCAAACAGAGCACACATCGTGGAAAAGAATATCTCGTGACCGTAGCCGAGCACCAGGAAAAAACCGTATGCTAAAAAGAAGGTCAGGAATGCGATGAAGACGTGGACGATATAGATCGAGAAGAGTATGTCCTTGGTCTTTTTTGCCATCAGAGAGACGTTTTCCTTCGAACTCTCCGGAACGATCCCGTAAAAGTCGGTCCATACCCGGTCACCGAAGATGATCGAAAGATAGACCAGTGCGTAAAAGAGGATGATATCGATGATGAAGGCGGGGACCATCTGTGCTGCGCTCAGCGCAAAACTTGGAAACAGGGTGAAGATGACGCTTTTTACCTCCTCGACCACACGCACAGAGAAGTCGCTGCCGTCGGTCAGATGGAGAAGATTTGTCACAGAGGTGATGATGGTTTGGAAAATGGACATGAAATACTCAAAGTCAGAGCTTATGACCACAACAATGACCGCACAAATACCGATGATCACCGTGAGTACGAGTGTTGTCAAGATCGCGGCGGACAGACCTGCAGGTATTTTTCGAATCATCTTCCTATGCAGAGGCAGGATCACGACTGCCACGGATAATGCAAGGATAAACAGGAAGATATAGTTCCACGAGACGGCAAGGATAGCCAGAAATATCAGGGCGATCAGTATCAGGCTGAAATGATCTCTTGCATACCGGGAAAGATTCATTATATGAATAGAGGCGGCAAAGGATAATAAATTCTGGGTTAAAAAGAGAAAGGGTAAACCGGAGTTACTCTACTACTTTGAATGATGCGCCGGGAATACCGCAGATAGGGCAGCGTTCAGGGGTCCTGTCGATCACGACATTTCCGCAGACCGGGCAGAGATAGATGATTTTCGCATCAAAGTCTTTGCCTGCTTTTACTGCATCAACTGCTTCCTGATAGAGAATAGCGTGTGCTGCCTCGGCTTTCATAGCATGCGTGAACGTGACCACTGCTTCCTGTCTGTCCTCTTTTTCCGCAATCGTGACAAACTTGGGATAACTCTCAGTGCTCGCACGGAGTTCAGCTGTTATGCCGGCCTCAAGATTTGCGGCGGTGCTGCCGAGGTATCCTCCGATACTGAGAAGACGGTGTGCATGGATCTCTTCCGCCGCTGAGGTTGCACGAAAGAGGTTTGCAACATGATCATATCCTTCGTCGGCCGCTATTTTGGCAAAGGAGTTATATTTGCGGTTTACCCGGGATTCGCCGGAAAACGCACTGAGAATACAGTCATCTGTGTTCATAATATGTTACTATGTGCAGAAATTTGATAAAGATAATGGAGGGGAAACTTTTTCAAAACGCATATATCGAAATATATTCTCAAGAACGGCTGAGAGTGTGTGAAAAATCCGGCATTTAGTGATAAACCACAGGATCATTCCGAACGATCCCGGCACATAATCGATACAGAAAAATAGAGGCTCCCAAAAGAGGGCAAAGGATACGAAATTCAAGGTTAAAAAAGAGAAAGGGTAAACCGGAGTTACTCAACTACTTTGAATGATGCGCCGGGAATACCGCAGATAGGACAGCGTTCAGAGGTCTTGTTGATCTCGATGTTGCCGCAGACCGGGCAGAGGTAGATGGTTTTGACATCAAAGTCTTTGCCTGCTTTTACTGCATCAAGTGCTTTCTGATAGAGGGCGGCGTGTGCCGCTTCGGCTTTCATTGCGTGGGTAAAGGTGATAACCGCGTCCTGACGGTCTTCCTTTTCTGCGATAGCAACAAACTCCGGGTACATCTCATTGGTCTCATGGAGTTCGCCGATACGGCCTGCTTCGAGGTTTGCAACGGTGCTTCCGATGTAGCCGCCGACACGCAGAAGTCTGCGGGCATGGATCTCTTCCGCTGCCGAGGTTGCACGGAAAAGTTTTGCTACATGATCGTATCCTTCGTCAGCTGCTGCTTCGGAGTAGGATTTGTACTTCCGGTTTGCCTGGGATTCACCGGAAAATGCTGCATCAATACAGTCCTGAGTGTTCATATACTATTAATTGTCCAGAAAATCGGATAAAGATTTGGGAACAAGACATTATACGAAACAACTATCTATACTCTTTGCCAAAAGAGAAGTAAGTATGAGTCTGAAAACCACCGCGGATATTGATAAACCCCGGGAAAAACTGATCGCCAAGGGGCCGGCGAGCCTCGAACTTGAAGAGCTGGTTGCAGCGATCATCGGGAGGGGGATCCCGGGCTGTGATGCGGTCCAGATCGGAAAAAAGGTCGCAAAGATCCTGATGACGAGGACCTATGAGACGCAGGTGGACGATCTTTGCGGGGTGAACGGGATGGGGGAGGCGAAGGCCTGCCAGATAATGGCTGCCCTGGAACTCGCACGAAGGTTTCCCCCGCCTGTTCACCGGTTTGCGGTCATTCATAAAGCAGAGGATGTTCTCCCGTTTGTTCATCAGTACCGTTATGATACGCAGGAAAACGTTGTTTCAGTGACCTTGTCGGGTGCTCACGAGGTGCTGAAGGTCAGACTCATTACCAAAGGCCTCCTCAATGAATCACAGATCCATCCGCGGGAGGTGTTTGCCGGAGCAATCCAGGATCGGGCGGCGGCGATGATCCTTATCCATAATCATCCGTCCGGAAACCTCCATCCAAGCAGGCAGGACCTGAAGATAACAAAGGATATGCAGGCAGCGGGAGAGCTGCTCGGGATCAAACTGCTGGATCATCTGATCATCGGACCCAAAGAAGGGTTCTGGAGTATTATGGACGAGGAGTAAAAAAAAGGTCAGCGTTTTGCTTTTGCGCAAACACCGCATACCCGGCAGACCTCGACACGCGGGGTGAACTGTGCTCCTTTTTCGCAAAACGGCGGGATATCCGCGGCATCCCGTTTGTAGTAAACATGGGGGACGAGTGATATATGCGTGTATGTCCCGACACCGACACCGATTTTGTCTGCAATGTGCGCCTGAAGTTTTGCGAGAGCAAACATGTTCGATCCGGCGGCAGAAAGCATGTCGTTACTCCGGAAAACGATTTTCATATTCAGTTTTCCGTCTCTGACCACACACTGGACAAGCTGAAGGCAGGGGCAGTCGGCAAGTTTTGCGTCGACCGGGGGACACCAGGTGACGGCGACGGCACGGCGGGAAACCGGACTTTGCTGCAGTTTATCGATGATATACTGGATCTGATCCTGATGGATCTCGCCGTTCTGCATAAGACCGCAGCCCCAGTCGAACAGACGTCCGTGATAATCATATTCAAATACCGATTCCGAGCCAAAGATGAGATTTTTTGCATACTCATCCAGAAATGCTTCCTTAAAGCGGGAGGAAGGTGAGACCATCGGGGAGGCGAGGGGAGTGTCCACACTGATGCAGATCTCATCGGTCTCGACGGTTTCCTCTCCGTTTTCGGTGGTCAGCAGAGAACCTTTTTCCAGAATATAACGGATAACAAGTTCATGTGCACGTGCAAGATTCGGCGCACGAATCAGTTTCATGTAATAGAGTAGGACCTTGAGATAGATAGAGATTGCCGATCATGCTGAAAAAATCAAAAAAACAAGTAGCCCGTAGCAGATTCGAACTGCTGTCGAGGGATCCAGAGTCCCCCATGATTGACCACTACACTAACGGGCTAAATTACCTTAATGAATATGACATAACAGAATATTAAGATAGCGATTGGTTAGCGACCAGATAACATTTATATCAGCCCCCACAAACAAAATACCAGTGTCAAAACTTTTCTTCAGCCCGATATCGATCTGGGTTCTGCTGGCCCTGATCCTGCTCGTCGTACTAGGTCTGCCCCTGTTGTTTTTCGGACTGATCGGAACCGCACTCGGCGGTCTCGGATTTGGGTTCTGGATGATCGTGCTTTTGGTCATTGCCATCATTGTCGGAAGTTTTATCAATATCCCTCTTGGAACGCTGAAACCGCGTGACCGGAAACCAAAAGAGGAGCCCGCCCCAAGAAAACCGTCAGGACAGTATGCTCCTTCTATGTATGATAAGATGTACAGGACCGACAGGTTCGAGCCCGAACCCTACGCGGCCGAAGCAGAACCCCGCAGTACGCGTCTCTTCATCAATCTCGGCGGGGCAGTGATCCCGATCCTGATCTCGGTCTACATTATCCTGATGGGCGCATTCGGCAGTATTTCATCAGACCCCTGGTATCTTGTGAAGATGATCACGGCCCTCGCGATCACGACAATATGCGTGTATCTCGCGGCAAAACCTGTACGGGGGATCGGGATCGCGACGCCGTTTTTTGTCGGACCGGCGGTCACGCTTGCGGCGGCATTGATCCTTGGAGGAGGGTTTGGTCTTCCGGCAGCAGGGATCGCGTATACTGCAGGGACGCTTGGAACGCTGATCGGCGCAGATCTCCTGCATCTGAAGGATGTTTCCGGGAAGGGAGCGGTGATGCTTTCGATCGGCGGGGCAGGGACATTTGACGGGATCTTTCTTACAGGGATCATCACTGCACTGATCGCTTCGTTCTAGTCAAGATGGGGCGCTCATTCTTTTTTTAGATAGGACTTACTCAGCGTTGGCCTTGACCCAATTCTGGAGAGAGGGGGGAGTGAAGAATGAGGAGAATGACCAACTCTGCATGTGAAAAAAAACTTCAGAGTTTTTATCTATCGAAGGATCAGAAAAAAGAGATGAAAAAAACGGATCATGCCCGTTTCAGGATCGAAGAAACAGCAGCGTCAACGACAGCAAATAACTCGTCTGCTCTGAATGTTTCAGAGTTCAGTATCAGATCATATGGCGAGAAGTCGAGGATATCGATCTCGTAATACTCCATATACCGTCCGGCCTCGCATGCCTCGCGTTCGACGGTCAGTTCATATGCCTGATCTTCAGTAAGACCCTCGCGTGCGGCGATTCGGGTCGAACGGCATTCGGGAGAAGCGCAGAGAAGAACCTTAAGATCAGCGTTCTCGACCATCCAGCCTGCAAGACGGCCTTCAAGGACGATATCATCTGACGACTCGCCGATCTCCTTTTGTCTGGCATCGATCTCAAGATCGATCGCAGGATCATTTTCTGCGATTTTTCCAAATGCCGCAAGATCCATGTTCCGTTCTTTTGCAAGACCGCGGAACACTTCACCGGCTGACACATATCTGTATCCATACTTCTCTGCGATCGAACGGCCGAGCGTTGTCGTACCTGATCCAGGCGATCCGCTGATCGTGATCCTCACTTATATTCCCCCGATATTCAGGGCTTTTCTGATGATCTGGGACATGGCTAAGGAACACAGCATATACCAGAGGATCCACAGCGGGAAGAAGCCGAGGTAGACTTCAAAGTAAGTGGACAGGCCGGCGAACGGGATAACGATCGCGGTCGAGAGGCTTGGATCGGCAAGCATCTGTGCTTCGGTCGGGATGTGTTCGATCAGCCAGAAGAAGATCGGGACCGTCAAAACCAGGATATATGCCATGGGTTTGAACTGGTTTTTGGACATCTCCATCTGATCGGCCATCATCGCCTGCTGGCGTGCCTGCATCTTTTTGATGAGTTTTTCATCGCCGGAGAGCTGGGCTTCCCGGAATTTTGCCTGGAAATCCTTCATCTTCGCCTGATTCTCATACATCTTGTCATAATCCATGGTGTATTTCTGGATGAGAGATGAGTAGAATCCGGTGATGGTGGCAAGGATCAGAACAAGGGCAAAGAACGGCAGACCAAGTGCCGCAAACGGACCTACAACGATGTTCACAACACCTGCGATCACCTGACGGGCTTCCTGCCAGCCATAGAGGAGCATCATGCCAAAAACTACAGCAAGGGCTATATACATGCTGTATTTCTTGCTGAACTCGGCTCTGTCCATGACCAGTTACCTCAGAGTTGCTGCAAGTTCATCGACTGCCTTGTCTAAAAGGAAGTCTGCATTGGTGATGATCTTGACGGTACAGCCGGTGAGCATTGAGTATGCAGCGGCGAACGCACGGTTCATTTCCTGGTGTTCAGCGATGGATTTGGAGCCTTCAAGATCACGGACACGTGTTTCGTCAGAGAGTCTTCTGATAAGGATCTGATCATTGTCGGTCTCAACGAGAACGATGACGTCAGGCATGATTGCCGAGACGACCCACTCGGGAAGGCCGGCAAGGTAGCCGTTTGGGGTCTTGACGGATGCATGGGTGTCGACGATGACGTTTCCGTCGATGGCGGCGATCTTTTCAGCGGCGGTCTTCTGAAGACGTTTCTGGGAAATGCGGTCGAGTTTTCGCATCTGATCGCGGTCAGCAACGAGACCTTCGGCCTGGGCAACTTCGAACATGAAACTGCCGAAGTTGAGATTCTGGTATTTGACACCCTCAGCGGTGATTTTTTCAAATGCAGAGTTGATGACGGTGGTTTTGCCGACGCCGGGAACTCCGGTGATGATTACTTTTTTGCCTGACATGGATATTCTCTTCCTTTGGAGATAGTATCTTTAAGGTTGGGTTTTGATGCTAATAAAGGTATTTTCACGTTGCCCCGGATGATAAGATAAACTCTGGAAGAGAAGATACAAGCTGTCAGAAAAATGAAAAAATAAGAGATATTTTTTGGATATTAGATTATTCTCTATCGAAGAATCCCCGCATAAACGGATACATCTCCATCATCTGCTCATTAGCGATCTGTTCATACAGACGGTAAATGATCGAGACCGTCAGCAACAGACCGGTTCCGCCGACAAAGCCGATGATACCAAGCATGTTTGCAAGAACAGACAGAAGACCGATGAACACACCTCCAATAACAGTTACACGGGGAATGTATCTGTCAAGGTAGCGTTCGAGAACGGCCGGAGATCTCCGGTAGCCGGGGATCTGCATACCTGAGTTCTGGATCTGCCGGGCAACATGCTTTGAATCGAGACCTGCCGTCTTGACCCAGAAGATCGCAAAGAGGGCCCCTCCGAGAATCATCACCGTACAGTCGATACCCACACGGAGAATAACCTCCCATGCAGCATGACCGGTTCCTGTGAAAGAAGAGAGCCACCACATCCAGTCCTGAGGCTGGTTGATCGGAGCAAGGAACCACATCAGGCCGTTAATCGGTGTTGAACCGTTATACTCGCCAAGTGCTGTGAATCCTATACTCGAGAGAAACATACCAATCATCTGGACGTTTGCCTGAAGCACACGGACAAGGATCATCGGCAGAACACTTGCATAAACAAGTTTTACCGGGAATCTTGATCTGGCGCCGCGGACATTTGCATGGGCGAGAGGTATCTCAATACGGGTTGATTCAACGTATACGATCACGAAGAACAGTCCCACGGTTGTTACGAGAGCCAGGAGCTGAAGACCAAAGTATTCAATAAAGTTTGAACCATCAGCGATGACCTGGAACAGTCTTGGGAAAAAGCCGACAGCGAACTGATCGGTCGTTGCTTCCCAGTTGAAGAATCCGTTGATAAGACCCTGGGCGACTCCTGCGACGATAAAAAGACCGACACCGGAACCGATACCCCATTTGGAAACGACCTCATCCATAAACATGACGAGAACACCCCCAATACAGATCTGCAGGAAGATCAGCAGCATGACAAATCCGGCGTTCCCGCCGAAAAATGCTGAAACAGATGCATCAGCAGTCATCCATCCGCCCAGCACGTTCGGCAGAGCTTCAAGAATGATCATGGCAAAGATAAGCAGCTTCTGCAGACCCATGTAGAGTACCTGGCCACGCTGATCCGACGTGTTGATTTTGATCAGATCAGCACCGCGGAGTAACTGCAAAACGATTGATGCGGTAACGATCGGTCCGATACCAAGATGCAGGATAGTACCTTGTGCTCCCGCTAAAAGGGCACGATAATACTCAAAAACATCGATTGATGTGGCGGAAAGACCAAACACCGGAATGTTCGTTAAAATAAAATACAGCAGCAACACCGCAGCTGTCCACATCAGCTTGTTTTTGAAGTGAACATGACCTTCCGGTGGCTTTACTGCAGGCATTCTTGCCAGCAGCGGTTCCATTCGATCCAACAGTTCTCCCATGAGTTATACACCAAAAAAAATTATTCGGAGGTCTGGGTGGTTCCACCCAGTTCCTCGATTTTCGCAACAGCACGGCCTGAAAAGCCCTCTGCAGTGATAGCAAGTTTATGAGTGACCTTGCCTCCGCCGAGGATCTTCTCTACGCCAATCTGTGCGGCATCAAGAGTAATAACATCTCCATTTTGGGTTGCAATTCCACGGGCAACAAGATCAGGAATCATCTGATCGATGTCGCCAATATCAAGAACCTCATACGTTACAGATATCTTACTGACAAATCCGTGTTTTCCCTCGGTCTTACCGAGAAGATACCAGCGGGTAAAGTTGTGGTCACGCCATCCGGCTGCTCCACGACCTCCGCGGTTACCTGCACCACGGCGGTTTTTGTGAGTACCTCCACCACATGTGCGGGTTCCCCGGAACTTTGAACGCTTGTTTACTGGCATGCTTATTACCTCATTTTGATCAGAAGATCATTGATCTCCGTACCGTAATAGCCAAGGGCACCGCCCTGGGTATACGTGCGTTTCGTGGTCTTGTATCCCTTTCTTGGCGGGTGCATACGAAGCACCGGTTTCAGTTCGGGGACATCTTTCATACGGATCTCACCGTTGACAAGAGCAGCTGCAAATTCTTCAATGCTTCCATAGGAAGTTGCAGATTTCACATACTCTTCGGTGAGAGGTTTGTTACCGGTAAGTCTTCCACGGGTGGTGAGGATAGTTGCCACTGTAGCAGCATCAACTTCACCGAATGCAATGAAATCCTTTGCTTTCCGGATCATACCGAGGTACTCGGGGGTCTCAGGCACAAGAACACAGTGGTTGATGTGGTGAAGACGGAGCATCTTCAGGGTTTCCTTAATGTCACGGCGGGTATTGACCACACCGCGAACCTGAACAACGGCATACATTATTTGCGCCCTCCGATACGAATCATATTCGATTCGCGAAGTGCATTGAAGGTTGCCTTTGCAAAGTTGAGGGTGGTTCTGGTGTTTCCACTCGTGTTGACCCAGACATCCTGGATTCCTGCAAGAGTAAGCACTTTCTTACCAACATCACCAGTCACAAGACCGATTCCTTTCGGAGCCGGTTTAAGGGTAACGGTGACGGACCCGGCTTTACCGGTGACCTGCATTGGTACAGAGTGTTTCATACCGCAGCCGCATTCCCATGAACCGCATCCGCGGCGGACTTTGACCATGTTCAGTTTTGCATTTGTGATTGCTTTCTTGATTGCAGTTCCGACCTGGACA